>DATJRE010000252.1:0-23865 GCA_035505095.1 Bryobacteraceae bacterium | reverse complement strand
GCCAGGCGCCCCAGCACACTCATGCGTCCCGGCTCCGGCTCGTACGTCTCGACCGCCAGCCCCGCGCCCCGGAGCGACTCCGCGATGTAGGCGGCGATCTCACGTTCCCCCGGTGCGCCTGCCGCCAGGGAGGGATTGATGGAATTGATCTGAATCAGGCGAACCAGGGTTTGCCGGGCGTAATTGCGATCGATTTGCAAGTGCATTTTCTGCGTGCCCTCAGTGTCTCTCCAGAAACATCTCCAACCGACCCAAGCCGGACGCGGAGACGCGGAGACATTCGCGGAGAAGACAGTTCGCCCACCCCTAAATCGAACGCTCCAGCGTGGCGATATCCACTAACCCGTTGGCGCCGTAGAGGGCCGGCAGAAGCTTCTCCGCCGGGTACGAGCACCGCAGCGCGGCCACCTTGCGGGTGCCGGCCCGGTACGCCGGCAGGTACATACGCCCCAGCAGCGGATGCCGTCCCCAGGCGCCGGAAAGCTTGTCGGCGCGTTCCGGTGTCACCAGGAAATCGCGCCGCAGCGTCACGGCTACCTCGGCTTGCGCCGCACCCTCGCCCCAGGTCAGAAACGACGACTGGTTCTTGGCGTCATCCTGCAACAACGCCAGCAGCACACCGATCTGCAGGTCGGGATCGGGCAACTCATCCACCTCGGTCACCCCGTAAGCCATCAGGATGGCATTGTTGGCGATGCCCTCGAACAGCGTCGCGGAGCGCGTGTTCATGGTCGCCACGGAAGCTTCGAAGCCTACCGCGCGGCGCCAGTAAAGGTCCTGTAAGTAGGCAAAAGTGGTGACGTGTCCGGGCACCACTTCGTGACTTACCAGTTGCAGAAACTCCGGGAGCGAAATATCCAGTGAGGCGTTGATCTCATAGGTGGCTTCATACTCGGGGCGGCCATCGGCGCGGCGCTTGCGCCCCAGGTAGTTCATGGACCCCGAGAACCACGCGTCGCGAATGGGCAGGAACTCAATATTAGCTCGCGGCACCTCGCCCCATTCGGGCGGCAGATGCGGCATGATGTGTTGGGCCGTCAGCCGGTCGAAGTGGCCGATCACGGCCGCGCCCAGAAGACGGATGGACGCCATCGGCACGCGGTGACTGGCGCGCCACGCATCCACGGCGGCCAGCAGATCGGGCGGACCACCGAGTAATTCCGCCACACGTTCGCGCATAGCCTGTGGGTCGGAAGCTTGGGGCGGTTGCGCGCAGGAAGCCTGCACGCAGTGTTCATAGGGGACCTTTGCGCCGCGGCCCAGAATCTCCAGGGCAAGGCGCCACATGGTGTCGAAGCACAGCGCCAAGCCCACCAGGTATTCGCCGCGTAAGCCGCCCAGTTCGCCGGCCACGCGCTCCAGGCCTTCGATGGCGCCGGGTATATCCACCTTCCGCAGGTAGGCGTCAATCGCCGGCAGGTCGGGTACCTTGGCCGAAACGCCGCCGGATTGCCGCACTACAGAGGCCTCTATCGCCCTATAAGCCGCGGGCAGCGGTTCGTCTCCAAACCAGGAATCGGCGATGAACCGGCCCGATCCCGAGGGGCACATCACGTCTCCGCCCCACAGCGTGTCGATGCCGAGAGTGGCATTCGCCACCAGTTCTTCCAACCGGAGGTTCAAAGGCGGCTCCTTGGCACTTGCAGTGGTGTGAGAACCATTCTCCTTTATAACGTGGATGGAGCGGTTGTGCGCGGCGCGCCCGGTTACTGGCAAATTGGCCAGCGGCACGCGCCGCTCAGGCCGTCGGGCCGGGAAATGTGCCGCTCAGCACGAAACTACTTCAAGAACGCCGTGGGGCGGCCCACAAACCAGTCGTACAGCAGGCCAAACAAGCAGCCCGCCACGCCGCCATCCACAAAGCCATAGAGAGTACCAAGCAGCACACGTCCAATGCGCGGTGCGGTGTCGGCGCCCGGGTAAACCGAACTCATCAGGCGCAGGAACTCACCGCCGTAAGAGTGTGCGGCCATGTGGATCAGGCCGACGAACAACATTGCAAACGCCCACAGAAGGGCCGAACTCAGAGTGATGGCTTTCAGGGAGATTCGCATATTTTCACGCTTTCCACTAAGATTGGACGCAAATTTCCACATGAAGTTGCCTGTCGAGGGCGCCGTGACGGAACCAGATTTCGGGGGAGCAGCGGACGGCGCAGGGCGAGTCACTCGGTATTTTACGGGCACGGGCAAAGGGCCGTCGTGGGGACCGGAAGATCGGCCCGGATGAGCGCTTCCGGGTCTCCCCATGCTCGCCGTTGCGGGATTGCGCCTGTAGTCGCGCAGCCTCTTCCGGCACCGGCAGTGAATGTCTGGACGGCGGTTCGGGGGGCGTGCCGCAGCCCGGGCCGGTTCCCTGGTTTTGAAAATCAGGGCTATGAAAATCATTGACTTAACGCCGCTCAAATGATATAAAGACTCAAAGCTCGGGGCCGTGTAGCCGCCCCTATTCCCAGCCCGTGTCGGCGCAGATCGGGTCCAAGGTTTGGAGGCGGGACTTCCTGGTTCGCTGCCCCGCGTCCCCAAATGACTTTCGGCATGGCTCATGGATAGGGACCTGACGTTCGCCGTGAGTTGGTTGAAGCGAAAACGAACTATGCGCTACTCGCCGTCTGTATCCATCGGTACGGTCACTATTCTGGTTACTGCCGGGTTGGGGATGCTTCAGGCTCAACCTGCCGCGACGTCTCCCGATTTTTTCGAGCTGAAAGTGCGGCCGGTGCTGGTTAATAACTGTTACTCCTGCCATGCCACCTCGGCCATGAGCGGACTGCGCCTGGATAGCCGCGAGGGGTTGCTCAAGGGCGGCAATCGCGGCACGGCCGTGGTTCCGGGCGATCCCGACAACAGCCTGCTGATTAAGGCCGTCCGGCAGACCGACTCGCTGAAAATGCCAATGGGCGGGAAACTCGCCGAAAACGAGATCGCCGACTTAGTGGCTTGGGTGAAGAACGGCGCGGTTTGGCCGGCTTCCGCGGCGGGGCCGGTAGCGGCGGCCGGCAATACGGGCGGCAAATATGTCATTCCTCCGGAACGCAAGAAATTTTGGTCGCTGCTGCCATTGCAACAGCCCCAACCGCCGCAGGTGAAAGACGCCCGCTGGGCGAAGACGAACATCGACCGCTTTGTGCTGGCAAACCTCGAAAAAGAAGGGCTGAAGCCGGTGCGGGCCGCCAGCAAGCACGATTTGATCCGGCGGGCCACGCTTGATTTGACCGGCCTTCCGCCCACGCCGGAAGAGACCGCTGCCTTCGAAAAGGATAACTCGCCGGACGCCTTCGCCAAAGTGGTGGACCGGCTGCTTGCGTCGCCGCACTACGGCGAACGCTGGGGGCGCATCTGGCTGGACGTGGCGCGCTACGGCGAGGACGATTACCGCAGTCTGAACCCCAACCCGCGCGGCTATCACCCTTATCCGAACGCCTATGTGTATCGCGACTGGGTGATTCAGGCCTTCAACGACGACATGCCGTACGACACGTTCGTGAAGGCTCAGTTAGCGGGAGACTTAATGGATCCCAAGATCCGTTATAAGATGTTGCCGGCGACCGGCTTCTTGGGCCTGGGTCCATGGTATTACGACAATGGGGCGGTGGAAGTAACCCGCGCCGATGAGCGGCACGACCGCGTGGACGTGGTCACCCGCGGCTTCCTGGGCCTCACGGTGGCCTGCGCGCGATGCCACGATCATAAGTACGATCCTATCCCGCAGACGGATTACTATTCGCTGGCGGGCGTCTTTCTGAACACCCGCTACCATGAGTATCCGCTGGTGCCCAAGTCGGTGCTCGACAAGTATACGGCGCTCGAGGCGGAGGTCGAGAAGAAACAGAAGATGCTGCAGGAATTGCAGACCAACCTGAGCAACCAGTTATCGGAAGCGCTGGCTTTCCAGGCGTCCAATTACCTGCAGGGCGTATACGAAGTGGTGGCGCAGAAGCGCGATCCGGAAACCGTGGTGGA
Source organism: Bryobacteraceae bacterium (assembly GCA_035505095.1). GTDB lineage: Bacteria > Acidobacteriota > Terriglobia > Bryobacterales > Bryobacteraceae > JOPF133. The sequence goes on along the minus strand of DATJRE010000252.1, from coordinate 19,903 downwards.
ATCGCGGAGGTTGGATTACGAGTTGCTGGAACGGTGGATTAAGTACATGGAGAAGCCCACCGATAAATACCACTACAAGGATGCCTGGCAGGCCATGATGAAGAAAGCCGCTGCGGCGCCGGGCGGCGGGCGCGGAGGCCGGGGCGGTGGTGGAGGCGGTGGCTTCGCGGGCGCCGGTGGTGGCGGACGGCGCGGCGGCGGCGCTGGCGGCGGCAATGCCGAAGTCAAGCGCCTGGCGGATGAATTTCAAGAGAACGTGGTCAAGGTGATGATCTCGCGCCGCGACCTGAACGAAGAGAACGAAATCATCGCCGATAAAGCGCTGGACGGTACCCAGAAAAAGAAGCGCGCCAACAAGCCCAACGAGTTTATCACTAACGATGATTTCTGCCCCGGTTGCGGATTGCGGCTCAAGAACATGCCGGATGAAGAGAACAACTTCTGGACTGAGGTGTTCCAGCATGAGTTGCGCGATTCCGACGATCCGGCGGCCATGATGGCGGCCGGCGGACGTGGCGGAAAGCCTGGCGTGCTGCTGTTCCGCGGGTGGGGATTGGAAAGCCGCACCGGCGCGCAAGCCCAGGCGCAGATGGCCTCGATCAAGAACGACATTGATGCGGCACGTAAGAAACTACAGCCGGAATATCCTTACTTACACGGCGTGGAAGATATGCCGAATCCCGTGAATCTGCCCGTCAGCATTCGCGGGAATCCGATGAACTTAGGGCCGGAGGTGCCGCGGCATTTCCTCAGCATGCTGTCGAAGGGGGATCCCGAGCCGTTCCATTCGGGCAGCGGCCGGCTGGAACTGGCGGAGGATATTCTACAGCAGCCGATCGCCATGCGGGTGATGGTCAACCGGGTCTGGAAGGGCCATTTTGGCACCGGGATCGTGGAGACGCCCAGTAACTTCGGACAAACTGGCGAGCGGCCCACGGACCCCGAGTTACTGGAATACCTGGCCAGTACTTTTGCCAGGAACGGGATGTCGATTAAGAAGCTGCATCGAGAAATCATGCTGAGCAGCGTCTATCAGCTCTCCACCGAAAACGACCCGGTCGCTTTCGCCAAGGATTCCGGCAACCGTTTGTACTGGCGCGCCGACCGCAAGCGTCTGGATGCCGAGCAGCTTCGGGATTCGGTGCTGCTGGTGGCGGGCAATCTGGACAAGGAACTGGGAGGCCCCAGCGAAGAACTGACTCCAGGCTTCACGCGCCGCACGGTATACGGGCGGGTGAGCCGCTATAAGCTGGATGAGTATCTGCAGTTATTCGATTTTCCGACGCCTAACATCAGCGCGGAAAAGCGGTTTACCACCACCGTGCCGTTGCAGAGGCTGTTTCTGATGAACAGCGACTTCATGCAACTGGAATCGGAGGCGCTGGCCAGGCGGGTGGCCGCCGAACCGGATAACCGGGCGCGCATCCGCAAGGCGTATCTCCTGGTATACAACCGCGAGCCGAGCGAGGAGGAAATCAAGCTGGGGATCGACTATCTGCACACCGAACCCATGAAGGAATACGAGGAGAACAAGAACAAGCCGCCCGAAGGCGGCGGGCGCGGACGGGGCGGGCGCGGCGGTGGAATGAACTCGCCGGCAAACACGGTGACTGCCGATGCAGCCCCTGATGGCACGGCGGGCGTTGCGGCGGGGGCCGATGGGATGCCGGGGGAGACGCCCATGGGGATGGGGATGATGGGCGGCGTGGGTGGCGGGCGGCGGGGAAATGGCCGCGGCGCAGCGGCCGAAATCAAATACGAGCCGACGGCCTGGGGCCGGTATGCCAAAGTGTTACTTAGCTCCAGCGAGTTTCTGTTTGTCAACTGATAGCCGGTCAGGAAGCGAAGGAGATCGATGTTTCATAAAGCTTTGAATCCTCTAACTCGCAGAGAAGCGCTCTGCCGGGTGGGCAATGGCTTTGGCATGATGGCGTTTGCCAGCCTGCTGGGCAGATCTCTGAAGGCGGCCGAATCCACCCTGCCGGACGGAACCTCCGGGGCGGTACACCTGGACTACCCGCAACGCATCAAGCGGGTAATCTTTCTATTTATGAACGGCGGTCTGTCGCACGTAGACAGCTTCGACCCCAAGCCGGCGCTGGACAAATACGACGGAAAGCCGCTGCCGGGCGGCCACATCGCCACCGAACGGCGCACCGGCGAGTTGATGAAATCGCCGTTCAAGTTCAAGAAGTACGGCCAGTGCGGCATGGACGTCAGCGAGTTATTTCCCCACTTAGGCGAGGTGGCGGACGACATCTGCTGGATCCGCTCCGTTTACACCGATATCCCGAACCACGAACCCTCCTGCCTGATGCTGAATACCGGCGCTAACCAAGCCGGCCGTCCTTCGATGGGCGCCTGGATCACTTACGGGTTGGGCACCGAGAATCATAGCCTGCCGGGTTACGTGGTCCTATGCCCGGATGTGCCGACGACCGTGGGCCCGCCGCTCTGGAGCAACGGATTTCTGCCCGCCATTCACCAGGGCACTTATATCTCGAATCGCGTGCAAACGGCTGCCGATGCCAACCCCGACGCCGATCCGGACGCCATGCCGGAGGATCGCGCGGCGGGCAAGGACAAGAAGGACAAAGACAAGCCGGTCAAGGTGACCATCGAACGGAATTTCGACCCCAAGAAACTCATCAGTTATGTGAATAATCCGAAGTTCTCGCTGGTGGAGCAGAAGCGCGAAATGGACCTGCTGCAAAAACTGGAGGCCATGCGCTCGGCCGAGACGGGCAGCGATCAGCAGGTGGAGGCGGTCCTCAAGTCGATGGAGGTGGCCTACCGGATGCAGACCGAGGCTCCGGATGTCTTCGACGTACGCAAGGAATCGCAAGCCACGCTGGATCTCTACGGCCCCGGGCCGGTGGCGCGCGGCTGCCTGATGGCCGTGCGGCTGGCGGAGAAGGGCGTGCGCATGACCCAGGTGTATTACTCGAAGGGCGACCCGTGGGATGCGCACGGCGACATTTTCGCCCACAAGACCAATGCCAAGAATTCCGATCAGGGCTTTGCGGCGGTGATCAAGGACCTCAAGGCGCGCGGCCTGTGGAAAGATACCCTGGTGGTCTGTGGATCGGAGTTCGGCAGAACCCCGGTGCGCGAAGTGGGCGGGGCCGGCGGCAGCATCAAGCGCGGGCGCGACCACAATCCGTTCGGCTACACCATGTGGCTGGCGGGCGGGGCAGTCAAGGGCGGTACGATCTACGGCGCCACCGACGACTTCGGCTTCAAAGCGATTGAGAAGCCGGTACACGTGCACGACATCCACGCCACGATTTTGTATCTCTTTGGCATCGATCACACCAAGCTGACTTACCGGTATAGCGGCCGCGATTTCCGGCTTACGGACGTGGCGGGCAACGTCTTACACGACCTGGTAGCGTAAACCGCAGGACGCCGCTATAGCACGCGCGCCCTTCGAAGTTGGTGACGCCGGCAAGCTGGCCTCGAGTTTGCATCTGTGCCGCGCGGTCAGCACCAGCGGTGCCGGCCAGCTAAACTAACGGACCTGGATCGGCGCGTCAGAGGCCCAGATCCGATTTTGTACCAGCTCCCGAACTACTTCCCTCACGCGGTAGGAACCCCGTTGCGGAACGGAGAGGGAAGTAGCCGCGCGGATGCCCGTCTGAAGCTTCTGGGTGAAGGTCGCGGGCGCCAGCACCATGTCTATCACGGACTGCTGCCCGGCCACGAAATTGCCCTGCGCATCTTCGAGCACCGTCAGAAAGGTTAACTCCTGCAAGCGGCGGCCGTCCGCTTTGGCGAATCGCAGGCCGCCGGCGTCTACCGCGATGGTCACCTGAACCCGTGCCTGGCCCTCCGGCGCGGGTTCCTGGCGCACTTCGAGGGTCACCGGGAAATCCTTTTGATCGGTGCTGGACATGGCGATGCGATCAATCCGCTGCTGCACGGTCTCGCGTCCGGCGGCGGGCGGCGCGGCGAAGTAACCTGTGCGCGTTTCCACGCTGTAACTGCGGTTGCCGCGGATGCTGGTTCTTAGCGCGTGATAGTTGCCGTCGGGTTCTCCGGGCGGCGAGAAACCCAAGACGTAGGAAACTTCGGGCAGCGCGGTGGCGGCTTCCAGGCCGCCGAACCAGTCGTTGGTGTCGTGGTGGAATTGTCCGCCGGTAGATTTCGCGGCCGCCGTCATAAACTCGTTCAGCACCATGCCCCGCGCGCTGCTCATCCGGGTGCTCAGGCCTTCGGAATTCAGCCCGCCGATGCGAATGTTGGCACGCAACGCGGCATCGATCAAGGCGCTGGTTTGCTTCTGCATGTCTCCGCTGGGGAAGCCGGGGGACATCAGCACCAACATGCGCCGGCCGGGTGCGCCCGCCAGGTGGCGGATGACAATGCCCATGGCCTCCAGGTCGGTGGTGTATTGATAGCGGGTTTGCTCCCACTCGGTCCGTGCGGCGAGATCGATGTTGGTCCGCTGCCAGGCCACGCATTGCGGTGTAGGAGGAGAGGAACAGTTGCAACGGATGGCTTCGGCAAGTGCGGCGCTTTCCACCGCGGGGTCCAGATGCCGTGGAATCACGTAGCCCGCGTAGGAATCGAGCGTCGGGCACGAGGTGGCGGCGCTCACGCCGCTCAGCGGATGCGGCCGAAGGCGCGCGATGGCGGCCAGCAGCAGATCGCGGTTGCGGGTGAAATCCACCGAGGTGGTTCCCGAGGAGGTGAAAATCCCCACCAGGTCGTTGGGCTGCAGATTGTTCGTCACCAACCGCGCGGCCGCTTCGGCGGACTTATGCACGCCGAGCATGGAAGCGTGCCCGTCATCGAAAAACAGGGCAATGGTTCGCGGTTCGGGCGGCGGCGCGGTTACCGGCGTCATGGACGGTTTGGCCGCACTGGCCGGCGCGGACCCTCCGGCCGGTTGCCTGGTTTCCTCGGAGAAGAAGGTGATCTCGCGCGGCTGTTTGTTGTCCAGCACTTCGAAATCGGAGGCGTGCAGGCCGCCCACCAGATGGCCCTGGCGATCGCGCACGGTGGCGGCCAGCTCCACCAGGCTGGCATCGGCGGAAATGACCAGGCCCGGCGGAAACCAAGCCGCGCTGCGGATGCGCACCTCGGGCGGAGCTTGGGCGACGGCAGGCGCGAGCGCGCAGCAGAGGGCGGCGAGCAGCGGCGTAGTCCCGTTCCGGCGCTGGGCGATGATGCGGTCCCCCTTGGGACTCAGGATACCTTAGCTCTCGCGCAGCCGGGCGGTTTGGGTGATCAGGTAATTGCGCTCCGGCAGGCTGGTCGCGAGCGCAGCGGCGGCCTGGTAATTCGCGATGGCAGCCTGGCGGTCTCCGGCCAGCTCCAGCAGGTGGGCGCGCACGGCGGGCAGGCGATGATGGCCGCGAAGGCGTTCATCGGCATCCAGGGCGGTGAGCAGTTCCAGGCCGGTGGCTGGACCGTGCACCATGGCGGCGGCAATGGCGTGGTTCAACACCACCATGGGATTGCCGGACATGCGCTTTAGCAGATCGTAGAGCGCCAGGATCTGCGGCCAATCGGTGTCTTCCACGCGCGGCGCTTCGTCGTGCAGGGCGGCGATGGCGGCCTGCAACTGGTAAGCGCCCACCGCGCCTTTGGAAAGCGCGGCCGTGAGCACCGCGGTGCCCTCGGAAATTTCCTGGCGATCCCACAACGAGCGATCCTGTTGCGTGAGCGGGATCAGTTCGCCGGCGGGGCCGGTTCGCGCGGTACGGCGGGCATCGGTCAGCAGCATCAGCGCCAGCAGTCCGGCGGCTTCGGCGTCCTCCGGTAGCGAGCGGTATACCGCGCGCGCCAGCCGGATGGCTTCGCTGGAGAGCTCCGGCCGGTGCAATTGCGAACCGGCCGTGGAGGTATAGCCTTCGTTGAAGATTAGATAGAGTACATGCAGCACGGTGCGGAGGCGCCCGGCGCGCTCCTCGTGCGAGGGCAATTGAAAGGGCACGCCGGAGGTCTTGATGCTGTGCTTGGCGCGGCTGATGCGCTGCGCCATAGTGGCCTCTGGCACCAGGAACGCGTGGGCAATTTCGGCCGTGGTCAGGCCGCCGACGGCGCGCAGCGTGAGGGCGATGGCCGAAGAAGAGGTAAGCGCCGGGTGGCAGCACATGAACAGCAGGATGAGGGTGTCGTCCTCGCCGGTTTCGGGTTCCAGGCCGGGTGCGGGGGTGGTTGCATCGATGTCGATGGCCGCGGCGGTTTCGCGGCGGCGGCGGGCGATCTCGCTGCGCACGTGATCGGTCATGCGGCGCGAGGCCACCTGAATTAGCCAGGCGCGCGGATGTTCCGGGACGCCTTCGCCCGGCCATTGGAAAGCGGCGGCTACCAGCGCTTCCTGAACGGCATCTTCCGCGGCGGCGAAATCGCGGTAGCGGCGGATCACCGCGCCGAGTACCTGCGGCGCAAGGTCGCGCAAGAGGTGTTCGGCGCGGGCATCCAGGACCTGGGGCGTCACAGGAATTCTTCGGGCGGGCCGCTCAACACCTGGCGGACTTCAATCGGCATGTTCATGGGAGCGCCGCCAGGCCCGGGAGCGGCCGATGCCCTGGCGGCCAAAGCGTAGGCTTGCTCGGCGTTCTCCACTTCCACAATCCAATAGCCCGCCAGAAATTCCTTGGATTCCGGGAAAACGCCGTCGGTGATCGGCTGCCCATCATTGCCGGCGCGCACGATCTTGGCTTCGTGGGGATTGGCAAGGCCCTCGGCTGAAATTAACCCGCCGGCGGCGCGCAGGGCCTTGTTGAAACTGTGCATGAACGCGATGTGCGCCTGGATGTCTTTCTTGGGCCACGCGCCAAATGAGTCGTAACCCGTGCTCGGGCAATGCATCATTAAGATGTATTTCATGTCGTTTGCTCCTTTCGATTCTCGCACCGTGGTGCGTTTTCATAGGTGAGTCGGAGCACACGGCGGGATTTCGACGTGCGGCGGAAAAATTCCGGGGCTATTGGTTGAAGACGATGCGCGGGCCGGAGCCGGGTGTGGCAGCGGTGTAAGTCACTTCCATGCCGGGAGTGGCGGCCAGCGAGCGCAGATCGGCATCCGAGATAGGCGCGGTCCCATCATCGGGCACGAAATCGCCCGCCACGGGATCGTACAGGTAGCTCATCACGCGGCTGCCCGAAACCACCTGCGCCACCAGGTCGCATTCCATAGTGGCGCCGCCCAGGGATAGCGAGACGAACGGCATGGAAGCGCGCTGGATCAGCAGATCGATGCGTCCCCCCGCGCCAGCCGAGTTATAAGAAGTCAGCGTCACCTGCTGGCCGACAACGGGCGCCAGGTCGCTATCGAAGGCCAGCAGGTATTGCTCCACATCGCGTCGGGTGCCATCGGTATTGTTTTGCGGGAAGCCGGAATTGGCGGTCGGCTTGAAGACGGCGGCGGTGAGGAAGCGGAAGAGCGTGTCTACAGAGCCATCGCCGGTAAAGCCGAAGCCGCGAACCTGGTCGCCGGTAGGGCCGCTATCGGGCGCCAGGAACTGGCTTACCGCCGGCGTTCCGAACATTCCGATCTTGGCGTAGACGTTGCGCAGGTGCGGAATCTTGACGATCTGCGTCATACCCTCGAAGCTCTGGTTGCGGCTGGTGCCGAAGAAGCCCTGCGAAGCGTCCAGCGTGTGGCAGCCGTTACAGGTGAAAGACGACGGGCCCAGTACCGCATTCAGCAGCGGGGAGTTGATGCCGTCGGCGGGGCGAGTGCCGGAAAAGAAGGATTGCCCGCGCTTTTGCGAGGGGGTCAGCGAATTATCCAGGTTGCGGACGGGATTGGGCGGCGGCAGCACTTGTAACTGGAAATCGGCAAAAGCTTGCATTTGCGCGGGCGAAGGTTGGTTAGGGCTCCCAACCAAGGTCTGGAAGGCCACAATGAAGTTCAGAAAGGACAGGTTCGAATCGAAGGGATCGGTGCCGAATTGGCCGGTGGAGCGGTCGCCGCGCCAGTGCATGGCGCCGGAATTGCGCAGGCCACGCAGCGTCTGGGTGGTGAACGGCCCTTTCATGGGGTGGAAATCCGCCGGCACGCCGGTGCCATTAATCGGCGTCGCTACGCCAGTCTGGCCGGTGGCCAATAAGATGCTCAATAAGCCGCTGAAGTTGATCGGAATGGGACTCTTCGTCACGGAGTTATCCGGATCGCCTAAGTCCCAGGCCAGGTCGTCCATATCTCCGAATATGTGGCAGCTTGAGCAGGATGCTTCTCCGTTGCCGGAGAAAGTGGTGGCGTCGTAGAGCATCGGGCGGCCCTGCGTCACGGAGGCGGGCTCGGGATTGGGTAGCGGCAGGCCCCCGGTTTCCTGGCCGGAAGAGAGGTTAACCACCTTCACGGCGTCATCGAAGCGCGTCAGGGTGTAGAGCAGGCCGCGGGGCTCATCCAGCACCACGCCGCACGGGCCGCCGCCGCTGACGGTAATGTAGTTGGCGCTGGCGGCAACCGGGTCGAACGTGTCGTCTTCCAGCGAAGCGGTATCAAATACACCGATCTTACTCGATCCGAAGGCCGCCACATATAACGTCTTGCCATCCGCAGTTACCGCCAGGTCCACCGGAGTAGCCAGGCTGTATTGTTTAACGGTGGGGTCGTAACCCGGCGACCCCGCCAGCAGGCTGTAGTTGATCTGCTTGTTCAGGTGGCGCGGGGCCACCGTGCCGCCTGAAATCACGGTGATGCGGGCTTCCGCCAGGTGCCCCTGTACGGTGTGTCCGGCGTAGATACCAGGGCCTTCGAAACGCACGTTGTTGACGGCATCGGTATTGGACACGTATAAGTTGCCCGAGGTGGGATTTACCGCCATGTTGAACAGGGTCGTGCCCACGTGAGCATACGCGGCGGTCTGGGTGAGGCTGTTGGCGTCCACCGAAAATACGTCGGTATCGGGCAGCGAAAAGCGCACGGAGTTATCCCAGACGCGCTGTAACTCATCCTCCCAGTGGTTATCCGCGTTGTTGTATTTAACGATCAGGCCCACTTCCGGAGCCGGCTCGCCCGCGGCATCCGTTGCCGGGCCGGGATTGCCGCCGGGGCTCGTGGTGCCGTCGGGCAGCCTGCAGGGAACGCTGGGCTGAAAGCCAGGGCATACCCGGAGTTGGTGCACCGTGGTGGTCTGATTGCCGGTCTTGAAACCGGCCACATAAACCGTGTTCTGATCGGGGCTGACGGCCAGGGCGCGCGGCGTGTCGGTAAAGAAATTGAGGATCGCGAGCGGCGTGCCGCCCATGGTGGCGCCCGGATTGGCCGGGTCGAATACCCAGACATCGGCGCGGGGAATGCCGGGCGTGGTCAGTTGCGGGTCGCCCGCGCCGGGCACGTTGGCAATCGAAGGGTCGGTAAGCTGCTGGCCGCGATGCGCCGTGGCGATGAACGCGCGCTGGGGAGAACCGGCGAAGACGATGTCGCGCGGCTCATCGCCCACCAGCAGCGTGCGGACCACGTGCGGCGTGCCGCTGAGATTGACTACGCTGACGCTGTCGGAGAGCAGATTGGTGACCCAGACCTCGGTGTTGCTGCGCGCCGCCACGGCCACCGGCTCCAGTCCCACGCGCACGCTGGCCTTCCACGTGGGAGAGCCGGAGGTCAGATCGAAAATTTCCAAAGTGCCATTGGGGGTATCGGCGGCAAACAGCGTGTTGCGGTCCGGCGAGATTGCCAGCGGCCGCACCGGTCCGCTTTCGAACTCCACGAACGGCGGGCCGGTAGATGCGGCGGAAACCACATGCCGGGCAAAGAATGGGCGGCCGGCCAGCGCCAAACCCAGAAGCGCCGCCAAGGCCAGAAGCCAGCGGATCATCGCTCGATCTTACCGCGAAGAACGCACGTCAGATACAGACCTCAGTACCGGGTCGGGCGCATCCTGCCGTAGAATACCCAGGTGGGCCTTCGTATTTGCACTCTGGCGGTTGCCGCGGCGGTCTGGATACCCCTGTCTGCCGGGGGCGCATCCCTGGACAGCCTGATTCGCCGGACCGGCCCGATTCAAGCGGAAACCATCGAACTGCGCGGCCTCGACACCGCCCACCAGTACAGCCTTCTGTACTCGCTGGGATCGCCGGGCGCCATGACCGCCGGCGCGCGGGTGGAGTTGGAATTGCGCCAGGGCCGCGTGGTGCTGGCCTCCAAAACGTTGCACACGGGCGATCCGGATTATTACACACAGTTCCGCGTGCCGCGCGCGGGAACCGCGACGCTGGCCGTGCGGACCGGCCGACTGGCCGGTAACTACACCCTGCAGGTGAACCGCTGGCCGTTGACCGCCACCGTGAAAAGCCTGCCCGACCGGCAATGGCAGGACGCTCAGCCGATCGCCTTGGGCACCGCGGTGTTTGCCTCGGGTGACGAGGAAGAATATATTCCCCTGCCGGGCACGCCCCGCAAGGAAATAGCCGACCGCAAGGGCCCTGCCGACTGGTACCGGTTCGATTTCGATGGCCCGCCCAAGCTGGTCTTCTTCCAGGTCGAGCTGACCGACCGCGACCAGATTCCAGTGGATGTGCGCGTCTTCCGGTTAGCCGGCGGCAAGCTGGACGAGTATTTTGAAGGCGAGGACCCGGTTACTTTGCCGCATGAAGTCCAGGCGCTTCCGGGAAACGCATTTACACCCCGCATTCTGAAAGAGAAAGGCACTTACTATGTTGCGGTGCGGGCTGACTATCCGGCCTACCGGCTGCGCACCCGCGTATACGACGCGCCGCCTTACCGCGATCCGCGCGTGGCCGTGCGTACGGCGCTCGATTACATCCTGGCGGCGGGCGATTCCTGGCACGTCAACACGCCGCGCCGCGGAGGGATATTCGACCGCGTGGATAGCGTCCACCAGGAAACCTCGCTGTGTGTGGGCTGCCACACCACGCATTTTCCTTTGCGCGCGGCGCTGTATGCGGCGCGCAACGGTTACCCGGTACACCAGCGGGAGCAGCTTCAGTTTCTGATCGAGCGATTCTATAACAACCCGCGGCCGTTCTACGGATTCGAGCAGGAAGGCGCCGTGTGGGCGCGGGTGATTTCGGCGCCGGCCAACGTGCTGGGGCGCATGGCCCACCTGGTGGACCTCTTCGAGCAGCAGATTTCGGGCGAGCCTCGCGCCGGCTACCGCGAGGGCATCGCGCGCTATCTGGACTTATACTACGCCGGCCGGGATAAGTTGCCGGGCGATGAAACCAACGGCAACACCCCCATTGTGAGCGCGCACGAAATTGCCTGGTACGCCTGGACGGTTACCAAAGATCCGCGGATGGCCGATTTTATCGCCGCGGGCGAGGTCAAGAATATGATTGACCTCTGCTACCAGACCCAGGCGCTGGCGGATATCGACCCGGTGCGCTACCACGCGCAGATTCAGAAGAACGCCGGGCGGATTCTGTCCCTGCAGCGTCCGGATGGCCAATGGTCCATGAAGTTCGAGGCCAATCAGCCGGAAGTGGAATTTCAGACCGGCCACGCGCTGTGGGCATTGCAGGCGGCCGGGATTCCGGTGGACAACCCGCAGGTTGCCAAGGCCATCGCGTACCTGATGAAGCGGCAGCAGGCGTTCGGCGGATGGATGGACCCGTTGCAGTCGTTTGAGAACTTTCGCACGCCCTTCCGAGAAACCCAGATGGCCATTCTGGCGCTGAGCGCCTATTACCCCATCGCCGGCCGCGCGAAGGGTTGGAACTCGCCCAAGGTGGACTCGCTGGCCAGCGACCCGGCCGTGCTGCTGCAGCAACTCGACCAGGTGTGGGATCCGCCATCGCCCCAGGTGTTGCGGCAAATCCAGCAGGCTGCGCAATCGCCCGACGCCCTTATCCGGCAGGCCGCGGTGGTGGCGCTGGGGCGGGTGGGGCGGCCGGGAACGGTCTCTCCTAAGCTGTTAGGCGACCCCAGCAAAATGGTGCAGCGCGCGGCGGCATGGGCCTTGCGCCAATGCTACAGCCGGCACGCGGATGCGCCGGCCGGCGAGCTGGTGGCAGCGCTTTCGGCGTCCGATGACCGCACACGCTGGGGCGCCACGCGCGTCTTCGCCCAGCATTTCGCCGCGCTGGCGCGCCGCCCGGAATTCGCCCCGCCGCTGCTGCGCCTGGTGGAAGACCCCGCGGTGGCCGTCCGCATGAATGCGGTCAAGGCAGTGTGGCAGTTTTGGTTCTGGTCGGCCGATCTGCCGGTGAAGAACCGCATCGAAGATACTCTCTTATCGGCCATGGCGCAGCCGCAGCCCGAGTGGGTGGAGGCTAACCTGCGCGCTGCCATTTATAACCTGGCGGACGAGAACATCCGCTATCTGTATAACAATTGGGTAGCGCTGTTAGGCCAGCCGGCTGATCGCGAGCGGGCCATTCGCGGGCGGCTGGCCGTGGAAGCACGGCTGGCGGGTAAGTTCAGCTCGATTTTGGAAACCGGCGCGGACTCGCAGAAGAAAGAGTTACTCAGGGCACTTACCGAATATCCGCTGCGCCGCGGCGATGTCTACGATCCGGAGGCCGACCTGGATACCAAGCCGGCCGCTCCCATTTACAACCGCATCGGGAACGACATCGAGCAGATTGCCTTCTTCGGCGAGAGCGCCGACCGGATGGCGGCCGCCATCGCACCCCTGCTCCATTCGCCGGATCCGGAGACGCGGCGCCTGGCCGCCAAGGCGGTCCTGCTGGTGCGCGAAACCCGTTTTGCCGATGTGAACCGGATCGCCGGACCTCCCGGGCCGGCGGTGAAGCAGTTGGTGGCCGCCGTAGACGCCATGCCCGATGAGGCCGATGTGGCGCACATCCTGCATCCTCCGCCGCCGGCCATGCGGGGCGCGGCAGGCGGAACGCGGGCCGCCGGACAGCGCCCGCAGGTCAAACTGGACGAGGCGTTTTTCCGCGGCTATGTGGAGCCGATTCTCGAAAAGCGCGGCAAGGATGGCTATGCCTGCGTCCACTGCCACGCTACCCACACGATCTTCGATGGCACCTGGGCGACGGTGATGCACGTGGTGGATACGGCCGACCCGGAAAACAGCCTGATCCTGCGCAAGCCGACTTCCAGCTCCGAAACCGAAGGTGTGGCCGGCTCCACCACCCTGTCCCACGGCGGCGGCGTCCGTTTCACCAAAGACTCGCCGGAGTACGCCACCATCCTGGCTTGGATCAAGGGCGCCAAGGAATAGGTCCGCGAACCGGCAGGCGCGCCAGGTAGCGCCCGTACCGCGCAAAACCTGCCTGGCAGGAGATTCCTGATGAACCGGCTACGGCCGCAGAAACATTTCTCCGCAAACGGCATCCCAGTCCGCTTCGGGATAGCTCGCGGCGATGTCGGCCACCGGTACGCCGCCATCGGCCAGCGCGGGTGCGGCGCCTTCCGCCGTCAGCGCCAGTTGCAGACGCTCCATCTCGCGCAGCAGCCACGGCCGGATCTCCGAGCCGCGCAGCAGATGGCGGAAAGCCAGCTCATTGGCGGCCGCCGGCCTTACCCGCAGGCACCAGGCGCCATCCAGGCTGCCGGTCTCCACTACTTCGCCATCCACCGGCGCCAGCACCGCAATATCGGCGTCGCGCTTGCACACGTGGAAGGCTGTGCCATTGGTTTGGATGCGCGTCCCCAGCGGGGGAAAGCGCACCGCATCGGGCGCGCCCAACAAGCGCCGCCCCAGGTCGTCCAGGCCGATCGTCACGGTGCCGTCCTTCTCCGGGCGCGCCCAGGTGTGGCCGCGGTGATAGAAGCGGTCCAGCGGGAACGCCATGCCGAAAATCTCCTCTTCGGCATCCTTAGGGCTGTCCGTGCCGCCGGCCAGTGGGTGCCGCGCAATCAGCCCGGCATGCGTCTGGCACTCCCTGCAGTCGAATGCATTGGGGCATTCGCGGTGTTTGAATTCGCCCGTCAGGACGTGGCGGCAGACCCGGTCCGCCGCGGGCAGGTCCTGAAAATCGGAGTGCCACCGGATGCTCTCCGCCCGGTGCGCCGCCAGGTCGCGGCGGGTGCGCAGCGCCGCCCGAATCACGGTAGCCGCCACCACCACCAGCACGGTATAAAACGCCCCCATGAAAATCAGGGTTGCGGGGTTCCAATGAAATCCGTAGTTCCAGGGCAACATATCAATACCTCCCTACCAGATGGGCGCTTTCGGCGTCTTCCTCGACGGAGGGTTGCGCCGCCTCAATCTTCAATTCCCGCTCCTCCGGGAAGAGCCTCAAATAACGAAAGGAGAATGAGTACACCAACACCCCGTACGCCACCACCGCCAGAAACGTGCCGGTTTCCTGCCAGCTCGGAAAGTAGGAGACGAACTGGTCGAAGGACAAGGTGGGCACCGCCAGCGTCTGCACGGTCATCACGAACCGGTTCAGCGCCACGCCGAAACAGGCCATGGCCGCCGCCGAAACCAGCCACGCGCGCCGGGCGCGCAGCCTGGGCACCAGCAGGATCAGCGCCGGGACCATCCCGAACAGAACGATCTCGGCAAACAGAATCCACGTGCCGAACGGCCGCCAACTGTAGTACTGCGCGGCCGGGAATCCGATTTCCGGTGACGTGCGGTTGATCCACACCAGCGTGTCGAGGGTCTTGGCCAACACGTAAACCGCCAGCAGCAGGCCGGAGATGCGTCCCAGCAATTCCAGCGCCTGCGGCCGCACCAGTTTCTTGCGTGAAATTTTCTCCACCAGGTGCGTGGTCAGCACCATGAAACTCGGCCCTACCGCGGCGGCCGAAAGGATGAACAGGAAGAAGGTGGAGGGCCACACCGCCAGGCCTTCGCGGAAGGCAAACGGCCGTCCGCGCAACACGCCATACAATCCGCCCAGCGACCCCTGGTGGAAGAACGAAAGGAACGTCCCCACGCCGGCCAGCACGTACACCAGCTTGTGCAGCTCGAACTCGAACACCAGGCACCGCGGCACCTCGCGCAGCTTGCGGTTCTTCAGCACGATGGGCAGATACTCGATCATCAGCACCGTCAGGTAACAACTGATGCAGAAGGTGACTTCGGTCAGCATCGAGTGCACGTTGGGATACCAGAAGGTGAACCAGAAGCGCAGCGGCTGGCCCACGTCCACCGCCAGCACCGCGATGGCGCCCGAGTAGCAGACCAGGCCGATCACCACGGCGCTGTTGATCACGGCTTTCAGCTCATCCAGCTTCAAGATGTAAACCAGAAAGCCGGTGAAGAAGGCGCCCGCGCCCAGGGCGATCACGGTGAGGTCCAGAAAGATCCACAGGCCGAAGGCGAAGCGGTTGTCCATGTTGGTCTGGTTCAGGCCCTTCACCAGGCACAGCCCGGCGGAGTATAGCCCGAAGGCCAGCAGCGCGGCCCACGGCGCAATCCATAACAGAAATCGCCCGCTGGAGCAACGCTTCACGCCGCGCGCGATGAATTCCTTATCCACGGTCGTTCTCCTTTCCGCGCGGCTCGGCGGCCGCTATCCCACCGGGCCGCGGCGCGTAAGCGATTTGCCGCACCCAGTCGCGCTTGGAGTGGTAGTAGATCTTCGGATCGGTGCCCAGCTTTTCCAGCAGCCGGAAACTGCCGGCGTCGCGGCTGTCGGCGGCTACTTCGCTCGTGGAATCGTTCAGATCGCCGAAGCGGATGGCACCCGCCGGGCAAGCTTCCACGCAGGCAGGCACGTAATCGCCCGGTTGGATATCCTTCTGTCCGGCTGCCGCGGCGCGTTCCTTGGCGCGATGCCAGCGCCCATGGCAGAAATTGCATTTCTCCACCACCCCGCGCATTCGCGGCGCCACGTCCGGATTCAGCGTCTTTTCCATCCCCGCCGGCCACACCGGATCCCACCAGTTGAAATAGCGCGCGTGGTATGGGCACGCCGCCATGCAATAGCGGCAGCCCAGGCAGCGCTCCGGCATCTGGCCCACAATGCCCGTGGCGGGGTCCACCTCCACAGCCTGCTGCGGGCAAACATGCACGCAGGGCGTCTCCACGCCGCACTGCTGGCACAGCATGGGCACGAAGGCCGAGCGCCGCTCGGGATAATCGGCGCCGTTATCCACCTTATACACGCGCATCCAGGTGATGCCCCGGCGGTCGTTCGCCTGCGGCAGCGCCGGCACGTTGTTCTCTACCGCGCAGGCCACCATGCAGGCGCCGCAGCCGGTGCATTTGTCGATGTCGATGCTCATTCCATATCGCTTGTTCATATGCGCACCACCCTGGCGCGGCCGTCCGCGCTGCGGATATCGGCAATCTCCGGCCCGTCCGCCACCAGCACCACGCCCGGCGGAACGGATTCATCGAGCGCCGCCACAATGGGGCACCGGCCGTACGGCGTTTCCAGAACCAGGCGCGCACCCTCTTCAAATCCGTCCCTGGGGTGCATGGCCGCGCTGTGCGGTGCAAGGCGCAGCCGCGATTCCTGGGAAAGCTTCGCCATCAGCGGCGCAACCAGCGTAGCGGCGCCGGGCTGCTCCGTGGCGAGCCGGAACGGCCACAGGGCCCCGGTGTCCTCCTCGGGCCAAGCCGCCTCTTTAAGTTTGGGAGCCGGTCCGCAGTTTTCAGGACCGCCCGTCCACGAGCCGCCCGCGTTCAGGCCCTTCCAGAAGTCGTCGGGCTTCAGTTCTTTCACCGCGGTGCTCTTGCCGTCCGCATAGGTGCGCAGGCTCCCGCGGCCCGCCGCGTAGATGGCGGCGGCGCGCTCGTGCAGCGCGTCCTTCGCATCCAGCCCGGCCATCGCGCTCACCAACTCAACCGGATCGGTCATGCCGCCCGGCGCAGCGACCAGCGGAACGGTCAGCCGGAATTCAGCGGCCGTCGCATCGATCGCCGCCGGCAGATCGCCCAGCGCTTCGGGATACACCGCCGTAGGCAGCACGTGCGTAGCATGGCGCGCATATCCGGCGCGCGACCAGGCAAACGCCACCACCACCGCGTCTGCGGCCAGCTTAGGTTGAATGGTGGCCCACGGCAGATGCGCACCCGGCACGGATTCGTCGATTAACAGCGCGCCCAGCGAGCCATCCTTCAGCGTCGCCCAATCCGTCACCGGCGCTGCCTTGCCCCAGTTTCCCGGAACCGGCGCTTCGCGGCGCGGCAGCACGGTCTTTCCCCAGCCGCCCAATGGCAAGTTCCACGCCAGCACTTCGGAAGTCATCTCGGGCGCCACAATCAACGCCGGGCCGTTCTCCCGCAGCGCGCGCGCCACCTGCTCGATCTGCTCCGCCGCCAGACCGGTGACCTCCGCGGCTTGCTGGGTGCCGATTTGCCCGGCCACCGCGCGGCCCAACACGGTTTCAGTTCCTGGTTGCACTGCCAGCCACTGGTCGGCCAACGCCGCCGTGCGCGATTCCACCGCTTCGGCCTGGATCAGGCGGAAATTCGGGCGCGCGGCGAACACCCGCGAGAGCCGCCCCCAACCATCCAGCAGCGGCGCTCCCAGGCTCAACACCGTGGCGGCCGCCGCCAGGTTCACCGCGCAGGCCGGCTCTTCGGGCGCCAGGTAGCAGCCGTTCGGAATCGCCGCCATGGCCCGCCGGTAAGTCCACGACGCCGTCCGTCCGGGCCGCAGATCCAGCACTGCCACGCGTCGCTCGGGTGTGGAATGGGAGACCGCCGCGGCCATTGCCGCCGCGGCCTCCTGCCGGTTCCCCTCCTTCAGCCGCTCGGGGTGGTACGGCAAATGGTGGCCTGTGACGCCGAACGGGCACAATCCGCCCTCTACGCCCGCCAGCGACACCGGTTGCTCCCCGACGCACCGCGCCCGCACCGCGCAACCTGCCGCGCACAACCCGCAGTGGGTGAATTTGGCGCGGATCTCACCGCGCGCCGGCCGCGGAATGCCCGGCCAGTTTTCCGACCACAGCGCCGTATCGGTAATCAGCCGCCACGGCGCCGGCGTGAGCAGCAGGCCCATGGCCGAGCCGCCCGCGAATTTGAAAAGCTCTCTGCGTGTCGTCATTGGTGACAATCCAGGCAACTGCGCTCGCCGGCCTGCGCCGAACCCCTCACGGCGCTCCGCCGATGGCAATCCACGCAGTCGGCCATCCTCATTCCCGGCCTTCCCTGTCCGCCCCAGATGTCGCGCGAGTAACCGCTCACACGATCCTGCTCGAAGGGGCGCAGATGGTCGGCCGTTCCCTCGTTTCCATGACACTGCTCGCACTTCAATTGCGCCCGCTTCACGTGGGTGATGTGCGAAAAGTAGACGTTCTCGGGCTGCCGCGCGTAAGACAGCCACTGCGGCTCTCTGCCGGGCGTCACGTAGTTGTCAATGAAGTGCTTCTCGGCAGCCGTGGCTCCCATGGGCGCGGCGTGGCAGCCCGCGCATTTCTCCAGCGTGGGGATGCCGGCGAAGCTTCCGTCATCGCGGAAACCGTGGCAATCCTCGCATTTGGCGCCGGCCTTGTCGGCGTGGACCTTGTGGCTGAAGTCCACCGGCTCGGGCCGGCTGGTGTAAATCGCGCGCGGAAAGCCGGCCCAGCCCGCGCCCAGGCCGGCCAACACGCCCGCGAAGATAAAAACGTTGCGCCTCATTGTGGATCTCTTTTCCCACTCGCGTATGGCGAGAAAAATTCCTGCACCAGGGCCAGCGCCTGGCTGCGATCGAGCTGCCGCAGCACGCCCGTCGCGAACAGTCCACCGTCACACATGGCAGCGGCTTTCTCGGGCGACGGCCACGATTGCAGAAACTCGTTCACCCGCCGCTGCTCCTCCTCCATCCACACCCGCGCGGCGGCTCCCGACAACAGGTGCTCCAGGGTGCCTTCCACCGGGGTGCCCTCGAACAGCCAACCGCTGGTGTACGGATCGGTGGAAAGCTTGGAAGGGTCGGCCCGCAGGTAGCGGTTGCAGTTGGTCAGCAGCAGCGCATTCGGAAACACCACTTCCACATCGATTCCACCCGACGTGAGCACCACCGCCGGCCGGTGCCGCCCGCGCTCCCAAACGTAGCTGACGGTTTCGACTTGCCCCAGCGCCCGGCTGAGGAAGCCATCGATGCCCACGTGGCAGGACCCGTCTTCGGTAGCGTCCAGCCACATGTGGTTGGCCGAGTAACGCAGCCAATCGGGCGCGGCGATCGTGCCGGTATCGGCTGCCGGTGGCTCCGGATGGGCCATTTGCAGATACAGCTCGCAGTAGCGAAACCCGTCGTGGCCGCAGCGCGACAGCAGACTTTCGCTATAGGGGACGAACCGCGCTACCGGCGCCGCCCCGCAATATTGCATCAGCGATTCCCGCAAGTACGGGCAAGCGCCAGCCTCGGCGGCCTGATTTTGCAGGCGAAACACCGGACAGGCGGCATGCGCCGCGGAATCGCATTTTTCATCGGCCCTGCCCGCCGCCGCCAGGGGAATCAACTTCCGGAAGGCCGCAGTCTGGCAATACTTCACCGCGGCTTCGCGCAAGAATGGGCAGGTCATACGGTTACTTCCCGTTTTCTTTCTTAGGCAGCTCTTCGCCGCCGTCAGCCATGGTGACGCCCAGGCTGGGGACGTGGAAGGCATGCCCATCGAACGCAGCCATCAGGTCGGACACTTCGTGATCCAGATTGGAGAGCGCTGCGTGTTTCTTCCGCTTGGCGGCCAATTCCTGCACGATGCCGAAAACCACGGCTCCGCAGCAAATCAGGGTAACCACCCCGAGCGCCACATTGGTGAGGGTCAGCCAGTACGTTGAAGGATCGTTCATAAGGAGACTTCTCCCGTCACGGGGGAAATTGCACGGGGATTGCCATGCAGAAAGGAAAGGAGTTAGCGGTTGGTTGGGGCGGTGGCATGTGGGAATATCAGACACGAAAATCTGGATTTCCGGCAGGTGACGCGGCGCGGGTGTTGGCCGTTGGCCCACGAAGGACTGTCTATCGGGGAATGCGGAGGACAAACCCGGCTCTCCAAGCACTCGCGCGGACCGTATTGGCGCTTCCCAGGCTGCCGATGCCGCGCCGCAGGAATCCGATGGACGCGGTCGTCACGCATAATGGAGGACATGGACACACTGGAAGGCGCCACGGCCCTG
>DATJRE010000251.1:0-14897 GCA_035505095.1 Bryobacteraceae bacterium | reverse complement strand
TTGGGCTGCACTTGGTGGTTTTCAAGGTTGAAGCGGGACGTGAGCCGTGTGACTTTCAGGGCAAATACTACGAACGGCACGGACCAAACGTTTCCGAAATCCCCCAATCCCAATTCACCGCCCTGTTTCGCCGATTCTTG
The DNA here is from genome assembly GCA_035505095.1 of Bryobacteraceae bacterium. Classification (GTDB taxonomy): domain Bacteria; phylum Acidobacteriota; class Terriglobia; order Bryobacterales; family Bryobacteraceae; genus JOPF133. The sequence goes on along the minus strand of DATJRE010000251.1, from coordinate 14,757 downwards.
GTCTCTAAGACGTAGTCTTATCCATAGCAGGCACTAGGTAGGCGGAGCCGACGTGTCGGATTTCTGAGCGCGCCGTCGGTATTGCAAATGCGCCTCATGGACAGCTGCCATGAGGGACGTGCAACGGTTTCAGCGTGGCCGAATGATGATGTCGGCCTCGATTACTCCCCATAAACGCCCATGCGTCCGCCAACGGGTGCTCTGAGAGGGTGGTGGCCGACTCGGAGATGGGATGGAAGCGCGGTCTGGGGTCGTAACCACAGGTCAACTAGTAACTAGAGATTGGCTCGCGTGCGGGCGAGGTCGTTTTGCCGACGGGCTATGTCACCGCAGGGGGACCGTTCACCGCAGAGGCGCGGAGAAAGCAAGAAAAACCGGCAGTCACACCGGCCCGATGCGCAGCAGCGCCCAGGCGCCCTTTGCGCGGACCTCGGCGGGGCCGGCGAAGGCGGCTTTCACCTGCTCCACCTCCTGGACCTCGAAGCCGCTGGCGAGCAGGATTCCCGCGGGCCGCAGCGCGCGGCGCAGGTCGGGCGCCAGAGCGACGATGGCCTCGGGGCTGATGTTGGCGGTCACCAGATCTACACATGCGGGGGCCACCGCATCGGCCGAGCCGACAAAGCCCTGGCCGGCAATCTGCACGGCTACCGGATCGGTATCGCAGGCATACACCTGCGCCGCGCCCAGCAGTTCGGCGGCTTTGGCGAGGATGCCGGAACCGGTGCCCACATCCAGCACCCGCATTTCCGGGCGCAGGAAATCTTCCAGCGCTTCCAGGCACAGGCGGGTGGTTTCGTGGACCCCCGTCCCGAAAGCCATTCCCGGGTTCACGGCGATACGCAGCCGGCCGGGCGGCGTGGGATCGTCGCGCCACTCGGGCACCAGGAAGAAGCGCGCGCCCACCTCCATCGGCTGGAGCAGGTCGCGCGCCGATTGCACCCAGTCCCGCTGCTCCTCGTGGCGCAGCCGGGCGCCCGGAAACAGGCCCAGCAGCGCACCGCTCCCGGCGGCGTCCTCGAAGAAGGCCCGCACGCGCCGCGGACTCAGCTCTACGATGCCCTCCGATCCGTGTTCCCAAAGCTCGGCAATCAGCAGGTCGCGATCTTCGGCGTCGCATTCGATTTCGAGAGAGAACATAAACGCTTTCCGGCGCGGCTCACTGCTTCTGGTAAATCCGCACGTAATCCACCTCAAACCGCGCCGGAAACTGGGTGGCGGAAGGGTCGCCGCCCGCCGTGCCGCCAATCGCCAGGTTCAGGATTATCGACTGCGCCTGCCGGAATCCGTTGGTGCCGTCCGGATTGGCCGCCTGGCTCAGGTCGGAATCGTTGAGCACCTCGCCATCGACGGAGATCACGATGCGGTTCTCGTCCCAATCCATGCGCCACACGTGGAATTGGGAGGCCCACTGCGGGTCGGCGAAGGACGCAATCGGCTTCCGCCGGGTGAAGGACCGGGTCCGGTACATGCCGCCTTCGCCCTGCCAGATCAGGTTGGCCAGCAGCATGTCGCGGTAATATTCCATGATGTCGATCTCGCCGTTATGCGGCCAGCGCCCCTCGACGCCCACCGTCCAGAACGCGGGCCATAGCCCGGCGCGCGTATCGATGCGGCCGCGCATCTCGAATCGGCCGTAGCGCCAGCTTGCGATCCCCTTGGTGGTGAGGCTGGCCGAAGTGTACCCGGCGTACTCGCGGCTGGTCTGCCAATTCGCGCCGTCCTTGACGAAGCGCGGGTTCTTCTTGCGCTCGCGCCGCCCTTCAATGATCAACAGCCCTTTTTCGCACCAGGCGTTCTCCGGCTGATACCACTGCTGCTCCTGGTTGCGCACGAAGCCGGTTTCGTAGGTCCATTTGGCGGGGTCGGGCCGGCCGTCGCGGTTGAACTCGTCGGACCAGACGAGCTTCCAACCGGCCGGCGTCTGGGCCGCGGCCGGGGGCGCGGCCAGCGCGAGGCAGGTCCACAGAATCGCAGCCCTCATGCCGCACCTAATTGTCCGTGGGCATTTTTTCGCAGTGGTCCACCACGATGCGGAGCAGCGGCTCCTTGCGCCGCTCCAGCTTCAGGCCCAGCGTTTTGACCGCCGTGAAAACCGAGCCGCCGGGGTCCGACGCCGCGTCGGCCGGTTTCGACGGATCGCCGGCGCTTTGGGGCGGCACGTTGGCGCCCATCGACCGGGCGGCGTTCATCAAGTCCGCCATGGAGATGTCCAGCGTCACGTCGTATCTTCCCTTCAGGCCGGTCGCGTCCACGATCGGCTGGTCCGTCAGGGGGGACAATCCATCGGCCAACTCCCCCATGGTGGCGCCGGAGATTTCGATGTGCAGCGTCTTGCCATCGGGCGACGGGGTCATGGTTTGTTTGTGGCCGGCGCCATCGGTAACCGTGCCGCCGCCATTTTTTCCAATGTTGACCGTCGCGGTGCTACTGCCGGTCACGCCCGCGGGCGGTGTGGCGTCTCCCGCCGGCGCGGCGGATTCCTTCAATTTGGGGCCGCCTTCGCCCACCACCAGGGCGTACACCGAGTGGGGTTCGTTGTCGGTGTGCACCTGGAGCTTAAAGCGGTCCGCGAGAAGCTTCTGCAGCATGGCGGGCACCTGCTCCTTGGTCGCTCCTGCCGGCAGATTGGCGACGATGTCGAATGCCTGGCCCGTCAGCAGCCACGGCGGACCCTGCACCTGGTACATCTTTACGTCCCAGGCCTTCATGATTAATTGCATCAGGCGAAAATTCCCGATGTCCACGCGGGCCCCGTCAATGCGCATTCCCGCGTGTAATTTTCCGGAGGCGATCATGGCCGGAGTGATAGGCTCCGAGGGTTTGATGGACGCCACATCGAACGAGGGCGTTTGTCCCCACAACGACCCGGCCCCCAGCATGGCGATGCCGAAAGCCGCAAAATGAATGCTTGTAGCCAAAGTCTTACTCACGATACGGCCATTGTCCGCCATGGCTGTAGGGAATGCAATCCAGCGGTGGTGGTGCGCGGCGTGCCGGGTGCGACTTACTTTTTCCGCGCCCACAAGATGCCGATAGCCCGTTCCTGCGCCGAGGGCACATACTCCAGAATGGCGCCCTGCGCTACCAGCGTGCGGGTAAGTTCCCTGGTATCCACATCTTGCACGCTGGTTCCGGCGCGGATGGCCAGCGCCGCGGCGACTCCGGCGGCCTGCCCCATGATCATATACTGCGGCTCCATGCGCAGGGTGCTGTAGGCCACGTGGCTGGCCGAGAAGCACACCGGAACCAGCAGGTTGGCGGCCTGCCCGCGCTTCGGCACGAGGATGCGGTAGGGGATCTGATAGGGCTTGACCGGCACCTGCATGTCTCCCTCGTTGCGCACAAACCCGGCTGCGTTCACCACGCGCTCTACGTTGTGCGAATCGCTGTTATAGGACCCCATCCCGATGACGTCCGGCTTGGTCAGATCGGTCTGGATATCCCGCTGGGTCATGACATACTCGCCGACCATGCGGCGCGCCTCGCGAATGTAAAGCTGCCAGGGGAAGTTGCCATTGCCGGTGAATTCGTCCTTGGCCAGCCCCCACCGGTTGACCTCAGCCTGCAGTACCGCCGGCACGGCGGGGTCGTGCGCCAGGAACCACAGCAGCCCCTTGGTGTATTCTTCGTGGGCGCGAAATATTTCTGCGCGGCGGGCATAATTACCCTCCGGAAAATCCCAACTTCCGCCGATGTAGTCTGTGGAGAACGGGCCATTATTATTGATATCCACCTTACGGTTGGGAATCGGGCCGACGGAGAGCACATCGCCCATGTGCAGCCCAGGCTCGCGCGCCAGCAGCCGCCGCATCAGTTCGTAGCGCTGCGGATCGTAGCCCTCTGGCTTTGGATAAGGCACCTGGTTGGCAGGGTCTTCGGAGAAAATCATGCGGAAGTTATAGGCCTGGACCTTCCGGTCGGCGGAGCCCGCCGGGGCGGCCGGCACTGCCGAGATTTCCGGCAGCAGCTTGCCATCCGCGCCGTAAGGGGAAAGGTCCACCAGAAACTGGTGCTTGGGGGTTTCGCCGCGCACGCCCGCCAGCGACTCGCCGTATTGCGCCTGGCTCTCCCGCCCCCAGGTGTAAGTCACGCCGGAAGCTGCCATGAGGTCGCCCTCGTAGGTGGCGTCGGCGAATATTTTGGCCGTGTAGCGCTCGCCGTTTTCCGTTTGGAGCGAGGCCACCCGGCCGTTCTCCATCCGCACGCCTTGCTGCTCGCGAAGCCGCCGCCCGGTGAGCACGGTGACGCCGGCTTCCTGGAGCATGGTCTGAAAAATGCTGGACGCCACTTTCGGCTCGACATACCAGGCGATGTCTTGCAGATATTGCGGCAGGCCGTAAAAGGTTCCCGCGCGCCAGTAGAATTCCAGGGAGTAGCCGCCGATCACTTCGCGCCGCCCGACGTCGGTATGGGAGAGACCCGAGGCGACCATTCCGCCGATGTGCCGGCCCGGCTCGAGCAGCGCCGTTTTCAGGCCCATACGGGCCGCGCTCACCGCAGTAATGACGCCACCGGCGGTGCCGCCGTAGACCACCACGTCGTAGGAAGCCGCGGTTTGCCCGGCCAAGCCGCCGACGGCCATCAGAAGCAGCGCCGCGATCCGGCAGGCCCGTGCGTGTTCGGCTCGTGCCCGTACTGCCGCCATTGTGCATGCCATGTCTGTCCTATTTTCGCGCCGAAAACCGCTAATCTGAGCAATGCTGCCTATATTGATACAATGCAGGCTGAATCCGCTCCGCTGGTGGTGGGTTCGCACTCGCTCCGCAGGGACACCGAAACCGCCCGACGAGGGCATAGGCTGAGGGCTTAAGCCATGTGTTTCCGCCAAATCCCGGGTTGTGCCCCGCACCGGCGCTGGTTGGCGATGGCGGCGCTGCTGACGCTGACGGCCGGCGGGCTGCCGGCGGCCCAGGACCGCATCGCGGGTCCGGTGGACTTGAGCCGTACCACGGTGCTGACGGGGCAGGTGGTTGCGCAGGCCCTGGCGCAATACGACCAGGGTCCTGTCGATCCAGCGATGCCGCTCAATCGCATCACGGTGCTGTTGCGGCCGGATCCATCCCTGGACGGCTTCCTTGACGAGTTGCACACGCCATCCTCGCCGAATTACCGCCGGTTCCTCACTCCCGAGCAGTTTGGCGCGCGCTTCGGCGCCGGCACGGGCGACCTGGCGGCCATACGCCGGTGGCTGGAATCCGCCGGTCTTAAGGTAACCGACACGGCTCGCGGCCGCCACTGGATCGCCGCCACCGGGAACGCCGCGGCAGCGGGCCGCGCCTTCCATACCGAGTTTCACCATTACCTGGTGAGTGGCCGACTGCACTTCGCCAATGCCACCGCGCCCTCGATTCCGGCCGCCTTCCACGGGGTGGTGGCGGGCATCTACGGCCTGCACGATTTCCACCCCCAACCCATGGTGCTGCCCGCCCTCGGCGGCGCCGGGCCGGAGGCCACTGTGGGCGGCGCCCACTACCTGGCGCCGGACGATTTCGCCACCATCTTCGATATCCAGCCGCTATACGCCGCCGGGATCAATGGTACGGGGCAAAATGTCGCCGTGGCCGGGCAGACCGCCATCAATCTGACCGACATCCGCACCTTTCGCAGCCAGTTCAAGCTGCCGGCCGCCGACCCGCAACCGGTGCTAGTAGGTCAGAGTCCCGGCAACCTGGGCGGCCTGGAACTGGCCGAAGCCGACCTGGACATTGAATGGTCCGGCGCCGTGGCGCCCAACGCCAATATCGTCTTTGTGTACTCGGACGATGCCTTCACCTCCGCCGAGTACGCCATCGACCAGAACCTGGCGCCGGTGCTGACGTTCAGTTTCGGCACCTGCGAGCCGTCTTCTCCGGCTTACCTGCGATACATCGCCCAGCAGGCCAACGCCCAGGGCATCACCTGGATGGCCGCCTCGGGCGATGCGGGCACGGCCACCTGCGACCTGGTTTACGGCTCGCCGACCCCGCAAAGCTCGCTGGGTCCCAGCCCTTCGTACCCGGCGGATTTCCCGGAAATCACGGGGGTCGGCGGGACTACGCTTACTGAAGGCAGCGGCAAATACTGGGCTTCCACCAACGATTCCAATGGCGGCTCGGCGCTCTCCTATATTCCCGAAGACGCCTGGAACGACACCGCCGCCCGCGACAGTTTCTCGACTACCGGCGGCGGCGCCAGCCTGCTGTTCGCGCAACCAGTTTGGCAGACCGGCCCCGGGGTGCCCACCGACGGCGTGCGCCATGTCCCCGATGTGGCTTTTCCCGCCTCGCCCGATCACGATGGCTACGAGGTGGTTACGGGCGGCGCCACGGGCATCTATGGCGGCACTTCGGTATCCTCTCCGGCCTTCGCCGGGGTGGTGGCGCTGCTCAACCACTACCTGACCGCACAGGGCCTGCTGGCGCAATCCGGCCTGGGCAACATCAACCCGGACCTCTACCGGCTGGCGCAATCCTCCAGCGGCATTTTCCACGACGTCACAGCCGGCAACAACCAGGTGCCTTGCGTGCAAGCCAGCTCCGGATGCGTGGATGGACTGGTGGGATACAGCGCCGGCCCCGGCTACGACCTCACCACCGGATGGGGATCGGTGGACGTCAACAACCTGGTGACCCAGTGGAGCACCGCCAGCGCCACTACGACCACGCTTTCCGCCTCGCCCGCCAGCGCTGCCCTGGGCGATACCGTGCAATTGACGGCCACCGTCAGCGGCGCCGGGAGTGCCGTTCCCACCGGGACGGTCACCTTCCTGGCGAACAATTCGATCCTCGGCAGCGCCACTCTCTCAGCCGGCGCGGCTACCCTTAGCGCCACCGGAGTGCAGATTGCCGCGGGGAACGGAAGCATCTCCGCGCTCTACAGCGGCGACGCGATTTACGATGGCTCCGGCGCTACCACGTCCGTTGCGATCAAGCCGCCGGCCAAGGGGTCGATGGTAGTGCCGTCGATTTCGCCCAGTCCGGTGAGCGCCACTGTGAGCGCGTCCGGCATGGCGTGGTTCTACAGCATCGTGCTGTCGAATCAGAACGGAGTGGCCACTACGCTGACCGGTTTCACGATCGGCTCCCAGAATGAGACCTCCCAGATTGTGGCCTTTTTCGGCAGCAGCAAGATTCCCGCGAACGGCTCCCTGACGGCCACTCTCGAAGCCACCGGCTTCAGCCCTCCGGCGAACCGAGTGTTCACTTTTTCGGGCGCCGATGCGGACGGCACGGCGTGGAGCGAATCGCTGACGGTCACATTTCTCGGCCCCACCGGGCCCGGCCTGTTTCCCGAGATCTCGCTGACCGCCACGCCCGCGACGGTGGTGCAGAATCCGCAATCCGCCGATTGCCCGTTTGCCGGCCAGTTGACCGTGCAGGAACTCTCGGGCTTTGCCGTGGTGCTCAGCAAATTCACCGCCGGCGCCACAGACGACAGCAACTCCATTTCGCAGATTTTCGGCACCAACCGCCTGGCGCCGTTCGGTACGCTGCAAGGCACGGTCTGCTCCGCCAACCTCACTCCGCCCGCCAGCCAGGGCTTCACCATTACCGGGACCACGCCCGCGGGATCGGCCAGCGCTACGGCGACGGTGCAATTTGCCGCGGCATCGGCGGCGCCGGCGGTGTTCAGCGTAAGTCCGGCGGCGATCGGCATTGCCGTCCCGGCTGACCCGCTCGCGGCACTTCCCAGCCTGGCGCTGAATTTCACGGGCGGCCAGCCGCAGTGGAGCATCACGATTCTGCCGGTGAACGGCAGCCCGGGCTGGCTCACCGTCAGCCCTCTGACGGGCAGCGGATCGGCACAAGTGAGCCTCTCGGCCGCCGCCGCGGGGCTTTCCCCGGGAGTCTACCAGGCCCTGTTGGCGATCCAGTCGGCAGGCGCCCTCCCGCAATACCTCACCGTTCCGGTGGCCCTGGTAGTGGGGGCGTCGACCACCACCAGCATCGCCGGCGCGGCCAACAATGCCTCGAATGCCGTTGCCTTCGCCCCCGGCGAACAGATCGCGGTGTACGGCACGCAACTTGGGCCAGGGGACAGCGCTGGCACGGCCGGCAAGTTTCCCTTGCCGCTCACTTTGGCGGGCGTTTCGGCCACGGTAAACGGTGTGGCCGCGCCGTTCTACTACGCGTCGCCGGGGCAGATCGATCTGCAGATTCCCTGCGAAACCAGCGCCGGCCCGGCCCTTCTGGCGGTTAACAACAACGGGCAGGTGGCCACTTTGGCGCTGACGATTGCCCCGACGGCGCCCGGACTGTATGGCCTTTGGAGTCCCTCGGGATCCCCGGCCGCCACCGCGCAGCAGGGTGCGGTGCTGGTAGCTTACATCACCGGGGAGGGCGACGTGACTCCCACGCTGGCCACCGGGGCGACGCCGGCCGCCAGTACGCCGGTGGCCTCGCTGCCCCACCCGCGGCAACCCGTTGCGGTGACCGTAGGCGGCGTGCCGGTGGCGCCGAACCAGTTGTTGTTTGCCGGAATTCCCCCGGGGCTGGCCGGCGTGACCCAGATCAATTTCACGGTGCCCGCCGACGCCCCGCTGGGCGACCAACCCGTGGTGGTGACTGTAGGCGGAGTTGCCAGCCAGGCGGTGAATCTGACCGTCACGGCATCCGGCCAGTGAACGCGGCGCCGGCCGCGGGGGCCGTTCCACAAGGAACAACCCGGTCCGCGGGGGTCCGGAACGGCGTGCGGATCCGCGCAAAGCGCCGTCCGAATCGGACTGGCGATGCCCGGCGCCGCGATTCGCACACCCGCGGTACGCTAGGAAAGATGGACAACGCGCAGGGGATGCTCGACCTGGAGGGGCTGCAAACTTCCCTGTTCTTCGAGACTCCGGAAGAGATTTACGCGCGGGTGTTTCGCGAGATCAAACCGCGCACGCCGCTGCCGGTGCTGCGGGTAGAGTTTTGCCGGTTCGCCAATGCCGACAGCTTCATCCGCCTGGAGAACGGCTCGCTGCACGTGCGCATGTCCGACCTGCTGGAGGGCGCGCCGGCGCCGGTGATGGAGTCGCTGGCGCACATCCTGCTGGGCAAGCTCTACCGCAAGCCGGCGGCGCGGGCTTATGAGCACCGGTATAAGCTTTACCTGAACCGGCGCGATGTGCGGCGGCAGGCGCAACTGGTGCGGCAGATCCGCGGGCGCAAATTCCTCTCCGGCCCCAAGGGGCAGCACCACGACCTGGAGGAAATCTTCGAGCGGCTGAATGCGCAGTACTTCGACGGGCTGATGGGAAGGCCGCAACTGGGCTGGAGCCGGGGGGCGTCGCGTAGCCTGTTGGGGCACTTCGACCCTTCGCACAATGCCATCATCATCAGCCGGATCTTCGATAATGCCAAGGTCCCACCGCTGGCGCTCGAGTACGTGATGTACCATGAGATGCTGCACCTGCGCTATCCCGTGGAGCATCGCCGCGTGCGGCGCTGCGTGCATACGCGGGAGTTCCGGGAGGCCGAAGAGAAATTCCCGCGGTTCCAGGAAGCTAAGGAGATGTTGAAGCGATTGTGAGGGGCGTCGGGCGTGGATTGACCGCGGGCGTGGATTGACCGCGGGTGTGGATTCACCGCGGGCCTCGGATTCACCGCAGGCCTCGATTCACCGCAGAGACGCGGAGGGCGCGGAGGAAGCGCGGAGAAGAACGGAGAGAGCGAGGGTGCATCGCGGTTACCAGGGGCCCCACCAGAAAGGTTAGTGGATGAGAATTGTGGTCGGGATTTCAGGCGCCAGCGGGGCGATTTATGGGGTGCGGCTGCTGGAGCGGCTGCGCCAGCGGGAGAATGTGGAGATTCACCTGGTGCTCACGCGCAGCGGCGAGAAGACCCTGCACCTGGAAACGGGACGGCTGGCGGCCGATGTGAAGAAGCTGGCGGATTATTGGTACCCGCTCGAAGACATCGGCTGCCGGCTGGCCAGCGGATCGTATCCCACCGATGGCATGGCGATCGCCCCCTGTTCCATCCACACTATGTCGGCGATCGCCGCCGGCATTACGTCCAACCTGCTGGTGCGCGCGGCGGATGTGACCCTGAAGGAGCGGCGGCGGCTGGTGCTGATGGTGCGGGAGAGTCCGTTGCATCTCGGGCACCTGCGGACCATGGCCGCGCTGGCGGAAATGGGGGCCATCCTCGCGCCGCCCATCCCCGGCTTCTACCACCACCCGCAAACCGTGATGGATCTGGTGGACCATAGCGTAGACCGCGTGCTGAGCCTCATCGGGCTGCCCGACCCCCAGGCGCGCCAGTGGCAGGGAGAGGCGCAGTGAAGGGCAAGCGGGCGGGCAAACCGGTCGCCTTTCAGGGCGCGCGCGGGGCCTTCAGCGAGGAGGCCGCGCGGCAGTTGCTGGGGGCGCGCGTGGCGGTGCTACCGTGCGAGCGCTTCGAAGACGTGTTTCGCAGCCTGCAGGAAGGCCGCGCCGAAGGGGCTGTCGTGCCCATCGAAAATACCCTGGCCGGCTCGGTGCACGAGAATTACGATCACCTGCAGACCTTCGATCTGCCCATCGTAGCGGAGACCAGCGTGCGCATCGTCCACAACCTGATCGCTCCACAGGGGGTGGCGTTTTCGAAGATCAAGCGGGTGTTTTCGCATCCCGTGGCGCTGAACCAGTGCCTGGATTTTTTCGCACGCCATCCGCGGATGGAGCGGGTGCCGTTTTACGATACCGCCGGCAGCGTCCAGATGGTGATTGAAGAGGGGCTGAAGGATGCCGCGGCGATCGCTTCCTCGGTGGCGGCCGAGATCTACGGCGGGCGCATTTTGCGGCGCTCCATCGAAAGCGACCGGCGCAATTTCACGCGCTTCTTCCTGCTGCGGAAGCCCGAGTATGCGCGGCGCCATCCCGTGCGGGCCGCCCGCAAGGCGCCCTGGAAAACCTCCCTGGTGTTCAGCACGCGCAACATTCCGGGGGCATTGTTCCGCGCCTTGAGCGCGTTCGCGCTGCGCGACTTGAACCTCACCAAGATCGAATCGCGCCCGCTGCGGGGCAAGCCCTGGGAGTACCTCTTCTACCTGGAGTTTCTGGGACGTGTGGATTCGCCCAACGCGCAAAATGCCCTGAACCATCTGCGTGAGCTGGCGGACTTTCTGCGGGTGCTGGGCTGCTATCCGAAAGGCGCTTAACAATTGTGTGGGCGAACAACCGGCTGCGGGCGCTACACTGTTGCCATGAGCGCAGACGAGACGGTTCAGGCAGACGACACGGCAACCGAAGAAGACGCCACGGAGGAGAGTCCGATTTCGGACGAAGAGGCAAGCGGGGAGGTAACGGGCGAGGGCGCCGGCGAGGAGGAACTTCCGATCCTTACCGTGCGGGAGACGGTGATCTTTCCCGGGGCCATGCTGCCCATCACGGTGGGGCGGCCGAGCTCGATTGCGCTGGTGCAGTCGATGGGCGAGAACCGGCTGCTGGCGGTGGTCTCCCAGCTCGATCCGCGGGTGGAAACGCCCCGCCCCGAGGACCTCTATGCGGTGGGAACCGTCTGCGTGCTGCACAAGGCGCTGCGCGTGCCGAAGGAAAACCTGCTGCTGTTCTGCGAGGGCATCGCACGCATGCGCACGGGCGAGTTCACGGCCACGGAGCCTTTCTTGCGGGCGCGCATCGAGCGCATCCCCGAAATCGAGCCGGAGTTGACGCCGGAGGTGGAGGCCCTGAAACAGAACGTGCAGGGCCTGTTTCAGCAGATTGTGGCCGCGGCGCCCAACCTTTCCGAAGATCTCTCGAGCACCGCTAACCAAATCGCCGAAGCCGGGCGGCTGGCCGATTTCGTAGCGGGCAATGTGCCGGGTCTCAGCCCTCCGGAACGGCAGAAGCTGCTCGAGACCACCGAAGGCGGGCAGCGCCTGAACGATTTGCACCGTTTCCTGACCCGCGAGCTGGAATTGCTGGAGCTGCGCGGGCGCATCCAGTCGCAGGTGCAGGGCCAGCTTTCGCAGAGCCAGCGCGAGTTTTATTTGCGCGAGCAGTTGAAGGCCATCCAGAAAGAGCTGGGCGAGGGCGACGAAGCCACGCGCGATACCGACGAGCTGCGCCAGAAACTGGAAGCCGCCGGGATGACCGAAGAGGTGAAGACCGAGGCGCTGCGCGAGCTAAACCGGCTGACGCGCCTCTCGCCGGCCTCGCCCGAATACGGCGTGACGCGCACGTATCTGGAATGGATGGCGGGCCTGCCGTGGAGCACTTCCTCGGGGTCGGCGGTGGATGTGAAGCGCGCGGCGGGAATTCTGGACGAGGACCATTACGACCTGGAGAAAGTCAAAGACCGCATCCTGGATTACCTGGCGGTGCTGCAACTGAAGCCGGTGCTCAAAGGCCCGATCCTGTGTTTCGTGGGGCCGCCGGGCGTGGGCAAGACGTCGCTGGGAAAGTCCATTGCACGGGCGCTGGGCCGCAAGTTCGCGCGCATTTCGATGGGCGGAATGCACGACGAGGCGGAGATCCGCGGGCACCGCCGGACGTACATCGGGGCGCTGCCGGGACAGATCATCCAGGCACTGCGGCGGGCGGGGGTGAACGATCCGGTGTTCATGCTGGACGAGGTGGACAAGCTGGGGCGGGACTTCCGCGGCGACCCGGCTTCGGCGCTGCTGGAGGTGCTCGATCCGGAGCAGAACTCCACCTTTCGCGACAATTACCTGGACGTTCCGTTCGATCTTTCCAAGGTGTTGTTCATCACCACGGCCAACGTGCTCGATCCGGTTCCGGATGCGCTGCGCGACCGCATGGAGATCATCTCGCTCGAAGGCTACACGGAGCACGAGAAAGTGATCATCGCCTTCCGCTACCTGGTGCCGCGCCAGATACACGAAAACGGCCTCGAAGGCGAGGGAGATATCGCCTTCAGTGACGCGGCGGTGCGATTCCTGATCCAGCGGTACACGCGCGAGGCGGGCGTGCGCAGCCTGGAGCGGGAGATCGGGACCATCTGCCGCAAGCAGGCGCGGCGCATCGCCGAGGGCACCCGCGAAAAGGTGGAAGTGACCCCGGACCTGGTGGAGAAGGATCTGGGCGCGCCGCGTTTCCGCACCGACACGGAGGTGGCCGAGCGCACACGGCGTCCCGGCGTGGCGGTGGGCCTGGCGTGGACGCCGGTGGGCGGCGATGTGCTGTTCATCGAAGCGGGCCGCATGCCGGGTGGAAACCGCGGGTTGATCATGACCGGGCAGCTTGGGCCGGTGATGCAGGAATCGGTGCAGGCGGCGCTCACCTGGGTGCGCGGCAACGCCACCCGCTACGGCATCGATCCGGACCTGTTCAAGACCAGCGACATCCACATCCATGTGCCTGCCGGCGCGATTCCCAAAGATGGCCCTTCGGCGGGCATTACCATGGCCGCGGCGCTGGTTTCGATGCTGACCGACCGCTGCGTGCGCCCCAATCTGGCGATGACCGGCGAAATCACGCTGACCGGACAGGTGCTGCCGGTGGGCGGGATCAAAGAGAAGGTGCTGGCCGCCAAGCGCAGCGGCGTGATCGAGGTGATTCTGCCGCACGAAAACGAGGTCAACGTGCGCGAGGATCTGAAGACCGAGCAGATCGGCGAGATGAAGATCCACTATGTGAAGGCGATGGAAGAGGTGGTGGAGCTGGCGCTGGAGAAGAAGTAGGGACGGCGGGTATGGACCCCGTGCCGCCTCAGGTATGCTTCGGCTGGTGCATCTCATCCCACATCCGGTGATATCGATCGCGGACCCGTCAACGAGATCCTGGGTTCGCTGGATGCCACGTCCGAGATAGGCGCACTGGGAACTCCCCGCAGGGGATCTACAGCAAACGGGGAAGCCACTCGCCCGCGGGGCCCTGGAACACGCCGTCGGCCAGGGCGCCGAGCGGGCCCGGTTCGGGATTGATCTCGATCACGCGGGCGCCGGATTCTTTGGCGTGCGGAATCAGGTTGGCGGCGGGATAGACCGTGGCCGAGGTGCCGATTACCAGAAAGACCTGGGCCGAGGCGGTGGCGTGCTCGGCTTCCTGCATCATGCCGTCGGGAAGCGGTTCGCCGAACCAGACCACGCCCGGACGCGCCAAGCCGCCGCAGGCGCAGTGGGGCGGAATTTTGGGCAGCGGCACGCGGCGGTTGGGGAAGTTGGCGCCGCACTGGGTGCAGCGCATGCGCCAGATGTCGCCGTGCAGCTTGAGAATCTTGCCGCTGCCGGCGAGGTCGTGCAGCCCATCGACGTTCTGGGTAATCAGGGTGAAGCGCGGCTTGCGTTTTTCCAACTCGACCAGGGCGCGGTGGGCGGCGTTGGGGACGGCCTGGGCGATCTGTTCGCGCCGCCAGTTATACCACTCCCAGACCAGGCGCGGATCGCGGGCGAAGGCTTCGGGAGTGGCGAGATCCTCGGGCTTGTACTCCTTCCAGAGTCCGCCGGCGCCGCGGAAAGTGGGAATGCCGCTTTCAGCCGAAATGCCGGCGCCGGTCAGGACGGCTACCGCAGTGGCCGCAGCCAGCCATTCGCGCGCTTGTTCGAGGTCCATCCAGTTTCCATTTTATGCGAGCGGCGGTTGGTGTTTGAGGATCCAGGGGGGAATGCGGCCCAGGCGCGGATCGAGGCGGGGACGGACGCAGGGCCGCGTGAACGTCGATCTGAGGCAGGGCGTGCTGCGGGAACCCGATGCGCGTGCTGCCCGGCTGAACATCAGCCGGCAGGCGGTAATCAAGACACGGCTGGGGTGGGCACTCGACCAGGAGCGCGTCGGCAAACCGCGGACGAAGAAGGCCGGGAAGCCGCGCAGCCGGGCGCTATGCCGGCACCGAAAACCGCGCCCGCACTTCGGCG
>DATJRE010000250.1:0-8041 GCA_035505095.1 Bryobacteraceae bacterium | reverse complement strand
GGCCACCGCCGTGCGCCCGCCGGCCGTATCCTCCACAATCCGGTTGACGCAGAACAGCGTATCGTCCTCGCGGCGGATGGCGTGCTCCATCCCGGCATCCATTATGTCCAGGCCGCGGTCGAAGTAGCCGACCCACAATCGCCCACCGCTCAGCGCCAGCGCCGCCACATCGCGGTCGGCCATCGCGAACCCGCCCCCCGCCAGCACCGGCCGCCAGCGCCGCGCCGCCGGTTCATAACGATAAATAGCGTCTTCCGCGGCGGCGTATACTTGGCCTTCCAGGTTGGCCAGCCGCACAATCGCTCCCGCGGGCGCCTCCGCATCCGGCAAGTCGCGCGCCGCCGGCCGGGTTTCGAGCGAGGTCTCTACAATGCCCTCGTCCTCGGTCCCGATGTATAGCGCCTGCCCGCGCCGCGCCAGCGCATTGGCGAAGAAACCGTCCGCCAGCGTGCGCAGCCGCGCCCCCGCGCGAAACTCCACCACCCCCAGCGGCGTTCCGGCGAAAGCCGCGCCATCCGCCGCTGCCAGGGAGAGCACTCGCGGATCCGGCAGGTCCCGCCCTAAGTCGTCGAGTTGCCCGCCGTGGTAGTGAAACAGCCCGTGCTCCAGCGTCCCGATCCACAGGTCGCCATCGTCGCCCGCCAGCGCCGTGATGTGTGCGTTCTTCAGCCCGGCGTGGAACGGCGCCAGCTTGCGCCCATCGAACACCGCCAGGCCGCGGTGCTCCGACCCCAGCAGGATGCGCCCCGACCCCAGCACCAGCGCCGCGGTCACCACCTGCAGCCCCGCGTCGGCCGGCAGAATCTGGCGGAAGTGGGTGCCGTTGAACGCCAGCAGCCCCGCCCCGCGGGTCGCGATAAACAATTCCGGTTCCGCCGACCCGGCCGCCACCCCCACCGCCATGCCGCCCAGTTCCGCCGGCGGCAACTCCAGCCCGGTGCGCCATGCGCCGCGCGGCGTGCCGTCGCGATCGTACAGGAACAGCCCCGCCCGCGCGCTCACGGCGATGCTGTCCTTATATTCCGCAATGTCACGGTAAGCGGGGCTGGCCGAAACCGTTTCCACCCCGGAGGGCGCCGTCAAATCCACCGGCACGATGCGGAACGGCAGTTCGGATTGCGCCAGCACCTCGGCGGCGGCTTCGTCCCGGGCCTGGGATGCCTGCCGAATCACCACCGCGGCGTAGATCCCCAGCGCCAGCGGGACTACGGCCAGAACCCAGCGCCCCCACCGCCACCACTCACCCACGCGAAGCATGCTCGCCTCCACTAGCATATTCGGTGCCGCCGGTTTCCCCAAACGCCCCGCCGCCCGGCCTCCAGCCCTTCCGCCCGTTGAACCCACCCGGTACCAACGGTTCAACTCCGCGCCCGTCATCCCCTTGAAAGCCGCACGCCCCGTCGGCCGTTCGCCAGACTTTCGCCGCAAAGCGCCCCGTCGCTCCCCGGCCGCCAAACGACTTTCGGCCCGCACCTGCGTCTAAAGGATACAGTCCCCGCGACCCCAGGAGGGCCCATGCTCAAAGATTTCCGCTTCAGTCTCCGGCTACTACTCCGCCAGCCGGGCTTCACGCTGATTGCCGTACTCACCCTGGCGCTCGGAATCGGCGCCACTTCGGCCGTCTTCAGCCTCATTCAAGGCGTCCTGCTCACCCCACCGCCTTACCGCCAACCCGGCCGCCTGGTCCTCATTCCGGCCGCCCGCACCGACGGCCACCCCGACGAGCACGCCCCCGGCTGGGCCGCCGCCCAATGGTTGAACTGGCAAGCGCAGGCCAAATCTTTCGAGTCCATCGCCGCCTACGGCTGGACTTTCAACTTTCTGATCGGCAACGACGGCTCTGAGTCCATCGAAGGCATGTGGGTCACCCACGATTACTTCAGCGCCCTCGGCCTCCAGCCCATCCTCGGCCGCTCCTTCCTCGAGTCCGAAACCGGCGCCACCGCCAAGCCCGTCATCGTCCTTGGCTACGACTTTTGGCAGCGCACCTTTCATGCCGATCCCCACATCGTCGGCAAGACGATCCACCTGAGCCGCCAGGACACGCCGCCCACCGTGATCGGCGTGATGCCTCCCGGAGTTCGCTTTCTTCCTTCACCCTCCGCTTCCCAGGAGCCCAATTACGACCTGAACGGCCATGTGGATTACTGGGTCCCCGCCCGGGTCGATCCCCAACACCTGAAGTCCCGCTACTGGAACGTGATCGGCCGGATGAAGCCCGGGGTCAGCCTTTCCCAGGCCCAAGCCGAGCTAGCCACCCTGGGGGCCCGCCAGGGGCAGGCCGATCGCGATCTCGATGGCTTCACCCCGCACCTCGAATCGCTCACCGATGAGCTGAACCGCGATGGCGACCGCATCCTGCTGCCGCTCCTCTGCGCTGCCGCCCTGGTGCTGCTGATCGCCTGCGGCAACGTGGCCGCCCTGCTGCTGATGCGCGGCCTGCAGCGCCAGCAGGAATATGCCATCCGCAGCGCTCTGGGCATCGGCCGCGCTGGCCTGCTCCGCCAGGTGTTCGCCGAAGGGCTGCTGTTGGCGATGTTCGGCGGCGTCCTGGGAGTCGGCTTGGCGTTCGGCGTCGTCAAGCTGCTCAAAGCCATCGCCGGCCACGCCATCCCGCGCCTCGATGCCGTCACCACCGGCTGGGTCGTGCTGCTCTGCGGACTCGGCTCCGCTGTCCTTGCCGCCGTGCTCGCCGCCGCCTTCCCGGCCCTGCGCGCCTCTTCTCTCGACCCGATTGCCATCCTCAAAAGCGCCGGCCCCAAAAGCAGCGCCGGCCGTGGCGAGCGCCGTCTTCTGCGCGGCGTGACGATGGTGCAGACGGCCCTCACTCTGGCGCTCCTCGTGGGCACCGGACTCCTCGTCCGGACCATGCTGAACCTCTCGCAGGTGTCCGCGGGCTACCGCACGTCCCATATCCTCACCGCCACCGTCACCGCTGTACAGGGCGATTGGAACAGTTTCCACCGCATGGCCCTGGAACGCGTCTCGGCCATCCCCGGCGTCGAAAAGGCCGCCTTTGCCTGGGGCGTGCCGCTCACCGGCAACGATTGGCCCGGCGCGCTCGAAATCGAAGGCCAGCCGCCCGCCGCCAAAGCCAGCGACAAAATCCTCATCCCCCTGCGTTCCGTCACCCCCGGCTACTTCAGCCTGCTGGGCCAAACCATCACTCGCGGCCGCGACTTCCTCCCGAGCGATACAGCCAAAACTGGCGATGCCGCCAAAACTCCGGACGTAGCCATCGTCAACCAGGCCCTGGTGGACCGCTATTTCCCCCACGCCGATCCCATCGGCAAAAAGATCTGGTTCTTCGACCGGCAGGGGCCAGGCAACGAGATCGTGGGCGTGGTGACCAACACCCGCACCGACGACCTCACCCGCGCCCCCGATCCTGAGGTCTACCTGTGCTTCTGGCAGGCGCACGCATTCTCCAAATCCCTGGTGGTCCAGACCTCCGCCGACCCGCGCGCCGTCGCCGGTGCCATCGAGCGCGAATTGCGCTCCGTCGATCCCACCGTGGCCATTGAGAACGTCAAAACCCTGGACCAGATTCGCAGCGATTCGCTGGCCTCCCGCACCTTCGCCATGCAGTTGCTGGTCGGCTTCTCGCTGGTTGGCAGCATACTAACCCTGGTGGGCATCTACGGAGTGCTGACCCTCTCGGTGGCCTCGCGCCGCCGCGAAATCGCCATCCGCGCCGCCGTGGGCGCCGGCCGGCACGACCTCCGCAAGCTGGTCTTCACCGAAGGCCTCCGCCTGGTCGCCGGAGGGGTGGCCGCCGGCATCGTGGCCGCGCTGCTCCTCTCGCGCGTGCTCCAGTCGTTCCTGTTCGGCGTGGGCGCCACCGATCCCGCCACGTTCCTGATCGTCGGAATCCTCTTCGCCGCGGTGGCCCTGTTAGCCTGCTGGGTCCCCGTGCGCCGCGCAGCCGCCGTCGATCCGATTGAGGCCCTGCGCTACGAATGATCGGGCAACAGACGCGCGGGGCAAAGCTGCAAGCGTATTGCTCCCTGGCTTGCGCCAAGCTCCGCGAAACCCGCCGCGCCCACGACTGGCCATCAGGAGAGCGATGCTCTCGTTGTACGACCTGAGTGAGCGGCTGACTGCCCCCTGGGCGTTGAACCCTGTCCCACAAAGGGCGATCATACAAAGAGAGGTTTGGATCGCAGAGAAAGGATCTGGCGATGCCGGCACAAGCCGTAAGCAAAAAGGCAGCGGTTCTACTCATGTTCCTCGCAAGCCTGTTCCCCATCGGCGCGCAGCCTGTCTCTCTCGCTCCCAAGAGCATGCCGCCCATCGGCGCCGTGGACGCGCGGTTCCAGTCCTACAACATCGAGATGGTCGAGGTCACCGGCGGCCGGTTTTGGAAGCCGTACGACCATCCGCGCGGCGCTGCGAATCCCGCTCCCGCGCCTGACCGCCAGGCGGCTGCCACACCCGCCGGGATCGATCCCAACCTCTTCGAATATCGCCCGCCCATCGACCTTTCCAACGCCCGGCTGCGCAGGTTGGCCTCCGCCCTCGGTCCGGCTTACGTGCGGGTGAGTGGAACCTGGGCCAACACCGTCTACTTCGATGACTCCGACGGCCCCGCGCCGGCCAATCCTCCCGCCGGCTTCAACGCCATCCTCACCAGGAAGCAATGGAAAGGCGTGCTCGATTTCGCCCACGCCGCCGACGCCAGCCTCATCACCTCCTTCGCCTTCAGCGCGGGCACCCGCGACGCCGCCGGTGTATGGACGCCCGACCAGGCCCGGCGCGTCCTCGCCTACACCCGGGCGGCCGGCGGCGCCATCGCCGCGGTCGAATTCGTAAACGAGCCGACCTTCGCCGCCGTCGGTGGGGCGCCCAAAGGCTATGACGCCGCGGCCTTTGCCCGCGACATCGCCGTCTTCCGCCGGTTCCTCAAGCAATCCGCGCCGGGTGTTCTGTTTCTGGGTCCCGGCTCCGTGGGCGAGGGCGGCGTGATTGCCAAGACGGCGGCCTTGCGATTGAACACCGAAGATCTGTTGGCCGCCACCGGCCCGGTCTTCGACGCGTTTTCCTACCACATCTACCCCGCGGTTTCGCAACGCTGCGCCGGCGGGATGCCCTCGGTCGGCACCACGGCCGATGCGGCTCTCTCCCCGGAATGGCTGGCCCGCCCCGCCGCCATCAGCGCCTTCTACGCCGCCTTGCGCGACCGTTTCGAGCCGGGCAAGCCGCTCTGGGTCACCGAAACAGCCGACGCCGGCTGCGGCGGCAATCCTTGGGCCTCCACGTTTCTGGACACCTTCCGTTACCTCAACCAACTCGGCCGCCTGGCGCAACAGGGCGTTCAGGTGATGGCCCACAACACCCTCGCGTCCAGCGACTACGGCTTGCTGGATGAGCACACCTACCGCCCGCGTCCCAACTACTGGGCGGCCGTGCTCTGGCGGCGGCTCATGGGCCGTACGGTCCTCCAACCCGCACCGCAGCCGCCCGCCAACCTCTATATGTATGCGCATTGCCAGGCCGATCGTCCCGGCGGCGTAACCGTGCTGGCCATCAACGCCGGAACCACCAGCCGCGATCTCGAAGTGCCTTTGCGCGCAGAGCGTTACACCCTTTCCGCCGCGCAACCCGATACCAGCGCCGTTCAGCTCAACGGCCACACGCTCGAAGCCGGCAGCGATGGCGGATTGCCGCCGCTCACCGGAATCCCCATCCGCGCCGGGCGCCTGTCCCTGCCCCCGGCCAGCATCACCTTCCTGGCGTTTCCGGAGGCCGGGAACCCGGCTTGCCGGTGATTACCCCTTCGTGATGCAGATCCCGTTCCTCGCCGTCCTCCTCGCCGCGATCTTCAGCTTCTTCGCACCGCCGGTCCAGCGCGCCGTCCGCCGGATCGGCCCGTGGATCTGGGCCGCCCCTCCCCTGCTCACCGCCTTTTTCGCCGCCGCCACGGCGGTTGCCGGAGTCCACAGCCTGCCACTCCTCGCCATGGTGCTGCTCTACACCCTCGCGCCGGTGGCCTGCGCCGCCTGGGCAACCCGCCGCACCCCGGGCCGCCATCCCGGCCCTCCCCAAGCCCTCGATTTCCTGGCCATCCTGCTCCTCTGGCTGCCCATCGAATTCGGCGCCGGCCAAACCCTCATCCCCCGCCCCGCGCAGGGCTTCCTGCACAGCGTCGCTTACGGTATCGCCATCCTCCTGGGACTGGCCCTTTTCCTCGGCTACCGCGGGTTCCCCGGCCTCAAGTACAATCTGCCGCGCGCCCCCCGCGATTTCGGGCTGCCCCTGGCCGGATTCATCCTGCTGGCGCCCGTGCTCATCGTGCTGGGCATCGCCATCGGCTTCCTGCCCTACCCGCACCTGCCCCTGCAAACCGCCGGGCGGATGGCCGCCGCCGCCGGCATCATCTTCGCCGGCACCGCGATCCCCGAAGAGATCCTCTTCCGCGCCCTCATCCAGAACCTGCTCATGCAGCGTTTCGGCGCGGGCCCGCGCACCCTGCTCGCCGCCAGCGTCATTTTCGGCTGCGCCCACCTCGATAACGGACCCCAGCCGCTGCCCAACTGGCGCTACGCCATCCTCGCCACCATCGCCGGATGGGCCTACGGCAAGGTGTTTGAGAAATCCACCACAGTCCTCTCTTCAGCCGCTCTCCACACCCTGGTAGACTGGACGAAGCATTTCTTTTTCTAGAGGTCGCAATGTCCGCCTCCGCTACGCGCCGCGTGGCGATTCTGGAGCCGCTCTCCATTTTTGCCATCATCATGGCCTACATTTGGGAGTTGCGTTTCAGCCACCACGGCGTCTGGTTGGGAATTCTGGCCGTCATGGCCGGTTCGCACCTGGTCCGCCGGGAGCACGCCACTGCGCTCGGCTTCCGCTCCACCAACCTGCGCCAGTGCCTGGCGGAATTCGCCCCCGCCCTGGGCCTGCTGGCTCTCGCCATGCTCGGCGCCGGCATTCTGCTGCAAACCACCCGCTCCATCGAGTTCCCCCAGGGCGCCGCCGCGCTGGGCGCCTATGTACCCTGGGGTATCTTCCAGCAATACGTCCTCAACGGCTACTTCCTCAACCGCTTTGACCGCGTGCTTTCCCCCCGCGCCGCCCCCCTGGCCGCCGCCGCCCTGTTCTCGGGCGCCCACCTGCCCAACTGGTTCCTGATGAGCGTCACCCTCCCCCTGGGCTACTGCGCCGCTCGCCTCTACCGCCGCCACCACAACCTCTATTTCCTGGGGATCGCCCACGGCATCATCGGCTTCCTGCTCTTCCTGGTCGTCCCCGACTCCATCAGCCATCATCTGACCGTCGGCCCCGGCTGGTTCACCCACTAAAAGTTTAAGTTTGCAGCCCCAGCCGGCCCCTCATAGGGCTTCATCCCGCGCTTGTGGCAGGGCGAAGACCTGTCTCGTGCACAGAATGGACCGGTTCATCGGGATTAAATACCGGCTAATCGCCGTGGCGCGGTTAGTAACAACTATGGATTTTCCAGTGCTAATCTGACCGAGGAGGCGCGATTCTCAGGCAGACTACCAGGGACTGAAACCGGAGCATGATGATCTTGCTCGGCACCTGGGATTTCTCGAGTCGGCCATGGCGGCGGGCACGGCGAGTCGATTCAAATCCGTTGCGAAGGTTAGATTACCACTTCGCGGAACCGGTATGGCGGCTTCACTGGCGCGGCTGGCGCGGCCTGTGGCGGCGTATCTCAGCTCCTTTGGGGATATACTCGAAGCCAGGATGGAGAGCACGCCTCGCGCCTGTTGGAGACCCATTGCCACCGGGGGCGCCGCGGTGTGTGCCATGCTGGCGCTGGTTTGGTTTGCCCCCGCCGGGCGAGCCGCCCGCACCGTTTCGCCGGCGCCGGTCAGAATTGTGCGGGTGCCGAACGGCGGCATCCAACCGCAAATGGCAATGGACGACGCGGGCGTCCTGCATATGGTGTATTTCCGTGGCCCCGCGGCACACGGCGACCTGTACTATGTCCGCTCCTCCGACGGTGGCGCCACCTTCTCCGCGCCTATTCAGGTGAACAGCCATGCGGGGAGCGCCATGGCGACCGGCAACATCCGCG
>DATJRE010000249.1:0-7092 GCA_035505095.1 Bryobacteraceae bacterium | reverse complement strand
CCTCTTGGGGTGCCCGGCGCGGCGGTGACCGGAACCTAAGCCCTCGGCCGCGGCCAGAAAGTTTGGTTGGCAAGACGACCTCGCCTGCGCGTAATCTAATCTCGGGTTCGCGCGTGGTGACGACTTCCGAGATCGGCGTTTAGGAATCTCGTGACTGCTTGGTGGTGGGAGGGCTGTTAGCGACAGCCATCTGGCGGACACTGAAGTCGACGGTTCGACGCCCGAAAGCGTCACTCTGCCGCTTTTCCACAGAGCTCATTCCGGGCGTTCTGGCATGAGATAATCGGCCTTTGGATACCAGCGGTGACACCTAGCCCAAAGCCTGTCGACTTCCCGGCGTCCGCCCGCCGACATTTCGAAGACGCTAAGTTATTGGAGGCGAGGGGCAGACTTCCAAACGCTGGTCACCTGTATGGATTCGTCGCCGAATGCGGGCTAAAGGCGCTGTTGGTATGGGATGGGCATCAAACCGACGCTGAGGGATCTTTTCCAAGATCCACTGGCTTCAGGGTTCACGTCGATCAGCTCTTGATTGTGGGAACGTTTACGAGGCTTCGGTCACTTGTGGCTGGTCGTTCTGGAGCGAGATACTTGTCAATGATGCCCAAGATCGGTGACTTTTCCGACTGGAAAGTCCAGCATAGATATTTTTCCGAAGCAGCACTGCCGGCATCATTTGCAAAGTGGAAAGCAGCTGCGCACGAGGTCGGTAGAATGCTCGATCAAGCTCATCTGGATGGGAAAAGGTGATGGATTCCCCGGTTTTCTTTGGCGACGTCGTGGCAAAGGCCGCCGCGATTGTCTCGAACGCTTCGCTTCCGGCAGTTCTCGGGAGTCCGTTGCTAATCCGTGATGTTTACGGGTTGGTGTCTATCGCACTCAACGTCAAACGATCTGAACACCAGGGGACGGTTTCGAAGTTAGAGGCGGAAGCTGCTAAGCTTGGCGTCTACGCGGCATCACCAAGCGTGGTTTGCGTTGACGATTTTTTCGATGCGGAACAGGTTTTTAACGACCCGTCCATAATCCAGTTAGCTGTTCCCGGCACAGAGCTATTGGTGCACATCCTGGAGCGACAGATCACAGGCCAGGATTGGCTGGCCGGCGGGGGTGACGGCGGCGCAACCCCTACTGAAAGCGTCGCTCAACGGCTGGTCTTTTTCGGCCTCAAGGGTGGCGTAGGTCGCTCCACGGCCCTTGCGGTGCTGGCGTACCAGTTAGCTAGGGCCGGCAAACAAGTGTTGCTGATCGACCTCGACTTGGAGTCGCCGGGGCTCTCCGGTCTCTTGCTGCCCCCGGAAAGGCTGGCTGATTTCGGAGTGGTTGACTGGCTCGTGGAAGATGCAGTCGGGCAGGGCCCGGAGGTCGCTCGACGGATGGTTGCAGCCAGCCCTCTATCGGAAAACCTCCGGGATGAAATTCGAGTGGCGGCAGCCATCGGTAATGGCGATCGATACTATCTAGACAAACTTTCTCGTGTTTACGCGGACGTATCAGTCGAAAATCGACAACAGAGATTTTCACAGCGCGTCAAGCGCCTTGTGCGAACTTTGGAGGAACAGGAAAAACCGGACGTAGTCCTCATAGACAGCCGTGCCGGGATCCACGATTTGGCCGCCGTCAGCATAGTTGAACTAGCGTCAACTGCCTTCCTATTTGCGACCGATGCGGCGGCGGGATGGCAGGGATATCGACTACTTTTCTCCCATTGGCAGTCAAGGCCAAGCGTGGCGCGCTCCGTTCGTGAACGGCTCAAGATGGTGAGTGCTCTGTTCCCTGAGGCGGACCAGAGCATTCGAGCAAAAAGGTTCCTGGAGCGTTCCTATACACTGTTCGCCGACACACTTTACGACGAAGTCGATGCCGGCGGATCCCACCGCGAGGATCAGGACTTATTCAATTTCGATGTAGATGACACCTCGTCCCCCCATTACCCGTTGCGCATCAAGTGGAACGCCAGGTTTCAGGAGTTCGACCCTCTGCAGATCCCGAGAGGTCTCTTTAGCGACGATGAGATCAGGTCGGCGTACGGCGAATTTCTGGACGGTGCCATGCAACTGCTAAGGGGCGCGCAGCCAAATGAGTAAGAAACCATTTCCACAGAACGAGCTGCGAGCTGCCTTGCGCGGGGCTTTGCCCGAAAACGATCAGATCTCCGGCAATTTACGGGCACCCCAGTTTACCTATGTCCCGCCCAGCCACGCTAAGGCGCTGAACCCCGACAGCACCATTGTGGAGGGGATGCGCGGTGCGGGTAAGAGCCACTGGTGGGCCGCGCTCAACTTGCCTCAGCATCGCCGCTACCTCGCGGCGGCTTTCCCTGAAGCGAGGATTGAGGGTGACTTCACTACTTCGCAAGGGTTTGGCCTTGGGCTATCTCCTGAACTTGCCCCTTCGAAAGATATACTGGCCAGCCTGATGAAAAAATACAAACCACGGAATATCTGGCGGGGCGTTGTTGCCGTTCATGCTTCACTTCCGATCCCATTTCCTCAGGGTTCGGCGAAGTGGGAGACCAGAGTTCTATGGGTCCAAGAAAATCCAGAGGAGTACGAGACTCTCATCTACAAAGCCGGGAACGAGCGATCTATCAGGAGCAGTAAACACCTCATCCTGTTCGACGCTCTTGATCGTTTGGCCGATGACTGGCCTGGTCTCCGACCTTTGGCGCGCGCTCTCTTCCAGTTGGCGCTGGATATGCTGGCCAATCGAGGCCTCCGCCTCAAGCTCTTCGTGAGGCCAGATATGCTCGAGGACAAAGAAATACTGGCCTTTCCCGACTCGTCGAAGCTGCTTGCCAGAAAGGTTGCACTCACCTGGCAGCGTGCGGACCTGTATGCCTTGCTTTTCCAGTGTCTCGCAAACGAGGACGAGCATGGCTTAGACTTCCGCAAGCACTGTCAGACAGTTTTCAATGTGCCGTGGGAGAAGAAAAAAGCCGAACAAGCGTGGATTCTCCCCGACGGGCTTCGGAACGATGAGGAACTGCAAAAGGAGGTCTTTCACGCTTTAGCTGGGCCGGCGATGGCCACCGGGCAGCACGGGCACAAGCGAGGATTCCCGTACACTTGGCTACCAAACCACCTCGTGGACAGTCGTGATCAGGTGAGTCCCCGCAGCTTTTTTGCAGCGTTGCGCTCCGCGTTGGCAGTCGATCCCCCTCCTGACTGGCCTTATGCACTCCACTACAAAGGAATCCAGAAGGGCGTTCAGGAAGCGTCCACGATCCGGGTCAAGGAGATTACGCAAGAGGATTATCCGTGGGTCGAGCCACTCATGGAACCGCTGAGGAATAAGATCGTGGTTCCTTGCACCGTTGACGATATTGTCGGACTATGGTGGAGTGCGAATACCATCGAGCGTATTAAGGGCGCAACCGCGCAGACGCATGAAGTCAAATTGCTTCCACCGCACTTCGAGGAGGGTCCTCCCGGCGTGCTACGGGATCTCAAAGAGTTGGGGGTGCTCAATTACCTTTGGGACGGGCGAGTCCAAATGCCTGACATCTACCGCATTGCTTTTGGTCTCGGGCGCAAGGGCGGCGTGAAACCCCTAAAGTAGTTCTGAACGAAGTTCACAATGCCATCCTTGAGAACGGGTCAATTGGTCTGTGCCCGCCTCCACTGACCGGGCCTCCGGACGAGCAGTGGCCTATGCGCTGGAGTGCGGGGCGCGATTAGTAAGTCGGCCTGTGCCGCTAATGTGGTCGTAGCCGCTTGGTACCACGCGCCGACTGATTCCTGTCGCGAAATCCCTTCGCACCAGCAGGGGCCCGCGAATTCCGCTTCTGGGAGATGGCGCCCCAAAAGCGGTTCGCAGAGCTGGATCGCCTGACACTACGAGTCATCTTCGCGGGCATCCCCTAATGCCTATGAGGGCCCGGAGAGCCCCCCGGAGCTGCCGTTCCTCGGCGCCTACTTCGGATTCGGCCCCAGGTTCTCGTACCACTTCAGATTGGCCGTGGCCGACCCGATGCAGGCGATGTCCGGCCGGCCGTCCCCATTGAGATCGGCCACTGCGCAGGCAGCCGCGCCCATGCCGCCCTGGTCGAGGGTCTGCCGCGCCCAGGCGCCGCTCGCGCGGTCGTACCGGTAGAGGTACAGGTTGTGCCCGGCCCCGCGATACCCCGCGATCACTTCGTCGTCGCCATTGCCATCCAGGTCGGCGGTCTGGATGGTGTGGCCGTCGGTGAGCGAATCGTCAATCACCTGACGCTGCCACGCGCCGGCGCGCAGGCGGTAAATGGCTACCTGGTTGCCGTGCCACGGCTCGATCGCCGCCAGGTAGCGCTCCCCGCCGATGTGACCCACGGCAATGTCGCTCGATCCCGATTTCGGCCACGGATCGGGAGCGCCCGCGGCAATCGCCGTCCGGCTCCACTGGCCGTTTTTGCCGAGCTTGAAAAGGTGGATGCCTTCAAATCCGGCGGTCAGAATTTCGTCGCGCCCGTCGCTGTCCCAATCCAGAACAAAGATGCCGTGCACCAGCCCGTTATTCTGCGGCTGGATGGTTTGCCGCTTCCAGACGCCGGGCCGGTAATAGACCAGCGGGGTCTCGCCGCGGAAATCCGGCGGCTGGGCATGCGGTCCCGTGAGCGCGGCGTCCAACACCACGGGTTTGCCGCTGCCATCGATATCCGCCAGCCGCAGGCGATGCGAGGTCGGGATGCGGTCGATTTCCACGCCTTTCCAAGGCCGCCGCGGATCGCCATCGTGGTGCAATACCGAAACCACCCCCAGGCTGTTGGCGGCCACATTACTAAACTCGCTGGCCAGCACGATCTCCGGAATGCCCTCGGCGTCCGCGCCCACCGCCACGCAATTGATCATGTGGGCATAGCCGGTGGCCAGCGTGTGGCGCTCCCAGGTGGGGTTCTCATACCACGCCAGCTCGTTGCCGCTTGTGGCGAGGGCGATCAGGTCCGGTTTGCCGTCGTGGTTCAGGTCCGCGGCCAGCACATGGTATCCGCCGCGCAGTCCGGTGGCCACGGTGTGTTCCCGAAAATGCGGGACCGAGAGGAATTCGGACGGCGCCAGGGCCCGCGGCGTCATGCGCGCCTCAAAAATCGCTCCCTTGAAGTAACTCCGCCGGTCGATCCGGGTGCCGATGGAACTGTGGCCCGCTCCCTGCGGCGCCAGCTCCACGGCGGCTGAGCCTTCTTCCACGCCATCCACGTAATCGCGCAATTGGCGGCCATCGTAGACCAGCGCGGCGTGGTGCCACACGCCCAGGGTGTGCAGCTTGGTGCGGTCGATCAGGACCTTCGATTCGGTCCCCGAAAACGCCACACCGTCCAGGCACCAGCGGCCGTCAATCACGCGCAGCTCGAAGAGCAGCCGCGTGGCGGTATCGCGGCCGGTCTTGGGGTCCACCTCCTGCAAATGGAAGAAGCGCTGCTCTTCGCCGCCGCCGGGGTCGGGCCGGAAAATCATCTCCATGGTGAAGGTACGGGCGCCGGCCAGAGGGTGCACGCCCACCTGCACCGCGTCCTGGACGCCATCGAAGGCCATGGCCGGGCCGATGGAGGTATCGATAATCCGCGGGTGCCCGAGTATGGTTGTGGTGTGGCCGCCCACCGAATCCAGCCGGTCGAAGCGCCAGGTTTCGCCCGAGGGCGCGTCCGCGCCGATCAGCGCCCCGACCAGGGCCATGGCGCCGGCCAGCACGGCGCACGCGGGAATCCATGCGGCTCTGATTTTCGGAAGCACGCGAGAGCCAGTATAGCGCCCCTGGGGACCTGCGATCGCGTCCCGCCGGGCGTCGTAGGTCTACCGCCACAGCACTCTGATCTGTTGAACCCAATGAGCGCGCGCCCCGCGGGCAAGTTGCTCCGGGTGCGCGCTTTCCTTTCGGTGCGGAGCCACGCGCGTCAGTGAGCGGGCGAACCGAACCAAGCGGCCGGAACCTGGTGCATCCGCGGCGGCGTGGTATAACTTGCGACATGGCCCTTCCAAAATACGCCACGCTTGGTGTGCTCCTTGCGGGAAGCATCCTGCTGGCCCGGCCGGCTGCGGCGCAGCCCTCCGCGGCGGAGTCGGCGCGCACCTCGCTGGCTTACACCCTGGCTCACTACACCAAGTACGAATACCGCATCCCCATGCGCGATGGCGTGCGCCTGTTCGCCGCGGTGTACGTGCCCAAAGACACCAGCCAATCCTATCCCATCCTGATGCAGCGGACGCCCTACGACGTAGGGCCCTACGGCGAGGACAATTACAAGCCCCAGGTGGGGCCGTCCATGGCCGCCGAAAAGGAGGGGTTCATTTTCGTCTACGAAGACGTGCGCGGGCGCTATATGTCTGAGGGCGTTTTTGTGGACGTCCGCCCGCACAAGACCCACTACGACGGCCCCAAAGACACCGACGAAAGCACTGACACCTACGACACCATCGACTGGCTGCTCCAACACGTCGCCAACAATAACGGCCGCGTGGGCATGTGGGGAATCTCCTACCCCGGCTTCTTCGCCGCCGATGGCCTGATGGATGCGCACCCCGCGCTCAAGGCCGTCTCGCCGCAGGCCCCCATGGGTGACGTGGGAAACGGCGACGACGCCTATCATAATGGCGCGTTTTACCTGGCTGCCAACTTCGGGTTTTACGCCGGGTTTTTCCCGCGCGCCGACTCGCCGGAGCGCCCCACGCCGGGGCCGCGCTTCGACTTCGGCACCAGGGACGCGTACGAGTACTACCTGCGTATGGGTCCCCTGGCGAACGCCGCGAAGCTTTACCCTGAGGCTAACAGCTACTGGGACGACCTGCTCAAGCACACCTCCTACGACGAGTACTGGCAGTCGCGCGCCCAGGCGCCTCACATGAAGCACGTAACCCCCGCGGTAATGTGGGTGGGCGGCTGGTTCGACGCCGAGGATCTCTCCGGACCGTTGAAGCTGTTCGACGCCCTGGAGAAGAACGGCCCCATCGCCCCGGACACGCTGGTGATGGGTCCCTGGCGCCACGGCGGTTGGGCGCGCGGCCCCGGCAACTCGCTCGGCAACCTCACCTTCAAATCGAACACCGGCGAGTTTTTCCAGGAGAATATCGAGCTTCCGTTCTTCATCCAGAACCTCAAGGGCAAGGGCAATGGCCTCAA
>DATJRE010000248.1:0-15084 GCA_035505095.1 Bryobacteraceae bacterium | reverse complement strand
GCTGGTGAAGAACGGCGAGGCGAACATGAGAGCCGCGCTGAGCCCGTAGAGCAGCCAGGGCGACTGCTGCCGGATGGTGAGGACAAACCCGGCT
This sequence comes from Bryobacteraceae bacterium, assembly GCA_035505095.1. Taxonomy (GTDB): domain Bacteria; phylum Acidobacteriota; class Terriglobia; order Bryobacterales; family Bryobacteraceae; genus JOPF133. The sequence goes on along the minus strand of DATJRE010000248.1, from coordinate 14,990 downwards.
GCCAGCACGGCGCGGATCAGGTCGCTGGCAATCATCACGCGGCGGCGGTCCAGGCGGTCCAGCACCACTCCGGCAACTGGCCCGGCCACCACGGCGGGAATCGCCCGCGCCAGCCAGAAGCCGCTGACCACCAGCCCCGAGCCGGACTTCTGCATGATCAACGCCAGCACCGCCACGTTATTGAAGTAATCGCCGATTTCGCTGACCACCTGGCCCACCCAGGTATACCGGTAGTTGCTGTTGCGCGACAGAAGGGCCGCCAGGCTGCTCATGGCGTTTTCAGGATAGCGAGAAAGCACGGCTCGTCGTAACAGGCTTCCGATGTACAATACTGGGGACTCGGGATCCCGACAGGGATGCCGGGTTAGTTTAGCGGAGGATCCCTCTATGGCCGAAAGTCAGAAGGAAGCTCTGAAGAAGATCGCGGAAAAGCTGAAAGCCGCCGCCGAGAAGGCCCAGAAACTGAAGTCCGACGCAGCCGCTGCGGACGATTCCATGGACCAGGTGGGGAAGGCGATCAAGTGACCCATGAAGACCAAGCTGCTTAAAGAAATCGCGGAGCAGTCCGAAACCCTGAAGAGTCTCTGTTTCGATCTGTCCCAGAAACTCGCGGAGGCAGATCACCTGGACAATAGCCATTGGAACGCCTTGAGTCATATCATCAGTGCGAGGAACAGCCTGGAGCAGAATGTCAGGCTATTGGAAGGGTCTATCCGAAGCTTTGAAGAATTGAAGAAAAAAACGGATCTGGTCCGGTCGGACACGCAGGCCCTTCATGAATTGGTGAACAAGATTGTCGAGATGATGAAAGAAGTCTCGAAGCACGACCCGGCCCACCAATGACGCTACCCATGGACCCGTACCAGGGCGCCGCGGACTACGCCGTCCGCATCGAACAGGAATTGCGCGGCATGGGCGTCTGGCAGGCGGAGCCGCCGCCGGCCGTGGCGTTCTAATCCCGGCGGGCGTTTCCGGCGACACATGAGTTTTATCAAGTGGCTGCAATTCGTGCTGCCGGCGAGCGTGCGGGGATTATCGACAGCCACGGCGCCTTTCCGGCCCAGAGCGCGGTGGGCACCTATACGGTGCGCGAACTGGATGGAGTGGATGAAGCCGCGAGCCTCATGCACACACTCTGCGAATTCGAACGCTTCATCGAGCGGTTGCCCTACGAGGCGTGAACGGACTCTGGTCCGCGCCTCATGATACCGGCTGCCGGGCGGTGATGGAACGAATCTCGGCCACCGTGCGGTCCACCTCTTCATCGGTGGTATAGAAGTGCGGCGCGACCCGGAGGCCGGCGCCCGGGCGATAATCCACCATCACCTCGCGGCGGGCCAGTTCGGCGGTCACCTCGCGGCCGTTGGGCACATCCAGAATGACCACGCCGCCCCGCCGGGCCGGGTCGCGCGGGGTGTTTACACGGATGCCGGCTTCGTCGGCCAGCTCCATCAGGCGGGCGGTCTGGCGCAGCGACTTCCGGCGAATCGCCTCCACGCCGATCTCCGCGACAATCTCGTAGCCCGAGCGCGCCGCGTACAGCCCCGGAATGTTGGGAGTGCCGTTCAAAAAACGGAAGGCATTGTGGGCGAAGCGGATCGGCCCGCCCTCGAAGGCGAAGGGCTGCTCGTGCGCCATCCAGCCGGTGGCCGCGGGCGCAAGGGTATCCCACAGGTCGCGCCGCACATACAGGTAGCCGGCGCCCGGCCCGCCGCACAGCCATTTCACGGAGCCGCCGGTGGCGAAATCCACGTTCCACTCGCGCACATTCACCGGGACGGCGCCCGCGGCCTGGTAGAGATCGGCCACCACCAGGGCGCCCACGGCATGCGCCCGCTCCACGATTGCCTTGGTGTCCTGCAAGTAGGAGCTGCGAAAGGCCACGTGGGAGACCGAGACCAGTTGAGTGCGGTCGTCGATGGCTTCGAGCACGCGCTCCACTGGCAGCGTCATGCCGTCGGGCGAGGCGGCCGCCACCACCTGCGCGCCCTGCCGCGCCAGGCCATGGTAGTTGTAATCGTTCGAGGGAAAGTTCAATCCGTCGGTGACCAGCCGGTTGCGGCGCCCCGACCAATCGAAACACGAGACCACGATCTGCTGGCAGATGGAGACGTTCTGCTGCATGACCACTTCGCCTTGGCCCGCGCCGATGATGGCCCCCACCAGGTTGCCAACGGTGATGGGCATCTCCCACCAGCCCTCTTCCCACGCCCGGATGCCGCGGCCGGCCCACGTATCGGCATACTCGGCCATGCGGGCGGCAGCGCGCCGCGGCATGGCGCCGAGCGAGTGGCTGATCATGTAAGTGGTATGGCCGAGGATGGGAAACTCAGCGCGCCAGTCGAGTAGTGGGTCCATGGCTAATATAGTAGCGGAGCCTTCCGAAGCCGGTAGGCTGATTGGCATGGACCTCAGCGATTTCCAGTTTCAACCCGACCTGGCGCGCGCCTCGACCATCCCCGCGCGCTGGTATACCGATCCGGCGATGCTGGATGCCGAACGCAGCCGCGTCTTCGGGCGGACGTGGCAGTCCGTCGGCCTCGCCGAAAAGGTGGCCGTGCCGGGCAGTTACCTGGCCTGTGAGATTGCGGGCGAGCCGGTGGTGGTGACGCGGGCAAAAGACGGCGCTTTGCACGCGCTTTCGAACGTCTGCCGCCACCGCGGGGCGGTCGTGGCCGAAGGATGCGGGCAGGCCGCGGTGCTGCGCTGCCCCTACCACGCCTGGAGCTACGCTCTGGATGGCCGCCTGCTGGCGCAGCCCGAATTCGAAGGCGTGGAGGAATGGGACCGCGCCGCCGTGCGCCTGCCGCAATTTCAAGTGGAGACCTGGGGGCCGTTCCTGTTCGTCAATCAGAACCCGCAGGCTCCGCCGCTGGCGGACGTGCTGGGCGCCATCCCCCGCGAAGCCGCCGAATCCGGCTGCCCCATCGAGCACTTACACCTTTCGTGCCGCCGCGATTACGAGATCGAGTGTAACTGGAAGGTCTACATCGATAATTACCTGGAAGGGTATCACTTACCCGCCGCGCATCCGAGCTTATTCCGCGAATTGGACTACCAGCGCTACCGCGTGGACACGTTTCGCTATTACTCCTCGCAGATCGCACCCATTCGCACGCGCTCCGAGGAAGCCCGCCGCTACCAGTTCGCGGATGCCGACCGCAGCGCCCTCTATTACTGGATCTTCCCCAATTTCATGCTCAATATCTACCCCGATAACTTGAGCAGTAACCTAATTCTGCCGCTCGGCCGGATCGCACCCTTACTATCTTCGAATGGTTCGCGTACGAGGGAGAAGTGGCACAGGCTACCATCGATTTCAGCGATGAGATCCAGCAGGAGGATATCCGCATTTGCGAATCGGTCCAGCGCGGGCTGCGGTCGCGGCACTATGACCGGGGGCGGTTTTCGGTGAAACGGGAGAACGGGGTGCACCATTTTCACGGGCTGCTGTGCGAGTTTCTGCAGCGCGAGGGTGGGGGATAAGCAGCCCGCCCGATATGCCTACAGCCCCGGCCACCGGCGTGCGCCCGTTACCATTGTTCCTCGAATCTCCGGTACGTCTGGTCGAATTCCGCCCTGAGAACGGGGTTCGGCGCCGACAGTCCATCTACCACCTGCTTTGCCCACAGGAAATATTCCTTGCGCCTGTCAAAACTCCAGTTTGCCGGCGGGCTATTCAGAATGGCGCGGAGATTTGAGATTTTGTCGGCCAGCTTGATGACCTGCGCCCGGACGGATTTGTGAGGTGCATTCACGATTTGCAACCGCTTCCGTTCGGCCTTGGGAAGGGATTTGTCATCGGTCACTTCGGCCACGAGATCGGCTACATCGGCCCCAAATCTTTCGATCAATTCCGCCTTAGTTACACCTGTGTCTTCAATCACGTCATGCAGCAAGGCGGCGCTGATGAGATTGGCATCTGGTTCGGTCAGGGCTGTGGAAACCAGGTAAGCGACTTCCAGTAGATGATTCACATATGGTTCTGCGGCGGCTCCCTTGCGTCTTTGGGAGGCGTGTTTTTCGGCGGCAAATGAGGCGGCTCTGAGAACAGCCTGTAGCGAATTCAACTCAGGGGCCAGCGCGGCGATGACGGTTTCAGGCATGGCGTAACAGGATAACATCTCTTTGGCTGCCGGCGCTGCCAAGGCGACCGCCTCATAGCGGCCGCGCGGCGTGTCCCTGCTCCACAAAGATCAGGCCGTTGTATTGTTTGCTCAACACGCCCGGTTCCAGGTTGGCATCGGGATCGTCGGGGAACCAGCTCGATCCGACGCTGTGAAAGAGGTGCGGCTCGGCCAGCCAGCGGCCCAGGGCGCCCGCAGCGGGCACGCTGGACAGGTCCAGGAAGAAGAGCGGCAGCCGCGCCCCGCTCAGTACGGCGTCACCCGATCCTTCGGGCGAAGGCGGCGCGTCGAATACCTTCACATCGGCGGCCGTGCCACCCTCGGGGCCTTTCGCGCGCAAGCCGCCGCGGCGAAATGCGTAGCCCACCACGTAGAGCTGCCGGCCGAACCGCTCGCGCAGGAACGTGCCCATGCTCTTCGGATCGCCCTGGGTGCGCACGTGCGCATTGTGCGCCCAGAGCACGATCTTCTCCCGCGGGAACGCTTCGCCGGCGATCCACTCCGCGTTGCCGGCCATGGCCTCGTCGCGATAGCCTGGGCCGCGGCCGGCGATCCGCAGGGTGCAGGCTTCCTGCACTACCGCTGCCGCCTGCCGCGCGTCGCGCCACTTCTCTTCGCCCGAGGCTTCGGTCAGCTCGCGGTGCCGCGTGTCGAATTCGTGCGCCACGCTGGCCAGTTGCGCGGCCACCCCCTCCGCGCGCGCGTCGTAGAGGGCGCCGCGGTGGGCCTCAATGTCGTACGCCTCGCCGTAGACCGCGCGCGCCACGCCTGCCAGGTCCGGGGCATACTCCTTCAGATAGTCCACGGCCTTATCCGCAGCCTCGTGGCCAAATTGCATGTCAAAGGAAGTGAACGTCAGGGTGGCATGCTTGCCCGGCGATTGGTTGTAGGCTCGCATCCACTCAATCAGGTCGAGCATTTCCTCGGTGTACCAGGTCCAGAAATTCATCCCCGCCAGGACCTTCCGCGGATCGCCTTCACCGGTTTGGATATACCGGTTGACTGCCAGCGATTCGGGCCAGTTGGCCTCGATGGCCAGCACGGTGAATCCCTTCTGGCGCACCAGGTACTCGAAAAGCCGCTGATTCAAGCGGTAGAACTCGCTGGTGCCGTGGGTGGCCTCGCCCAGGGCCACAATGCGGGCATCACCGACAGCCCTACCGAACGAGTCCAGGCCGGTATCGCCCTCCATCCCGTTCAGCGGCGCCGCGCGGCGGGTCAGTTCCTCCGCCACCGCACGGGCCGTGGCAGCATCGGTGCGCGGCGTCACGGCGCGGCTGGAGATCAGCATCGTTTCCTGCAACTTCCATCCCGCAGCGGTGCGCACCCAGGCGTCGCGGCTGAAGGAGAGCAACTCGCTACGGGAAGCCGCGGTCATCAGCGAATCGTTGTTGACCGAAACCACCGCCGCGCCCGCAGCCACGGCGACGGACGTCACTGTGGAGCGCGATTCGATGCTGGTCCCCTTGCTCATTTCGGCGGCGATCTGGGCGATGGCGGCGGCCAGAGGCGAACTCCGCTGCCCCATCACGATCTGGGCATCCGGCAGTGCGCGGCGCGTCATTTCAGAGACGTCGCCCCGCCCGTAGGCGGCATCGATCTGCGCGTAGATGGAGGCGATCTCACGACGCGCGTCGATTTCGGCAGAGGTCGGCGCCGCGCCGCGAATGAGTTGCACGCCCTCGATCCACACACGCGCCTTGCCGAACGAAAGGACGCCGATTTGGATCGACTGCGCATCGGCCGCGACTTCGCCCGCAATTTCGTAACGCCGCCATTCGGTGGAGACAATCGGCCGGTCGCCCATATCGTCGTAGAAAGCGGTCTGGCGATCGGGGCGAAGCACGCGCAGCCACATCTGGGCACGATCGCCGGGCGCTAAGGAACCGCCGTTTTCTACGCGAACCCACGCGCTCAGGGAGACTTTGCGGCCGCGGAAAGTGGCGGCATCGAGCGTCTGCTGGAAATTTCCGAAAGAGCCAGGAGGGGCGTTGTCCGGCGGCAGCAGCACCGTGCACGCCGCGCTGTGGCAACCTTCGTGGCTCGGCTCCGCCGTGTAACCCAACGCGCGCAGGGGCGCCGGCACCTGCCATTGGCTGAGATCGGCTTGCCCGGCCAGCACAGCGGGAAGCAGCAGCCAGGCCGCCCGGCGCATTCGCGCTTAATGTCTCCCGAACCGCCGCGCGCCGCTGGGCGGGCGGTAGGAGGGCCGTGGAGAAGGCCGCGAGAAGGAGCGCGGCGCCGGACTCGAACCCGAGCCGAAGCGATGCGGCGAATGGTCGGCATTGGGGTCGCCCGCATTCGGCGAGGCGAACCGGGAGTCGCGGTAGCTGCCCGCCTTGGAGGCGTACTTGGAATCCTTGAATCCGCCGCTTTTGGCGAAGGTGCTGCCCGAATAGCGGCTCTGAGTGCTGGTTCCCTGCGTGCCGTACCGCGGGGCGTCCCCGTAGTTAGGGTCGCGGCCGTAATACGTGCGCCCGGTGGACCAGGAGTCGCGGTAACCCTCCCACTCGTAGCGGTCGAGCGGGTGGTAATCGTGGTTGAACAGCAGGTCGCGCAGCAGGGCGTACTGGCCGTAGAAAACCCAGAAGTCGTGGCCGCCGCTGTGGTCCCAGTAGCCGTATTGATTGCGCCCCACCGAGAGCGGCGCCACATACGCAAACCCGGCCGGCTGCGCCACACGCTCGGCTTCGCTGTCGTACTTGCCGGCAGCCTTGTGCTCGATGGCCATCCCCAGGTCGTTCTTCTCGGAGTTGTAGGTGGCCTGCGAAACATCCACCCATTTCTCGTCGGAGGTGGTCTTGCCGTCGCGCATGGTGGCGTCCGGATAGTGCGTGGTCACCGTGCGGACTTTCTGGTCCCAGGTCTTGCCGCTGAAGTGCCCGCGCACCTCCATATCCACCAGCAGCTTGTCCCAGGAGTCGTAGAGCTGCGTGCTGAGGGCCTTGATTTCGGCCGATTTGGCGGCCAGGTCGGCGGCGGTGGTCTTCAATTCATCGGCCGTTCCGAACAGCAGCGGGTAATCCACGTGGGCGGTGTCGCCGGCCGCCGCCTCGCGGCGCGCATCGGCGCTCTTCTGCCAGGCGGCCTGGCTATCGGCCACTTCCTTCTGGAGCGCGGCCAGGCGCGCGTCGAGGTCGGCCTTCTTATCCGGCCAATCCGTTTCGGTATGCTGAACCAGCGCCGCCAGCGAGGACAGGTCGAAGGACGCCACCGACTGGTCGTCGTGGTCCATGGCCGTCACTGCGTCCGGCAGGTGCTGTTTCAGATCCACCCAGTGGGCGGCTTGCTTCTGAATCGCCACCGCCGAATCCAGCGCCTTGGTGCGCAGGTCGTGCTCCTGCGCCAGCAGGGTTTCGGCCTGCTGCTGTTGGCTGCCGCGATCCTGGCGGCGGATCTGGTCGAGCTGGTCCATGTCGCGCGAGGCGTAGTCCAGGTCTCCCAGAGACTGCGAAAGCTGGTCCGGCCATTGCTGGGCGGAGCCGATTCCGTGAAACAAATCGGACTGCGTTTGCAGGTCGCTCAGTACCTCGTCCTGCGCCGCATGAAAGCGCGACTGGGACGAGGCCAGCGCTTTACGCTCGGCGTCGATGCGGTTTTTCAGGCTGCGGGGCAACCCATCCAGGTCGGACACCGCGACCACCGCCATCAGGACGATGATCAGGGCCGCCAGAAACTTCCATACGGATCGGTTCACGGTCTTCCTCTCACCGCCGGTAGACGGTGACATCCCCCGCCGCAACTCCGTTGTAGAGAGTCACCCCAAACGGCTCGCCCTCCGGCTTGCGCACGGTGAGCAGGCCCTTGCCGCCGTTCTCGCGGAATTCCCAGTAATAGAAGCCGGTGGGCTGCCGCTGGTCGTCGCGGGTGGCCTTGGCCTCGCGGCTCAGCCGGTAGAGCCAGGTCTTGTTGTCGAAATCGAAACTGTCCCCGGTGTTTTGCCGCTCGTCCATTTGGGCCAGGTCGTCTTCGGAAACGCCCAGGTCTTCGATGGTCAGTTGGCGCGGGTCGTTGTGCAGGGCCACTTCCAACTCGTCTTCCATGGCCACGCGCAGGGCCACGCGCCGCTCGCGGTAAGTGCCGCTCAATTCGGTCCAGTTCCGGGAGCCGGCCTCGAACGTCGTTGTGCGGTCGGCGGTGAAATCCAGGTCCGCCATGTTATCGCCGGCGCCCGCCACCGAAATCACGTCACCGGTGCGGGCGTCGGTGGGCTTCAGGTTGGATAAGTCGGGCCCGGGAGTGCGCACCGGCTCCGGCTTCTTTTTGAACAGGTTCATGAGAACGATCACCAGCAGGACGGCGAGAACGGCCTCCACGGCAAAGGTATGCATAGACCTCCGGCAGCCGGTCTAGGCGCCGGCCTTTCCTCCGCCGGCTTCCGTGGCGATGGATTCGCCCGGTCCCAGCGATTTCGGCGGAAACGTGGGCGCCGGATTGGCCTTCTGCAGCCGCTCTGCCTTGAGCGCCGCCAGCTCCGAATCCACGCTGTGCGATCCCAGGGCCGCGAACTGGGCCTCCAGGTTTTCGTCCTTGCCGGTGGCCGCAATCTGGTCGTAGGCCTGGGCCGTGGCCTCTTCCTTGGAAACCGTGTCTTCGAAGCGCTTCAAGGCCGAAAAGGCGTTGTCCGCGCTGCCCACGCCCGACATGGCTTCGGCCACCTTGCGCTGGGCTTCGGCGGCATTCTTGCGCGCCACCAGGGTGGTGGCGGTGCGCTCGCCCTCGTCGATTTTGCGCTTCAGCTCAGTGACCTGGGCTTTGAGTTTTTCGCTGGTCGCGTGAGCGGCCTCCACGCCCTGCTGCATGGAGGCGGACTGCTGATCGCATTCGCTCTTCCTGGCCAGCGCCTGGCGGGCCAGGTCTTCCTTGCCCGCATCCAGTGCCAGGCTGGCGCGATCCTTCCATTCCTGCGACTGGCGCAAGTACTTCTGATACTCCGCGTCCAGGCGGTTATAGTTGCTCATGGCCATGGCGGAGGCGTTGATGACCTTATTCAGCTCGGTCCGCATGTCCGCCACCGTCTGGCGCACCGTGGATTCGAAGTGGGCGTCTTCCAGGGCGTCCACGCCCTGATTGGCCGAGCCGCGAGCCACGCGGCCCATGCGGCCGAAAATGTCGGAAAGAAATGGCATTATGAGTTCTCCGTTAGGATTCGAGCGACCCGAGCAGATGCCGGGCCGTCATCACGTCGACCAAAAGGAAATGTACGCAGGAGAGGATATCGTCCTCATCGTCCGGCCCCATTTCCTGCAACTTGCAGAAATTGGCCAGGGTAATGGCTACCTTGCCCTCGCCAGCGTCATAAAGCTGGAAGTGCGAGGTGTGGATGCCGTTATCGGCCGCCAGCATCTGCGCCAGCAGCCCCGGCGTGATGGCCTCTTCGGCCACCACCGTACAGGTCAGCGAGAAGAACAGAATCTCGCCTTGCAGGACCGCCTGGAGGGAGACCCCGCTATGAACCTCCGTAATCTTCAGTGTATCAGGGCCGGATTCGGAAACATCGAAGCCCCTCTCGGCGAGGAGCGCATGGATTTGTCCCAAAGTGGGCGTGTGTATGGCAGTCATAGGCATGGGAAGCACTCCTTAGTGGATACGCAGCCCGCCCCCGCATTGTTCCAGCGCGGGCCGCACCAGAACTTATTGTACAGCGGGCGGGAGGGGGAGCAGGCGGGGTAGTGGTGACCCAGTGGCCGCCTCCGGAGCCTGGCGGGAACGGCGCGCCGGCGCGAAATGCGCCACCGCTGGCGCATCTGCGGCCGGGGGCCCGTTTGCCGGGCGCCCTCCCCGCCCTTGTCGCCGACGCCGGCAAACCCTTCGCGGCAACGCAGCCGGCGCCATCGGGCAAGGGGTTCCCGATTTGCGCCCGCGACGCGGCGCCGGCCACGGCCGAGAAGAATCGCAGAGTGGCCTACCCGCTGGATGGCCGTGTTGCCGGCGCGCCACATCCTCGATGGTGCGGAGGTGGGCAGGCCGGAGCAGGTCCAAGGATCGGAATTTCAAGCTCGAAGTTGCGCCTGGCAAGCGGCTTCTGTCGCTGGCCTGGGCCCCGAGGGCCGAGTTCCGCAACACATCCACCAGTGTGGGATTCACCGTAACGCAACGGTTCAGGCACCGGGCTTACTCATACGCCAACGCGTCTACCACATCCTGACGAGCCGCACGCAAACCGGGATAGAGCGCACCCGCAAATGCCCCACCCATCGAAATTGCCGTGGCAATCGGCCACCAGTCCGGCACGATTACCTGAATCATCATGGGCGCCAGAACGGACAAAAGCCACCGAGTGCCATACGTCATAATAATGCCCAGCGCTGAACCCACCAGCGCCAGCGCTACCGTCTCCCTCAGCAGAATATTCAGAATGAATGCGGGTGAAGCCCCTAGCGACTTTAGTATGCCAATCTCGCGCGTACGCTCCAGAACCGCCGTGTAAGTTGCAAGGAAGACGGTCACAAAGCTAAATAGGACGCCGATGCCTATTACCACACCTGTGAACTGCCGAAGCATGGGCACGTTCGTCTCGGTAATCTGCGAAAGCAACTCCTGCATCGAAAAGATCTGAAATCCTGGCAGCTTTTGCTTGAGGGCTGCGACGGTGGCATCGGTCTGGGTGGGATTCGCCAGCTTGACCCATATCGCGGAGATTCGTCCATTATTCGCGGTTAAGTCTTGCAGAGGCGCCAGTTCGGTAAAAATTCGCGACATCTTGCCGGGTTCCACTACGCCGGCCACACGCCACTTGCGGTTCATCAACTCAACCCAACTGCCGAACTCCGCGCTATGGGCACGGGAATAGATACTATCCACCAGAATCTGGTCCGGCCCGCGTAGCGGCCCTCCCTTGAGGTAGCGGAAGCCGCCGCTCATTGCGTTGAATTCGGCAAGATCGATTCCGGTTATGGATTCCGTTCCGCCGAGGGCGTAAACCAGCGTGCCGGTAGCCAGCGTGACTCCGTGTTCCTCGCGCACCATCTTCAGAGCCGTTGCCGGAAAGTTTCCGCTAAAGGAAAAGACAGTGCTGCCGGGTGGACGGACCACCACATCGGCGCCCACTCCGCGCGCACGCGCCTGAGCGTCCCCGACCATGCCCCGGCTAAGCCCGACCAGCGTCAGCACCATCGCCACCTGCACGGCAATCGCGACCGCGCCGGCAAGAGTCCGCATAATTCGGTGCTTCAAGTTCTCAACGACGATCCGGTTGGTCAAGAAAGTATAATAGCGTAAGTAAAAATGCGGATTCTGTCTCGACGGGTAGTGCTCGCAGCCATGATTGCCGCTCTAGGTTTTGGGCAAGCGTCGGCCGAACTCCTGGCTCGGCTGGATCGCTTTGCGCAGTCCTTCCGCGGCGTGACGGCCGATATCCACACGACAAACCACGTGGCCGGCATCAACGAAGATGAGCAGGAGTCCGGTAGGATCGCCCTCCGGCGGGATTCGCCGGGCAAGATTCGCATGTCGATTTCGATCACGGGACCCAATGCCTCCACTGTGGTGCTCCACGATCAAACGGCCCAAATTTATCATCCGAAAATTGATGAGTTCCAGGAATACGATATCCGCCAATATAAAGATATTGCGCAACAACTTTTCCAACTGGGATTCGGGGTGGCGGGTTCCGAACTGGCCAAAAGCTACACCATCGCAATTCTCAAGCGCGAAGTTGTCAACCAGGAGGACACCACGTTTGTGGAATTGGTTCCCAAGTCAGCGGACCTGAGAAAGCGCTTGAGCAAAGTGACGCTCTGGATCTCAGACAAGACCAACTGTGCCATCCGCCAGAAATTCGACTTCCCCGATGGAGGTTATCGCCTGGCTGAATTCTCCCACCTGCTGGTGAACCCGAATATACCGTCATCTTCGTTCGCCCTGCCCAAGAGCGCTCACAGGGTGCGTGTAAACTGAAGCTTGTCGCCGATCTCGGTGGGGCTTACGGGGCGGCCGACGGATCTTCCGGGTAATTGATGCAGCAAATACTCACGGTTGCAGACGATCACAGGGCCGAGATCCATTAGAGGTTGCCTAGCCTGGCGGCCGGCGCCGGTTTACGTCCACATATCCGACGCGACGGCGGGGCTAAAAGCCGATCTGCGGGTGCTCGCGCGGGACGCACGATAGCTCGCGCGTATCACGCAAATTGGCTGCCAGGTACCCTGGCTGAGCCGGTGCGGCTTACTTAGACCATGGCGGTACGATGCCGTTCATCCGCGCGTACGCGATTGCCTGGCCGAGATGCTCCGCGATGTGCGTATCGATGGATGCCAGAACCCCGCGCTGGGTGGTTGCCGTGCCGAAGAAATCCACATCGCGAGCCAGCGCACCGGGGCGCGCATTCTCCAGCGTCTGCCGCACCTGGCCGAAGCTGTCGCGCAATTTCTGCAGGATTTGGGCCTTGGTCGCGGGCGCCTTTTCGGCCGCCGAATTCTCGTCCATCTCCTTAAGCACGGCGTCCTTTGGCGTGCCTGAGGCGATCTTCAACATCAGGCGGTTGCCCAGCGCAATGTGCAGAAAGACTTCCTGGAACGACCGCACTCCCGCCGCCGGACGCCAGGTGTATTTCTCCTCCGGAACGGCTTCGGCCAGCGCCAGCACGTGATCGCGCAGTTCGTCGAAGGGCAACAGCAGGTCGGCGGCAGCGGGCGCCGGCGGCACCTGCTTCACGGCCAGCAGTTCGACGTCGAAAATCAATTCGGCCTTGGGCGGAATGGGGCCGCGCCCCTGTTCCCCGTACGCCAACTGGTAGGGAATGAACAGCCGCCGCGTGCCGCCCACCTGCATTCCCTCGAATCCCATGTCCCACCCGGGAATCACCAGGTGCCGGCCCTGCACGAATTTGATGGGGTCTCGGCCGATTGAGGAATCGAATTTCGTCCCGTCGCGCAGCCAGCCGGTGTATTGGACGGTGTACTCCATTCCCGGTGCGGCCGCCGCTCCGGTGCCCAGCGTGGTGTCGATGTAGCGCAGGGTGGGCGCGTCCTTCACCGTGCCCGAAGCTTCCGGAACGGACACCGGCATTTTCGGGTCGAAGGGTTTGGGATCGCCGGTTTGCGCGCCCGCAGCCCAGGCAGCGGCGAAAACGGCGAGAACGGCCAGGCGCATCGCGTTAGTCCAGCTTCTTAAGCGCAAACGGCCGGGCATAGGCGGCCGGCGGGTTGTGCGCGGTAGTGGCGGCTGCGCGGCGGTAGGCTTCCATGGCCTTGTCCTTATCGCCCAGCTTCTCGTAGGTTTCGCCGAGCATGCACTGGATGAACGGATCATTGCCGCCGGCCTGCTGAAAATCGGCCAGGGCAGTTTTGTAATCGCCGCCATAAAAGGCGACGTAGCCGGTCAGGTAGGGGAGAAACTGCTTCTGCTGGTTGGCCAAGCCGGGGTCCGCGGTGGTCATCTTTTCGAGCGCCGCCTGGGCCGCCGCCACATGCTTACGGGCTTCCGAGGGGTTGTTGCGGCGGGCCGCTATGCGCGCCTGGGCGTGCTCCCACCGGAACTCCCACAAGAGTTTGCGGCCGGCGGAAATGTCGGGTTCCTTGATGCCTGCCTCGTACCCGATCTTGTAATACTTGTGGGCCGTGTCCAGGTCGCCCGAATCGATGCACACGCGGGCTGCCTCATCGGCCATTTCACCCTGCTGGTAAAAGGCATTATGCGGATCGGAACCCTCGCCGGCTGCCTGCGACACCCAGTAATCGAAGACCCTCTGCTCGTATTTGACGGTGTTCCGGCAGTCGCCTTCGAAGGCGTAAGACATCGCCATGGCGCGCTCGGCGTTGGCCTTGGCCGCCGGCGTGGTGGCCGTATCGATCAGTTTTTGGAAAGCCTGGCGGGCTTCCGCGCCGTGACCCATCAGGTCCAGCAGCGTTCCAGCGGCGTTGTTCACCTGCGGGGAATCCGGCGTGGCAGCCAGTTGCGCGCGCACGGCCGCCAAAGCCTCTTCGGTCTTGCCCTGCCGCAGCAATTGTTGGGCCTGGCGGAGGCCCTCCGGCATCGGGCCGCCAAAGCCGCCACGGCCGCCGGGCGGCTGGGCCAGCAAGGCCGTGCCCAGGCCCAAAGCCAGGAAAGTTGTCGAAGTGCGAAGAATCGACTGAGATGCTGCGCCCATGGGTGCGATTATCGCATGGCCGTCAATAAGGTTGAAAGCTTGGTTCGGTGGGCTTTTTCCGGTAGCTACCGGTAGTACGCCGGTTAGTGCATCCCCACACCAGCGTGCCGGACTACCCACCCCTAACCGTCACCGGGCAGCCGGCAATTGGGTTAAAATCAATTCGGTGGGTGCAGATCCTGGGCCCATTCGTAGTCCAATAGCATGAAGACGTTAGGTTGGATGATCTCCTTGGGGCTGCTGGCTTCCGGCGGCAAGGTGATCAATTTCGATAACAGCCAGCTAGGTAAGGCGCCGGCTGGCTGGAGCATCGGAACCAACCGTGGGCCTGCCGGGCGTTGGGAGATTCGCCGGGATCGCTCCGCCCCCACGCAACCTTATGTATTGGCCCAGTTGTCCAGCGATCCGGCCGCCAACCGCGCCCCCCTGGCCATTCTGGACAACCTCAGCCTGCGCGACGGCGATGTGAGCGTCCGCATTAAGCCGGTTGCCGGCCGGGAGGACCCCGGGGGCGGGCTGGTCTGGCGCTACCGCGACGAGAACAACTACTACCTGGTCCGGGCCAACGTGACCCAGAACACCGTAGCGGTAGACAAGGTGGAAAATGGGCGCCGCATTCCGTTGGTCGCCGGCGTGAGACACGACATCCCCTTCAACGCCTGGAGCATCCTGAAAGTCTCCGCCCGCGGCAACCGCTTTCAGGTCTATGTGGACCACCGCCGCATCCTGCAAGGCGAGGACAACACCTTTACCGGAGCGGGCAAGGTAGGTCT
>DATJRE010000247.1:0-21037 GCA_035505095.1 Bryobacteraceae bacterium | reverse complement strand
CTTCATTTCGGAGCGCAACACCTCGATGGCCTTTTCGATCTGGCGGTCGTGGCCGGCCTCGAAATCGGTGGGGGTGTTGTCCTGATAGACATCCGGGGGCACGCCGTAGCTCTCCATGTTGGTGCCATCGGCGGTGTAGACTCCCGCGCCCGGAGTGCGCAGGGCCGAGCCATCCAGCAGGGTGAACGACCCGGTGCCGATGACGGCGCCCATGGTGTAGGTGCCTACGACTTTGCCCAAGCCGAGGGCCTTAAAGCCGGCCGGGAACATTTCGGCATCGCTGGCGGAGCGCTCGTTCTGCAGCACCACCATGGGGCCGAAGAAAGCCTCCACGGGCCGCGGCACGTCGAGCGAATCGCGGCCGCGGGTGCGCTGGTATTCCTTGCGCTGGTTGAGGATTTCGAGCAGTTCCTGGTCAATACCGCCGCCGCCGTTGAAGCGCTGGTCGATGATGAGGGCCTTCTTGCCGCGATTATCGATGAGGTCCTCCTGGAACTTCAGGAGCGAGGGGGCATCCATGGCCTTGATGTGCAGGTAGCCGATTTCGCCGTTGGTGAGCTTCTCGACCATCTTCTTGCGGGCGGCCACCCAGTTTTCGTACTCCAGATTGGAAAGCGCGGCGCCCGAAAGCGGCTCCAGGCTGACGGTCCAGGCGCCATCCAGCGAGGGTTTGGAGTTGACCACGAAATCCAGCTTGCGGCCGGGCAGCACATTGAACAGCTCCCAGTAGTTGTCGGTGGTCTTGAGCGGCTTCTCATTCACCGCCAGGATGAAGTTGCCGGGGGCGAGCTTGACGTATTCGAAATCGGCCGGACCTTTGGGAATGATCGACGAGACCTTGTAGTAGCCGGAGGAATCGGGGGCCAGGTCGAAGCCGGGGTTGCGGGTCTGGATGCGCTCCTGCGCGGGAGCGTCGCCGGGGAGGTTGCCGCCGCCCGAAATGCCGGTGTGGGAGGCGTTCATCTCGCCGATCATCTCCATGATGACGTTGTGGAGTTCTTCGGTATCGGCGATGTTGGGCAGCAGCGATTCGTAGGTATCCTTGGCGGCGGCCCAGTTGGCGCCGTGCATTTTAGCATCGTAGAAGCGGTTCTTCATGACGCGCCAGGCCTCTTCGAAGACCTGCTGGCGTTCGGCCACGCGGTCCACTACCATGCGGACGGTGAAGGTGACCTGGTGGGGTGCGGCGCCGTTGGCGTTGGTGGCCGCCGGTGCTGCCGCTGCGCCACCGCCTCTGCCTCCGCGCCCGCCGCGTCCGCCGCCGCCGGTTGCAGCCGGGGCTTCCGCCGATCCGCCGCCCGCCGGAACGGCTACCGAGTAGATACCGCCGCCGGCCGAGAAATAGATGCTGCGGCTGTCGCGGGTCCACTGCGGTTCGTTACCGCCGCCGAAGCCTCCACCGCCGCCGCGTCCCCCACGCCCGCGTCCACCGCCCGCCGCCGCGACGGTGGTATTGAGGCGCTGCAACCCGGTGCCGTCTTCGGCGATGGTGTAGATGGCCGGACCGCCGCCGCCCGCGCCGGGCTCCGGAGCCGCGCCCGCGCCGCCGCCGGCCGCCATGAAGGCGTAGATGCGGCTATCGGGAGCGGGCACCACGTTATTCACCGAGCTGGTCATGCTGGTGAGCTTCTTGACGCGGCGCTCCATGTCGTCCCACTCGATGTTGACGGTGACGTTTTGAGGGGCCAGGCCACTGCCGCGCCCGGCCCGCCCGCCGCCGTTGCCACCTTCGGCGAGGGCCGCCAGGGCCTGCTCTTCGGTGTTGATTTCGCGATCGTCGGGGGCCTTGTCCATGTGGGTAAGGGCCACGCTGTAGAGTTGATTGGGCGTGCCGCGGAAACCGGTGGAGGCCATGCTGGGCAGGGTGACACCGCCGATCAGCAGGAGCTTCTTGCCATCGGGAGTCCACTTGGCGCCGGTGGCCACCTGGAATTGGTCGGAGGCGATCATGTGCTCATCGCCGGAGGCCAGATTCCGGATGAAGACATGGTTGCGCAGCAGGTTATCCTGCTTGGAATACGAGATCCACTTGCCGTCGGGCGAAAACTGGGGGGTGCCGATGTTGCCGCCGGGGTTTTCCACCAGGATGTCGGTCTGGCCCGAATCGATGGCCACACGGCGCAGTTTGTGGTCGCTGCCATTCCACAAGAGCGATTTGGAATCGGGCGCCCAGACGATGGCGGTCTTGTCGCAATCGTCGTCGCTGAGCTTTTTGGGAGTCTTGCCCAGCTCGTCGGAGATCCAGACTTCCTGCCGGCCGGTGCGGTCGGAAACGAAGGCCAGCCACTTGCCATTGGGGGACCAGCGCACGTCCTGCTCGCGCCAGGAAGTTTCGGTGACGCGCTGCGGCTCGCCGCGGCCGGTGGCGACGGTGAACACCTCGCCGTGAACCACGATGGCGGCGCGCTGGTTGGAGGGCGAGAGGTTGAAGCTCTCGGCCTGGTTGGTCATGGTGACCAGCTCGGTGTCGTTGGTTTTGGAATCGGACTTGATGTCGATGCGGATTTCGCTGGTTCTGCCGCTGGCGGTGTCGAGCTTCCAGAGGCCGAAGTTGTCTTCGTAGACGATGGTCTTGCGGTCGGCCGAGATGCTGGGGAAGAAAAGGTTGCCATCGGTGTGATGGGTGACCTGGATGGGCATGCCGCCCTTTTCGGAGACCTTCCAGATGTTGTTGATGCTCTTCATCACCTGGGGGCTGTTGTTTTTGATGGTCTTCTCGTTGGCGGTGATGTCGGCCACGAAGTAGATGTAGCCATCGGCGCCGTACATGGGCCAGAGGGAGTTGCCGCGATAGGCGGGGTCGCCCAGGCGGCTGCTGCTATAAGTCTTGGTGGGGAGATCCAGAATCCACATGTCGGCAGCATAGGCGCCGCGGTAGTGCTTGCGCGACCAGACGGAAGGATGGCGCTGGAAGACCAGCTTTTTGCCATCGGGCGAGAAGCTGCCCCAGGCGCCCCAATCGACGGGGAGGGGCTGCTCGATGCCGCCCTCCACGGGGACCTCGAAGAGCGTGGCCACGCTGGGGAAGGCCCCCTTGGCGCGCGCCGAGGAGAAGATGACGTACTTGCCGTCGGGGGTCCAGCCGGAGACGGTGTCCGGAGCGCTGTTAAAAGTGATCTGGCGCGGTTTGCCGCCGGTGGCGGGGACGACGTAGACGTCGTCGTTGCCCTCGCGGTTGGAGGAGAAGGCGATCCAGTTGCCGTCGGGCGAGAAGCGGGGGTACTGGTCGCGAGCCTCGTTGTCGGTGAGGCGCAGGACGCCTGAGCCGTCTTCATTGGCGATCCAGATGTCGCCCAGGTAGCTGAAGGCGACTTTGCCTTTGGAATAGGTGGGATGGCGGAGAAGTTTCACCTGGGCGTGGGAGAGCACAGGTAGGAGTAGAGCACAGATGGCCAGCGCGGCTTTGAACATTTTGGACCTCCGAGAGGGATATAGAGATGTTAATCCTGTTGCGGCCGGCAGGCAAGGCGTAAGGGGAGGTGGCACTGCCGGGGGATGACCAGGATGGCGCTGTCCCGCTTCCAAAACGGGTGCGGTTCTTCCTCCGGGGTAGAGCTGTTACGATTGAGCCGGAGGCGTTTTCGGATGACCACTATTGCCGAAGGTAAAGAGGCCGTGTTGGCATACCTGGAGCATGAGGCTCAGAACATAGCGGGCCAGCCGGGAGTCTACCGGCTGCTGAGGGATGACGCCGGAAATCTGGTAGCCTTCATCGCGGGGCGCAGCTTCCTGGGAACGGGGTCGTATTCGATGGGCGGGAGCCGGATGGCGGTGATAGATGGTCTCATTGTACACGTGCAACAGAACCCAGAGGCTTGAGTACGACCCGTTCTATAATGCGGACAGGGGAGGGACATCCGGTGGGTTACGTGGGTTACGATGGAGCAGTTGACGGTGTGAAGATCCTTCGTGGTGTTGCGGTCGAAGCTCCAATGCTTGCCGGTTCGCCGGCACTAGAAGGAACGATGTCCGCGCCCGGGCCTTCCCGTCCCAGGCAGCCTCAGCAAGACGTGGACATCGAACCTGTAATCCAGCAGGCAATCCGTGTGATTGGGAGCCGTGAGGAGGCCATGCGATGGCTTGGCACGCCAGTTCGGGCGCTAGGGTTCGCCACACCGATTTCCCGCCTACATGATTCGACAGGCAAGGATCAAGTTCTGTCTGTTCTTACCAATCTGGAGCACGGCGTTCTTTGACTGAAGTTTATCGACTGCACTCCGGTCGGTATCTTGCAAATGACGGTAGGGGAGCTTCGGCAAATGGCGGCCGCTGGAATCCGAAAGGAACGGAAGTCATTTATGCGGCTGCATCCAGGTCATTGGCGGTCATTGAGATTCTTGTCCATTATTCGGTTCTCCCAAGGGACTTTGTGATCACGCCGATCTTTCTGCCAGACAGCATCTCGCTGATAGACGTACCGAAGGCGGTGCTCGCCAGCGGCTGGGATCAGCCAATTCCAATGCCCGTCACTCAGGAATACGGAAGAGCTTGGATTGCGAGTAAGGGTTCTGCTGTCCTCCGTGTCCCGTCGGCGGTCATCCCCCGGGAGTGGAACTATGTCATCAACGTCTTTCACCCTGAATTCCCAGGAATTACGTTTGGTCCACCGGATCCCTTTTCTTTCGACCCGAGGCTAAAGTAGGCAAGCTCGCAGCGTTCTATAAAAAACCAGATCACCCTGTTGAGCTGGCCTGGTCTGGGTAGTTACAGGCCGGGTCGGTTGTTCCGGTTCGCCGCACCGGCTGCGCGGCGGGCCGGGCGCGTGGGCTTCCTGGAAAGGCCTGCGCGGGTTGGTTACCATAGAAAGCGTATGGCGATGGCCGATTTTCAGTGGCTCCAGATGCGCATAACCGAAGAAAAGGAACGCCGCGAGCGGGAGTCGATGATCCTGGAGCGGCTGCCGCGCGCCTCGGCCGAATTGCAGAGCGGCCTCGCGGCCTGCGTGCAGAGCTACAACGCGGCCTTCGGGGCGGGCGCCATCGAGATCGAATCCCAGCCCCAGCGCATCCGCATCCTGGTGCGGGACCGGCACCTGGGTCTGTGGCGCGATCAGTCGCGCATTGAAGTCCTCAGCGTCCCGGCGATTCCGGGATTTCAGATCGACCGCGCCGGCTCGCCGCTGGTGATCGAGGTCGGCATGCTGCCCGGCGACAAGCTGTTCTACCGCGACCGCGAAAAGGATCAGTACCTCACCATGGAAGAACTCACCCGCCGCATTCTCGACCGCGCCCTGTTTCCCAAACTCGGCGAATAAGGATTGGCCCTCGTGCGCCCCAAACTGCTTTTCGCCTCCACCATCTTCAGCGGCTCGCTGCTGCTGTTTCTCATCCAGCCGATGATGGCAAAGGCCATCCTGCCGTGGTTCGGCGGGGCGGCGGGGGTGTGGGCGTGCGTGCTGTTCTTCTTTCAGGCGGGGCTGCTGGCGGGGTATGCGTATGCCTGGTGGAGCGCGCGGCACCTCACGCCCCGAGCGCAGGCCGTGCTGCACCTGGCACTGCTGGCGGCCAGCCTGCTAGTGCTGCCGGTGGCGCCGCGGGCATCCTGGAAGCCGGCCGGGCCGGACGACGCCGCGGGGCGCATCGTGATGCTTCTGGCCGTCTCGGTGGGGCTGCCGTATTTTCTGCTTTCCGCCAATGCGCCGCTGGTGCAGGTGTGGTTTGCACGGCGGCTCAAGCCGGCCTTTCCGTACCGCCTCTATGCGCTTTCCAACCTGGCGTCGCTGGCGGCTTTGCTGTTGTACCCGGTGGCCGTAGAGCCGCTGATGCCGGTCTCGCTACAGTTGCGTTGGTGGTCCGCCGCGTACGGGGCGTTTGCCGTGCTGGCCGGCGCGGCGGCGGTGCTCGGGCCGCTGGCTCGCTCCGAAATCAGCCCCGAGGCGGCGAAGGAGGCAAGCTCCGGGCCCACGCGGTCCACCCGGCTGCTATGGTTCATTCTGGCGGCGTGCCCCTCCATCCTGTGGATGGCCACCGCCAACACCCTCAGCCAGAGCGTGGCGCCGATTCCCTTCTTGTGGATTCTGCCGCTCAGCGTCTACCTGCTGACGCTGATCCTGTGCTTCGACCGCGAGGGCTGGTACCGGCCCTCGCTGTATCGGGTGGCGCTGCCGGCAGCCTGCGTGGCGATGGGCTGGTGCGCCGGAGACCGCGGGGCCGGCATGGACATCCGCTGGACCATCGGCCTGTTCGCGGCGGCGCTGTTCGTGTGCTGCATGTTCTGCCACGGCGAACTGGCGCGCCGCAAGCCAGGCGCAGAGCTACTCTCGTCCTTTTACCTGACGATGGCGGCCGGAGGCGCGGCGGGCGGGCTGTTCGTGGGCATCCTGGCGCCGCTGCTGTTCACGGGATTTCTGGAGCTGCCCATCGGGGTGACGCTGTGCGTGCTATTGGCGCTGGGCCTGCTCTACGGCGTGCGTTCCCCGCGCCGCCTGGTTCGCCTGGCGCTGTTGGCCGCGGCGGGGTTCGTGGCGGCGGTGCAGATGGACGCGCTGTTTTCGCAGACCCAGATGCGGGTGCGCAATTTCTACGGCGCGCTGCGGGTGATCGACAAAGGCGGAGTGCGCATTCTGGCCAATGGCGCGATCCATCACGGCGCGGAGTTTCTGGCGCCCGACCGGGAGCGCGTGCCCACCACGTATTACGGCCGCGAATCGGGCATCGGCCGGGCGCTTGCCAGCCTGCCCGAAGCCCCGCGGCGCATCGGCGTGATCGGGCTGGGAGCCGGCACCCTGGCGGCCTATGCGCGTCCGGGGGACGATTTCCGGTTCTACGAAATCAACCCCGCCGATATCGAGCTGGCGCGCAGCCAATTCCACTTTCTCGCGGACTGCCGCGGCTCGGTCGAGATCGTCCCGGGAGACGGCCGGCTCTCGCTGGAACGCGAAACCGGCGCGCCCTTCGACCTGCTGGCGGTAGACGCGTTTTCGGGCGATGCGATCCCCATCCATCTGCTGACGGCGGAGGCATTCCGGCTGTACCTGTCGCATCTGAAGCCTGACGGAGTGGTGGCGCTACACATCACCAACCGGTACCTGGACCTGGCGCCCGAGGTGCTGGCGCAGGCGGCCAACGCTGGCTTGCAGGCCCGGGTGATCCGCAACGACCCGAACCCCGAAGACGACGTCTATGAAGCCACCTGGGTGGTGGCGCACCGCGGCGATGGGGCGCGGCCCGCGGCTGCGACGCGCGTGTGGACCGACGATTACAGCAACCTGCTGGGCGCCATGAAATAGGCCGGCTCACTCCCAGCGCAGCGCGCGCATCGGGTCGATCGCGGTGGCCCGCCGCGCCGGCAGATACCCGGAGAGTGCCGCTACGGCTGCAATCCCCAACGCCGCCGCGGCCAGGGTCGCCGGGTCGGCCGGCTTTACGCCGAACAGTTGCGTCTCTACCAGGCGTGTCAGCCACAGGGCACCCGCCAAGCCGATCCCCACGCCGGCGCCCGCCAGCACCAGCACTTCGCGCATCACCATCCAGGCCACCGAGCCGCCGGTCGCGCCCAGCGCCATGCGAATTCCGATCTCGCGCGTCCGCCGCGCCACCATGAAGGCCATCACGCCGTATAGTCCGATGGCCGCCAGCAGCGTAGCCAACGCTCCGAATCCGGCCGAAAGCGTGGCCAGCAGCCGCTCCGTCACCAGCGAATTCTCCACTTGCTGATCCACCGTATGCAGGTCGTACATGGGGACGCCGGTATCCACGCCGCGCACCACCCGGTTGAGCGTGGGAAGCAGATTCGCCGGATCGCCGCGGGTGCGCAGGTAAGCCGTCATGCCGGTGACGAAATCGGTCTGCCGGTACGGAATATACAATTCGTAGGGCACTTCCTCGCGCATGTTCTCGTACTTGGTGTCCCCCGCCACGCCCACAATTTCGATGTCGGTCTTGGTGCCGGGATTGCCACCCATCCCCAAGTGCCGCCCCACCGGATTGGCGCCGCCGAAGTAGCGCCGGGCGAATTTCTGATTCACAATCGCCACCTTGGGTGCGCCCTGGTCGTCTTTGCGGGTGAAATCGCGGCCCAGCAGAATCGGAATCTTCATGGTTTCGAAGAAGCCTTCCGAGCAGAACTGCATATGCGGATCGACAAACTCGCCCTGCCTGGCGGTATAGCCTTCCACCGTGACGGTGCTGTCCCATTCGTTATCCACCAGCAGCGGGATGACCGCCAACCCCACCGACGAAACTCCGCCCAGGCCCTCCACGCGCTCCGTCAGCCGGCGGTAGTAATCCAAAGTGCGCGCGGGATTGTACTGCTCCAGAGTCGGCTCCACGGCGAAGCTCACCAGGCCAGCAGCGTCGAATCCGGGGTTCAGCTCCTTCAGATTCTTGAGGCTCTCGAGGAACAGTCCCGCGCCGATCAGGAGCAGCAGCGAGAGCGCCACCTGGGCCACCACCAGCCCTTTGCGCAGCTTCACCGGCGCCCCCATCAGCACCGCGCCCGCCTGGTCCTTCAGGGTGGCGGCCAATTGGGGCCGCGTGGATTGCCAGGCCGGAACCAGTCCGAAGACCGCGCCAGTCACCACCGAAATCGCCAGCGTGAACAACAGCACCCGCGCGTCCGGTGAGGTCGCGATCGACAGTCCCTGGGTGGAAGAAGGCAGAAAGGACACCAGCGTTTTGTCCATGGCCGCCGCCAGCCACACTCCCGCCGCGCCACTCCCCACCGAGAGCAGCAGGCTTTCCACCAGCAACTGGCGCACCAGCCTTCCCCGCCCCGCGCCCAGCGCCAGCCGCACGGCGATTTCCTTCTGCCGCGCCGAAGCCCGCGCGATCAGCAGGTTGGCTACGTTGGAGCAGGCGATCAGCAGCACCAGCCCCACCACCGCCATGAGCGCCAGCAGCGGTTTCGAAAACTGGTCGCGCAGGTTCGACCGGCCTTTGGCGCCCGGCAGTACGTCCATCCACATGGCCAGGAATTGTTGCTTGCTGTAAGTGCTGGCCTTGGCAAACGCCGGCATGACCACTTCCATTTGCAGGGTCTGGTGAAAGATGGGCTGCAGCCCGGCCTTGGCGGCTTCCAGCGTAACCCCCGGCTTGAGCCGTCCAAACACTTGCACGAACCGCCTGCGCCGGTTGCCCAGCTCCGGAAACGGCGATTTCGGCAGGCTGTCGTGCATCGTGATGGGCACCCGGATTTGCGGAGAATAGCCGGGCTGCACCCCATCGAACCCGGCCCGGCTGACCCCGATGATGGTGAGCGGGTATCCGTTGACCACGATTTTGCGGCCCAGAATTTTCGGATCGCCGCCGAACCGGGTCTTCCAGTAGCCGTAGCTCAACACCGCCAGGGGATGGGCGCCCTGGTACAGGTCGTCGGAGGCGTTGAAGACGCGGCCCAGCGCCGCCCCCACCCCCAGCACCGGGAAGTAGTTCCCGGAAACCGATTCGCCGCTCACCAGCTCGGTTTTGCCCTCGAAGTTCACGCTGAAGGTATCTCCGTAGCGGCAGAACATTCCGCTGAAGACCTGATTTTTGTCGCGGAAGTCGGTGTACATCAGGTACGAGAGCGCATTGGCGCCCGTATTGCTGCCATAGTGGTGGCCGCGAGCCGTCAAGAGCACCAGTTGTTCGGGGTGCGGCACCGGAAGCTGCTGCAGCAGCAGTTGATCGATCAGCGTGAAGATGGCCGTGTTGGCGCCGATTCCCAGCGCCAGCGACAGCACCGCCACGGAAGCGAAGAGCGGCGACTTGCGCAGCGCGCGCAACGCATACCGCAGGTCCTGCAGGAATACCGACATATGCGGGATACCGCGCGGCGCGGAAAAGGTTACGCGCGTGGTAGCATCAAGCCAGGATGGCTCTGGGAGATTTCACACGGCAGATCGCCAAGGAGGCCCTGCTTTCGGCGACGGCCCCGGCACCCAAGGAGCAGCCGGCGGCCGGAGCGGCCGAGAACCTGGGCGCCACCATCTTCAGCCAGATTCAGGCCATGCAGAAGGCCCTGAAAGAGGATGAGGAGCTGGTGGTGCTGTTTGGAAACGGCGCCGAGCGCATCCGGGTGATAGAGATCTTTCTGCCCTCGCGGCAGATCGCCGTGCTGACCGGCCCGGACGCCGACCGCAGCCTGACGCGGGTGATTTCGCCGGTGGCCGCGCTGCAACTGGTTTGCAAAGTGGCCAAAGCGCCCGCGGGGGCCAAGCCGGTGCGGGTGAACCTGGTCACGCCCAAGAGCTGAGGGTCCCGGCCGCGCGCCGGCTGCCATACTGGAAAGAATGAGCCTGTTCGCCCCACTCACCATTCGCGACGTCACGTTTCGCAGCCGCATAGCCGTTTCGCCGATGTGCCAGTATTCCAGTGAAGACGGATTTGCCTCAGACTGGCACTTGGTCCACCTGGGCAGCCGCGCGGTGGGAGGCGCCGGGCTGGTGATGACCGAAGCCGCGGCGGTGGAGGCGCGGGGCCGGATTTCGCCCTACGACCTGGGCATCTGGAAGGACGAGCATATCGAATTCCTGGCGCGCATCGCCCGGTTCGTGCGCCAGCAGGGCGCCGTGCCGGGGGTGCAGATTGCGCACGCGGGACGCAAGGCCAGCGTGCGGAGGCCGTGGGAAGGCGGCGCTCCGATGGCGCCCGAAGAGGGCGGGTGGCAAATGGTTGGACCGAGCGCCGTGCCGTTCCGGCCGGGCGACCGGGCACCCGCGGCGCTGGCGCGCGAGGAGATCCAGGGCGTCACGCAAGCATTCGCGCAGGCGGCCGGACGCGCGCTGGCGGCCGGTTTTGAGGTGGTGGAAATCCATGGCGCGCACGGCTACCTGATTCACGAATTCCTTTCGCCGCTGGCCAATTTCCGCGAGGACGAATACGGCGGGTGCCTGGAAAACCGGCTGCGGTTTGCGCTGGAAACGGCCCAGGCGGTGCGTGCCGCGTGGCCGGAGCGGCTGCCGTTATTCCAACGCATTTCGGCCACCGATTGGGCCGAGGGCGGCTGGACGCCGGAGGAATCCATTGAGCTGGCGCGCCGCCTGCGCGAACTGGGTGTGGACCTGATCGACTGCTCCTCGGGCGGGCAGGTGCCGCACCAGCAGATTCCGCTGCGGCCGGGCTACCAGGTTCCCTTCGCCGAGAGCATCCGCCGCGAAACCGGCGTGCGGACGGGCGCGGTGGGGCTGATCACCACCGCGCAGCAGGCAGCGGCGATTATTGAGAAGGGCCAGGCGGACCTGGTGCTATTGGCGCGGGAGTTCCTGCGCGACCCGTATTTCCCGCTACACGCGGCCCGGACGCTGGGGGAGGAAGCAGCGCCGCCGGTGCAGTATGGGCGGGCGTTCTGAGGGGGGCGGGGCAGGACCTCGAGCTGCCCACATTTTCTGGTAAATATCCTCTACACCCCGAAGGTCCTTAACGAGCTGGTTCGTGTCCCCGCCGTATCGTTCAGCTTCCAGACCGTATGGCCGCGAATCAAAGCCGAGAGTTGGTGCACGTAGGGAGAGATACAGCTCTGGAACGTCGCGTCCGGCCGACAATCGGTCTTCCCGAGGATATGTAACTGGAGTTCCCGCGCGCGTTGGCGGACCTTGGCGAGGGTCAGGCCGACAGTTTCGCCGGTCAGGTGAGCGGCCAGGCCGGAGAGTGCCACGGCCAGAAGTTGCCGAACCCGTGAGCCGGCTTTGGATGCCATAGGTGCTCTCCCCATGACTGGGGACCAGTCCCTACGCGCCTAAATGCGACCGGACAGCGCGGGAGATTTCGGCGCAGGTGGATTTCAACTCGGGCACGAGGCTCTTAGCCCGCGACAGGTCCATGCGGAAGACTGGGCCAGAAATGCTGACGGCGGCGATGACGCGGCCTTCGGGGCCTTCGACGGGGGCGCCGATGCAGCGGCCCTCGACTTCGTTTTCCTGGTTGTCCAAAGCCCAGCCCTGCTGGCGGACCTTCTGAATCTCGGCCATCAGGGCGGTCTTGGTGGTGAGGGTCGCGTCGGTGAGCTTGGGCAGGCCTTTGACGCGCACCAGGCGGGCTACTTCCTTATCGGGCATTCCGGCCAGCAGCACCTTGCCGAGGGCGGTGGAATGGGGCAGGCGGCGATTGCCGATCTTGGACGACATGCGCACGGCCTGGGGGCTCTCCACGGTATTGATCACCACCACTTCGCCGGCGTCGAGCAGGCCCAGGTTGACGGTCTCCTTGCAGGAATTCACGAGGCGTTCGAGGAGCGGCTGGGCCAGGCGGTTGAGCACCTGCTCGACGGCCTCGGTGCGCTGCAGATCGAACAGCTTTTTGGCCATGCGATAGGTGCCGTCGGCGCGGCGGTCCAGGTATCCGCGGCCTTCGAGGGTCGTCAGAATGCGGTAGACGGTGGCCTTGGGGAAATCGACCTTGCGCGCCAGGTCGGCCAGCTTGTATCCCGAATCGGCGGTCTTGATGGTTTCCAGGATGTCAAGAGTTTTGTGGAGCACCCGGACGCCAGTCGGTTCCACGTCAGCAGCCTTCATCGTTCCACATTGTAGTACAGTGGGCCGGCATGGTGTCGGCGCGCGCACCGCTACGCCAAAGTGAGATTGGCCTGGGCGGCAATTTCGAGCGAGGCGAATTCGCCGCGGAGGAGCTTGGGGAAGGCGGCGGCGGCGATCATGGCGGCGTTGTCGGTGGAGAGGCCGGGGGAGGGAAAGTACACGGAATAGGGCAGGCGGGCGGAGCGGGCGGCGGCGCGCAGGCCGGAGTTGCAGGCCACGCCTCCGGAGACGATCAGAGAGCGGGCGTGGATGGATGCGGCTGAAGCAGCGGCGCGGGTGAGCAGTTCGGTGATGACGGCCTGCTGGAAGGAGGCCAGCAGGTCGAGGGTGGGCCGCGGGGTGACGGCCAGCCACTCATCGACGGAGGGGTGTGGGACGGAGCGGCGAAGAGTGCGGCGGGATTCGATTTCGGCCGCCATGTCGCGGGCCTGCACCCAGCGCAGGACGGCCGTTTTCAGGCCGCTGAAGCTGAAATCCAGGGCGTTGCCCTTCATTTTGGCGTAGGTGAAACGCACGGCATGGGGATTGCCGAAGGGCGCCAGTTGGTCGACGATGGGTCCGCCGGGGTAGCCGAAGCCGAGTAACTTGGCCACCTTGTCGAAAGCCTCGCCGGCGGCATCGTCGCGGGTTTTGCCGAGCAGGCGGTAAGTGAAGGCTTCCCAGACCTCGAACAGATGGGTATGGCCGCCGCTGACCACCAGAGCCAGGGCGGGTAATTCCACGGGCGTTCCGGCGGCGCGGGCTTCCAGCACCACGGCGTGAATGTGGCCCTCGATGTGGTTGACGGCGATGAGCGGCAGGCCGGTGGCGAAGCAGAGCGACTTGGCGTAGGTGAGGCCCACGAGCAGAGAGCCGACGAGTCCTGGGCCGACGGTAGCGGCGATGGCGTCGAGGGCGGGGAGCGTGACGCCGGCGCGGACCAGGGCTTCGCGGACCACCGGCACGATGGCCCGTAGGTGCTCGCGCGAGGCCAGTTCGGGGACGACGCCGCCGTATTTGCCGTGAGTCTCCATTTGGGAGGCCACGACGGAAGAAAGGACCGTCTGGCCGTCTTCGACCACCGCCGCGGCGGTCTCATCGCAGGAGGATTCGATGGCCAGGATGCGCACTGATTCCAAGGTAGCGCAGCGTGGCGAGCTGCCGCGCCGACGGGCGCCGGAGTGAGGCATCGCGGCCCGGTAATTTTCGCGAACCCTTCTGGCATGGCGACGCGCGACGACTCGGGCGACCAAGGGCCGCTGATGAACGCCGATGAACGCTGATGAAAACCAAAAAAAAATCAGCGTTCATCGGCGTTCATCAGCGGCCTCTATTCCCTTTTCCGGCGCCATCCACACCCGTTGGACCGCCACGTACCGGCAACGAGGCTGCCCTTACGGGCTTCGAAGGTGGTCTTGGTCACACCGTTTCGGGCGTGGGGTGGACCCAGGGGCTGCGGTAGGGGCGCGCGAGCAGGCGGTTGGCCTCTTCGTCCCCGATAACGCGGCCGGCCTTCGGATCGTAGGCCAGGGTGCGGCCAAGCTTCATCGACAGGTTGGCCAGGATGCAGCTTGTGGTGGAGATGTAGCCCTCTTCGATATCGGCCACCGGTTTGCCGCGCGTGGCAATGGCCGCCAGGAAATCCTGCATGTGGTGGCGGATGGCGGGCGCGCACTGCTTTTCGAGGTCCTTCTCGGTTTTGTCCTCGGGGTATTGCTCGAGTTCGTAGGTGACGTCTTTGTGAACCGGCGAAACACCTTTGACGGTGGAGGTGAAATCGTAACTGTAGACGCTGGCTTTGAGAGTGCCTTTGTCGCCATAGAGCGTGGCGCCCCAGGTGTACTTGGGGTCGGGCGGCTCGCCCCAGGTGCGATGCTGCCAGACAATCTTGAGGTCGTCGTAGTCGAAGGTGGCGAGCTGGGTGTCGGTGATGTTGGCCTTGCTGGCCTTGTCGACCAGGATGCCGCCGGACGAGGAGATGCGTTTGGGCCAGCCGAGGCCCAGGAACCAGCGGGTCATATCGAACATGTGGACGCCCATATCGCCCATGATGCCGTTGCCGTATTCCATGAAGGCGCGCCAGCCGCGGGGATGGTCCCACTGGTTGTAGGGGCGCATGGGGGCGGGGCCGGTCCACATTTCGTAATCGAGGTTTGGCGGCGGGGCGGTATCGGGCGGATTGCCGCTGGCGCGCATGTGGTAATAGCAGTAGATTTCGACCAGGCCGACTTTGCCGAGGCGGCCTTCCTTGACGATCTGATTGCGGGCCTCGACGAGGTGGGGCGTGGAGCGGCGCTGCATGCCGATCTGCACCACGCGCCCGTATTTGCGGGCGGCGGCCAGCATGGACTGGCCCTCGATGACATCCACGCTGATGGGCTTCTGGCAATAAATATCGGCGCCGGACTTGGCGGCGGCGATCATGGCGAGGGCGTGCCAGTGGTCAGGGGTACCAACGTGGACGATGTCGAGGTCCTTTTCGGCGAGCATCTGGCGGTAGTCGTGCCAGACGCGCGGGCGTTTGCGGGAGCGCTGGCGGGTGGCGGTCATATCGGCGGCCTCGGCGACCATGTTGCGATCCACATCGCAGAGCGAGACGACTTCGACAGGGGCGACCTGGATGAGGCGGAAGAGGTCGCTCTTGGCGTACCAGCCGGTGCCGATTACGCCCACGCGCAGGGGCTTCTGGCCGGTGGCCTGCTCACCCAGTCCGGCGGCGGCAAAGCTGAGGCCGGCGGCTCCGGCTTGGAGAAATTCGCGTCGATTCATAGTCACCTCCCGAGTGCGAACAACTATTCGGTATTCTCCCACCAAACGGAGGGCGTAGGAGGACGGGGCCGATTAGGGCGGCGGACGAGTGGCATACTGGGATTTATCGGGTATGAGCCTAAAACTACAGGGTATTTTTCCGCCCATTACGACGCCGTTCGACCACGCGGGCAACATTTACTCGGCCAAGGTGCAGCACAACGTCGAGAAGTGGAACCGGACGTCGCTTTCCGGCTACGTGGTAATGGGATCCACCGGGGAGAGCGTGTTTCTCACCACCGAGGAAAAGATCGGGATGTGGGAGATGGTGGCGAAGTACGCCGCGCCCGAGAAGTTGCTGATTGCCGGCACGGGCATGGAAGGCGTGCGCGAGACGGTGTGCCTGACCAATCGCGCGGCGGAGCTGGGCTACAAGGCGGCCATGGTGCGGACGCCGCATTATTACAAGAACCTGGTCAACCGGGCGGATGCGCAGGCGCTATATTACCGGGCGGTGGCCGACCAGTCGCGGATTCCGCTGATTATCTACAACTGGCCGCAGGCGACGGGTGTGGATATTCCTGTGGAGGCGGTGGTGCAGATTTCGGAGCACCCCAACGTGATCGCGATCAAGGAAAGCTCCGGAAACCTGGAGAAGGTGATGCAGTTGATCCGCGAGGTGAAGCACGGATTCCAGGTGCTGGTGGGATCGGCGCCGACCCTGTGGCCGTCGCTGCTGATGGGGGCGTGCGGGGCGATTCTGGCGTACGCCAACGCGGCGCCGTATTCGGTGATTGCGATTTGGGAGGCGTACCGGACGCGCGAGGAGGCGGCGGGGCTGGACTGGCAGAACCGCATCGGCCGGGCGTCGGCGCTGGTGACGACCAAGTACGGCGTACCGGGGCTGAAGCATGCGATGGACTTGAATGGGTATTACGGCGGGCCGCCGCGGTTGCCGCTGACGGCGCCAACGGCGGAGGCGAAGCGGGAGATTGAGGAGGCGTTTCGGGATTTGAAGGGGTGAGGGTTCACCAGCGCTGCGCCCATTTGGGGCTTCCAGGCGGGTGGGCTTTTGGTCGTGCAGGTCGGCGAGCTGGCGCCAGCGGAGCTGATCGTCTTTGGTAAGGCGTGCGGCGACGATTCGTCCGCCGACGGCCGCCACTAACCTGCCGCGCTGATCCCAATCGGCCCAATGGGCCTCGAACATCGTGACCGGTTCGCCGGACACCCGATAGAGCGTGTACAGTGTGCGCCGCCGGGACGGTGCGTGGTAATTCGCCGGGACGTCCCGCCCCAGCACGAGGGTTCCGCATGGTTTGCGATATTCGGTGATGCGGGTTTTAGAGCCGGGCGCCGGAAGTGCATCCCAGCCGTCAAGCCAGCAGGGAACCACGGGCGCGGCATTCCCGCTGGACGGCAACCACGGCAGTAAGCGCAACGGACCGGGAGGGTGGTCCGGATGATGCCTGGGCGCACTGGAACCGATCCTCAGGGTGAAGTCGTCCATGAAGACGCCTTGGCCTCCGCAGGCGCCGCCGATGGGCCACAACGTCAGCGCCGTCAGATAGGGAGGCCGGCTGACGGCAGTCCAGCTATCGCTGTAGCCGCCGGAATGCGGCCGCCCGAATTTCGCGGCGAAATAGACCAGGAGCTTGCCGTTGGGGCAGAGGTCGCACTTCTCCGGGTAGATACGGCCGTGGAACCACTGGCCGCGCTCGAACGCGTCGGTTCGTGTGTCCCAGCGGGTCACGTGCCACCAATCGGTGGGGCCGCGGCGGAGAATCACGGCTACCCGGGCAGACCGGGCCGGCAGAACGAACATCCAGCAGCAGTCGTCGAAGAACGGCGCAAGGTCGTTGACGTATGTGCCGCGGCGGCTCACGGCCTTCTCAGGAAACGCTGGAGAATGGCGACGCATTCCTCGATGGCGAGCAGGTAGGTGGCGCCGAAGTAGACGATGCCATAGGCGCCGAGGATGGGGACGGCGGCGAGTTTGGGAAAGTGGTGGCCGAGGGCCAGTTTGACGGCCCATCCGGCAGCGGCGGCCAAGGCGGCGGCGATCCACAAGCGGGCGACGAAAGTGAACGGCAGGCCGGTGCGGCCGATGCGGCGGTTGAGGGTGAGGCGCAGGAGGGTGAACTCCACCCATCCGGCAACCCCCGCGGAGGCGGTCAGGCCGGCAACGCCCCATTTCGCCGGGATGCCGATCCAGTGGGGTACGTGGAGGGCGCACACGTAGCCCAGCGCGGCGGTGAGCGCGATGCGGATGACGGCGAAGCGCAGCGGGGTGCGGGTGTCGCGCAGGGCGTAGTAGACGGAGGCATAAAGGCGGCCGAGGGTGGAGGCCAGCAGGCCAATGGCGCCTCCGGCGAGGATGCCCCAGACGTAGTCCGAATCGCTGTGGCCGAAGCGGCCGGTTTGAAAGAGAGCCGCGGTGATGACTCCACCCATGGCGAGGAACCCCATGGCGGAGGGCACGATGAAGAAAGCGATCTGGCGCAGGCCGCGGTTGAGGCGTCCGCGCAGGTAGGCTTCGACTTCTGCTTTGGCTCCCAGGGCGCTCGACATGGCGGGCAACTCGGCGGCTGAGACCGCTCCGCCGAACAGGCTCACCGGAAGCGTGTAGAGCAACTGCGAGCTGAAGAGGCCGGCGACCGCGCCCACGGGCAGCATGCTGGCCAGCCAGTTATCGACGTAGGCGCTGATTTGCACCACGCCGCGGCTGAAGAACACCGGCACGAAATTGCGCAGCACCTCGCGGACGTGCGCGGAATGCGTATCGAGGCTGAGGCGCAGGTGGCGGGCGAGGCGCAGCACCATGGGCAACTGAACGCCGAACTGGAGGGCGCTGCCGATAACCGATCCCCAGGCCAGGATCACCGCGAGGCGGCTGAGATCGGTGCCGCCAAACGCCACCAGGGTGACGATCATGGCGGCGTTCCAGGCCAGCGGCGCGGTGTAGGCCAGGAAGAACTTGCGGTGGCTGTTCAGAATGCCCAGGCACCAGGCGGAGGGCACCAGCATGCCAACGCCGGGGAACAGGATGCGCACCAGGCGGATGGTGAGAGTGCGGCGCACCGGATCGGTGAAGCCGGGGGCGATCAGGTCGATCAGCCAGGGGGTGGTGAGGACGCCGATGGTCACGAGGACGGCCGTGGTGAGCGCCAGGATGGCCCCGATGGCGCCGGCCACGCGATCGGCTTCCTGGCGGTCACCGGCGGCCAGGAGGTGCGAATAGACCGGGATGAAGGACGCCGAAAGCGCGCCTTCGCCGAAGATGTTCTGGAGGAAATTGGGGATGCGGAGGGCGGCGTTGAAGGCGTCGGACTGCGGGCTGAGTCCGAAGAAGTGCAGGAAGATGCTGGTGCGGAGGAGGCCGGCGAGGCGAGTGAGCGCGATGCCCGATCCGACCAGGAACGCATGGCGGCCGGTGCGTTCCATCACCGCGCGGGCCACTAGGCCAGCTTCTCCAGGATGGCGGCGGTGACTTCCGCGGTGGTGCTCTTGCCGCCCACATCGGGAGTGCGCACGTGGCCTCCGGCCAGCACTTCGGCAACCGCCGCATCCACCTGGTGCGAGGCTTCGGCCAAACCGAGGTGGTCGAGCATCATGGAGGCGCTAAGGATAGTGGCCAGGGGGTTCACCACGCCCTTGCCGGCGATATCCGGGGCGGAGCCGTGGACCGGCTCAAACATAGAGGGGAAGCGGCGCAGGGGGTCGAGATTGGCGCTGGCGGCCAGGCCCATGCTGCCGATGATGATGGCCGAGAGGTCGCTGAGGATGTCGCAGAAGAGGTTGGAGCCGACCACCACGTCAAAGCTTTCGGGACGGCGGATGAAGTTCATGGCGGCGGCATCGACGAGCAGGGATTCGGTTTCGACATCCGGGAATTGTTCGGCGATCTCCTGGAAGGCGCGGTCCCAGAGGACCATGCTGTAGCCTTGGGCGTTGGACTTGGTGATGGAGGTGACGCGCTTCTTCTTATCGCGCTTGACGGCTAACTCGAAGGCGAAGCGGACGATGCGGTCGATACCGCGGCGCGTGAAGACGGAAGTTTGCAGGGCGACTTCTTCGGGCTGGAGGTGGTAGACGAAGCCCCCTACCTGGGCGTATTCGCCCTCGGTGTTTTCGCGGACGACGACGAAGTCGATTTCGCCGCCCTGCTTGCCGGCCAGGGGCGAGGCTACGCCGGGGTAGAGGTAAGCCGGGCGGACGTTGGCGTACTGATCGAAGGCGCGCCGGATGGGCAGCAGCAGGCCGTTGAGGGTGATGTGGTCGGGGATGCGCGGATCGCCCACCGCTCCCAGGAGGATGGCATCGCAGGGCTGCAGGAGATCGATGGCGCCAGCGGGCATCATGCTGCCCCAGCGGAAATAGTGGCCCGCGCCCCAGTCGAACTCCTGAAACGCAAAGGTGACCTGGTGCTTCTTGGCGATGGTCTCCAGCACGCGCTGGGCAGCGGGGACGACTTCGGTTCCGACGCCGTCACCGGGAATTACCGCGATCATAAGGGTCTTCATCGGCTCGAAGACAATTTTCGCACGCGCGACCAGGCGCGGCGGATGCTGACGGGCAGGCTGTAGGCGTCGAAGGCGGAGGGGGCGCACCAGGCGACGGCGCGGGACTCCTCGGAAACGTGGAATTCCTCGGAGACGGCCTGAAAGAAGAAGGTCAGATCGTGGTGCAGGTGATAGGGTTGGCGGCCGTGCATGGGGATTCCATGGACGTCGACGCCGACGAGGGCATCGACGGGCGGATTGGGAGCCAGGACGGCGCCGGTCTCTTCGACCA
Organism: Bryobacteraceae bacterium; assembly: GCA_035505095.1. Lineage (GTDB taxonomy): Bacteria > Acidobacteriota > Terriglobia > Bryobacterales > Bryobacteraceae > JOPF133. Next base: position 1,068 of record DATJRE010000247.1, on the reverse strand, counting down.
CCTCGCGGCGGGCGGCGTCCCAGATTTCGGGGTCGTCGGGTTCGACATGGCCGCCGGGGAGGAGCCAGCGGTCGAGGCGGCGGTGGTGGACGAGCAGGACGCGCTCGCCATCGGGGGCGAGGACGAGGCCGGAACAGGTGATGTGGCCGGGGGTGAAGGTGTAACGCGAGAGCGGGGCTGGACCGCATTCGAGCAGAAGGAGAATAAGTTCGCGGCTTTTGAGGGCTTCGCCGTCGGCGGGATCGGAGAAGGCGCGGACGAGGGCGGCGACGGTGGCGGGGTCGATCATAAAAGGAAAAGCCCCCGGGGTTTAGGCGGGGGCTTTCATTATAAACCGGGCGACTTCCTACTCTCCCACACACTCGCGCATGCAGTACCATCGGGGCTGAGAGGCTTAACTACCGTGTTCGGGATGGGAACGGGTGGGTCCCTCTCGCTAAGGTCACCCAGAAAGCGGAGCGAACCCTGGACTCATCGCAGAGACGCTGAGATCGCAGAGACGTCGCGAGGGAAACGTTTGAAGGTCTCTCCGCGATTCCTCTGCGTTCTCCGCGGCTCTGCGGTGAACCGGGATCGCTTGAATATTGACGGGCTTGAGGAAAGCAGCGCGGCATTTCTGCCGGCGCGCCTGGAGGGGCGCGCCACGGTATGTGCGCAGTAGTATTTTATGGTCAAGCCGAACGGGCAATTAGTAACGGTAAGCTCAACGCATTGCTGCGCTTACACATCCGTCCTATCAAACTGGTCGTCTTCCAGTGCCCTTCTTAGCTTACGCTTGGGAGATCTCATCTCAAGGAAGGTTTCACGCTTATATGCATTCAGCGCTTATCCTGACCGAACTTCGCTACCCAGCGATGCGGCTGGAGCCACAACTGGATCACAAGAGGTTCGTCCACCCCGGTCCTCTCGTACTAAGGGCAGGCCCTTTCAAATCTCCTACGCCCACCACAGATAGGGACCGAACTGTCTCGCGACGTTCTGAACCCAGCTCACGTACCGCTTTAATAGGCGAACAGCCTAACCCTTGGGAGCTTCTACACCCCCAGGATGCGATGAGCCGACATCGAG
>DATJRE010000246.1:0-7967 GCA_035505095.1 Bryobacteraceae bacterium | reverse complement strand
GTGCCGCTTCCCTGGGGACTCGCCAGGGTAGTAAGGGCATAGTAAGTTGCGTATTGCGCCAAGTAGCTCGCGCTTGCCGTAGGGGCGGTCACGTAAAGGGGCAGAGTGGTCGATTCCACCGAGCCAGTCCACGCGTTGAACTGAAAGATCGTGCCACTCTGGCTGACAACTGGAGGCACATCCAGTTCGTGACTGCTTCCGATCACCCACGTCACCAGACCCTGCGGCACCGAAGTTTCATCGACAGTCATCGGAAGCCCGGGCACGTTCGCACTCAGCGAAACCGTCACGGTGGCCAGGGTGACCCCAACAGTTGCCGGCGTCACGGACGTATTCGTAGGGGTCACCGTGAGATTGCTGGCAGCCAGTTGCGGAGCCGCGGAGAGGTTCGCGGTCAGGGTCATGGTTGCAGGCGTGGTCATCGAACTGAAACTCACGGTAAGCCAGGACGGCGTCTGACTCTGGTCGTAGGTGAAAGACACCGCGGGCGATGAGGGCGACGAGGTCAGTTGTACTGTCTGGGTAAGAGAGCTGACGAAATTCACATCGGCCGGACTCGCAATCAGGCTGGTCTGCGTAAAGTTCAATACAACCAGCACCTGGGAACTCGTCGCCGCGCTGCCGTCCGGGTGCTGCTCCGTGATGGTGACGATACCCGTGTAGCTGCCGGTCTTCGCTTCCATCAAGTTCTGATCGTTGGCAGTGATCTGGAACATGTTGCTTCCGGGTATGGCTTGCGAGATCGACAGGAAATTCGGAAAGGAAGGGTTCTCCGGCGCGAAGGACGCGGTGAGGCCCCCCCCAAAGCCGCTGGTGACGACGATGTTTATCGGTGTTTGCGGAGCGCCGAGTCCATGATTCAGCGTCACGGTGGACGGCAGAGCCACGGTTTCGCCCGAATAATGATTCAGCCAGACCTGGCCTATGCCCCCCGTCGACATCTGGCCCGACAAAAGCTCGTTCTCCGGAGCGCTCATCGGCCGCCAGAAATGGTAATTCGCACCGAATTCCTTCTGGCACTCGGTCTCTCCAGAGTTCCATGGGCCGGCGTTTGCCGTGACGGCCCATGTGTAGCTCCACATATTGCCCGGGTTCGGGAACTGTCCCGAACTGTCCGGTCCGGCGCAGGCGAACGGCAGGTTGCTCGAGGGATCCATCGGCTGCCAGCGATAGGTCATGAGCGTGGACGTCGCCGGGTAACTCATGAGGAGTGCATTGGCGGTCTCGTCCGCAGGGCTCAGCGAACTCTGATGAACCAAAGCGGCTGGCTCAGGGCTGGAGGGTTGCGCGATGTTGCGCAGCCAACTCCAAATCATCCACTGGGGGCGTTCGTCGGTCCCCGGGGTGTAGAAGTAGCCACCCGTGGTGAAGTTGACCTCATTTATTACAAGGTATGTGTCATCGACCGCTTGCTGCAGCGAATAGAGAAAATCGAGGTCGATCGTGCTGTAACCGCACCCGGTGGCGACCGCGGCGTCCAGCCAGTTGATCTGTCCCGCTTCAAGTGGCGTCATCATGGCGGTAAGGACGTCGCTAAGCGACCGGTCTTCCCCGATGTCCTCTCGCTTGCTGGTGTCGCGGCCGATTCCCACGAGGCCGTTGTTGGCATCTTTGCAGCCGAGAAAATTCGCTTCGGTAGTACTGTTGTCGCCGCCTCCCTGATCTGGCCAGAGGACGCCGTCGTTAGGATTAGGACCATTGGCGAACATAACCAGGGCCTGCTTGCCAAGCGCCCGGATTTGGCGTAGCGTCGGCCAGCTCAAGGTGCCCTCGCTGCCGAACTCGTTGGGCGTCAACATCATGTTTCCCAGGACGTGCTGGAAGATCGCTTCCAAATCGGATGCGCCAATATAGCCGGCCTCGCTTGGTGTATAGAAGTTATTGACGAAGATGAGTACGACTTCACCGGGATGCTGCTGGAGCCAATATTGGATCTCCTCCACCGCTAGATAGATCGGCCGCTCATAAGACATGATGCCGTTTAAAGACTGGGCGAAGGGCACGGAAACCTTAAGGTTGCAGGCTTGCGGGGCATTGGAGGGGAAGTTTGAGCCCGTTAGCTCGTTAAAGAATAGTTCAGCTTGTTCTTCGCTGGAGTTCGCCTGGAATGCCGAGAAGTGACAGCCGATGGGAGTGGTGCCTGCGTAATTGAGGATCGGGTCCAGACGAATGAACCGCGCGCCGAGGTTGAGCTGGTCTGTGATAGTGAACCCCTGGTCCAGATTGATCAAGTCAGTGCCGCCGTCGAAGGAGTTACTGTAGGAGTTGTGCGTACCCAGCATGGGTACCAGGTTAAGCGGCAGGTCGGCGGAGATCCGGTCGAACTGGTCGGACTGCTGGAACGCCAGCCAGGCGGGCACATAATTCTCAGGCACGCCGGTAGTGGCGCGGACGCCCACGTCCTCGCAGAGACCGGTGTCGGCGTCGGCAAACAATGTCAGATCGCAGCCGAGCTCCTGTTGGAAAAACCCGGGCTCCGCGACGAAAATGGGGTCATTTGCATTGCAGGGCCGCACGCCCTGCCATCCGCACTGGTCCCACAAAACCGCATTTGGAACGGTAGTGCTGTAGCCAGTCGCCTGGCTGTATGCTGCAGGCGCGGCCAGGTGAACAGCTAAGACAAGAGCTATTGCTCCGGTCCGCCAGAGCCACTGTAATGCTTGCGCCACCTTCCGGCTTTTCGCAAGCAGCCGGCCCGATGGCCGCTGTTCCCCATTGCGCCGGCTCGGATGTTCATAGGCAGATCCCACCTGCATCGCTTCCCTCCTCTTCTGAATTCGAGGCGACTCTCTGGCGCCTTTCAGGGCCGGAAAGCCCGCTTGCCACGCCAGAATAGCGCCGGCGGACGAGCGGCGAGAATCAATTCCGAATCAATCCACCAACGGTTTCTTATAAACCCGTAAGTTCTAATGGCTGTGGCGTTTAGATCGTCATCTAACGTTGTTCTCAAGATGCTATACTGGATCGGCTGATTGCTCGATGAGTTCTCCGGGTGAATCGCTGCGAGAGAAGGGGCGCACAGTCCTTTTCGGGCTGTTCGAGTTCCATCCAAGCACGCTGGAACTCAAGCGGGCGGGCCGGAGCGTCCGGCTGCAGGAGTTGCCGGCGCGCTTGCTCGCTGCCCTGCTGCGAAACCCCGGCGAGCTGGTCACGCGCGAACAGCTTCGGGCGGAGCTTTGGGCTTCGCATACTTACGTACAGTTCGACGCCGGCTTAAACACCGCGATGAACAAGCTCCGCTTGGCGCTGCGCGATTCGGCGGAGAATCCGCGGTTCATCCGCACGGTGCCGCGGTATGGCTACCAGTTTATTGCGCCGGTCCGGCCCGCAGAACCGCAGGCGGCCCAGTTGCAGCCCATGGACAAGGCCGGGCCCGGTCCCAGCGAGACCGGCGGGACGATGCCGTCTCGTGAACCCGCGCCTGCGGAAATCCGCGCTTCCCGGCCCCGGAAGGCGTGGGTCCGGTTTTTGGCCGCTGTCATCGTTACGGCAGTGGCTACCGCTTTGTTGTCCTGGCGTCTTCGGCCTTTCTCGCCCCAACTACCCCTTGTCGCCAGCACCCTGACCAGCTATCCGGGAATGCAGTCGCACCCCGCGCTCTCTCCCGACGGCAGTGAAGTCGCCTTTGACTGGGCCGATAGCGATACTGCTGTGCGCCACATTTACGTCGTGCCGCTCCGGGGCGGCGATCCCCACCCGCTTACCTCCGGTGCCGTGGCCGATTCTTTCCCGGAATGGTCGCCGGACGGCACTCAGATTGCGTTCCTCCGCGGTTACGAATCCCTGATGATCGCGAGTCGCCGCGGCGGCGAGCGGCGCCTCGGTAGTGCGTATTTGACCGGTTTGAGCTGGTCTCCCGACGGCCATTGGATTGCCCATGGCGATTGGACCGCTGACCACCGGCGGACCGCCATTTTCGAAACCGACCCCGTCACCGGCGTCTCCCGGCAGTTAACCACGCCGGGTTTGGCGCCAGCCTTCGATATCTCGCCCGCTTTCTCGCCCGACGGGAAGCGCCTCGCCTTTGCGCGTTGCTACAGTTCCGACACGTGCTCGATTTTCAGCATGCCGGCGGAAGGCGGCGCCGCACGCATACTGACCCAAAACGGTTGCAATTCCAGTGGCATAACCTGGGATCCCGATGGTCGATCGGTGATCGCTTCGTGCCAGCGGTCGGGACGGCGGCAGCTCTGGCGCATCGACGCTTCCGGATCGGGCCGCCAGGAACTGATTCTTGCCGCCGGGGAGCATGCCCGCTTTCCCAAGCTGGGACGCGGCCCTGGCGCACGCGGCAAAATCGTATATGAAGACCGATTGATGCAGAGCAACATTTGGCGCCTCGATGCTCCGCGGCGCCCGGAGGCGCCATTTGGTCCTCCCCGCCGCATCGTCGTTTCCACAAGCCGCGATTCAAGTCCCAAACTCTCCCCTGACGGCCGCTCGATCGTGTTTGTCTCGGACCGCTCCGGAAGCCAGCAGATATGGCGGGCGGCGGCGGACGGGCGGGACGCGGTCGCGCTTACAGTCATGGAGTCGGCGAGCTTGGGTTCTCCCCGCTGGTCTCCCGATGGAACGCGCATTGCCTTCGATGCCACGTCAAGCCGGGGCCGCGCGATCTTCTTGATCGACGCCTCGGGCGGTCCGCCGCGGCAGTGGACGAAGTGGAGCTCCTGCGGCCGTCCAAGCTGGTCGCACGACGGCCGCTGGATTTATTACCAGGATGCGGATTCCGCCGGATCGCGGCAGATCTTCAAAATCTCCGCCCTGAACGATGGGAACTCAAGCCGCGTAACCAACGATGGCGGCGCCGATCCGCTGGAGTCGCCGGACGGCCGCTATCTTTATTACACGCATGGAGCGGAATTGCGCCGGATTCCCGTCGAAGGGGGCCGCCCGGAGAAGGTATTCGCCGGACCGCTCGCCGACGGATGGTGGAGCATCACCGAAGCCGGAGTCTTTTTCGTCGACGTCCTGCTCCCCACTTATGGCTCAAACGAGGGCACGAAGCCGGTGTTCCGTCTCGACCCGGAATCCGGGCGGGTCGAGGAAGTGGCGCGCATTGAGGGCGAAATCAACCGGCCCACTCCCGATTTTTCGGTCGCGCGGGATGGCCGGTCGATTCTCTATTCCCGCTTCGAAATCGCCATCTCGCAAGTCCGCATGCTGGAGCTGCGGCCACAGTAATTACACCTTGGAACTTTCTCTTTGCCACTGTCGGCCAAACCAATCCCCGCTGCGGCCCGGGATCTCGTTCTGGTGACGCACCACGACCGTATAACGCCGCAAAACTCTAATGCGGCTCTTCGTGGCAGAACCCGCAATCCAGGCTCGCCTTCTTCGCTTTATGGCAGTTCATGCAGCCGCCCATGGAGAGGTCCGTCTCCCTGGTCAGCACATCCCTCTCGGCCACCGGCCCGTGGCACTCCTGGCAGGTGTTGCCCTTTTCCAGGTGTGCCCGATGGCTGAAATCCACCCACGACGGAATCTCGTAAATGCGCACCCACGGTATCTCGCGGCCTTCCTTGGCGTAGGCCGCCAGCCGCTTGATATCCGGGCTGTCCGCCTTGATCGCCGAGTGGCACGTCATGCACAGGCTGGCGCCCACGATGGTCATGGTCTCGCCCGGATTCGGGTTGGGATGGCACATCTTGCACGCCAGCTTCATGGTGCCGGCGTGGGTCTTGTGGCTGAACGGCAAAGGCTGCGGCGGCGTGTCGTCCGCGTGCAGCGGCGCCCCATACCACAGCACCGCGCACATCGCCAGCGCCGCCCCGCGCCCCGCCCTCATATGCTGCGCGTGCGCATCTGCTCCGCGCAATACTCCGATGCCCGCATGGCCAGCGACAGAATCGTCATAGTCGGATTCTGCCATCCGCAGGTGACAAACGCCGCTCCATCCACCACAAAAAGATTCTTAATGTCGTGGCTCTGGTTGTACTTGTTCAGCACGCTGGTTTTGGGATTGTCGCCCATCCGGCAGGTGCCCAGCTCGTGGATGCTGTACCCCGGCGGGTTATACCGCTCGGTCCGCGAAACGATCTCCCATCCGGCCGCGTGGTAGATTTCTTCAATCGTGTCCGCCGCGTCCTTGGCCATGTTGTGCTCGTTATCCGAATCCTTGGCCACAATGTGCAGCACCGGGATGCCCCAGGCGTCCTTCACATCCTTATTAATACGCACGTGGTTGTCGAACCGCGCCACGCGCTCACCGTAAATGCCGCCCACCAGGCACGACCCGGCGTAGCTCGCCAGCTTCTTCTGCAGCTCCTCGCCGTACAGCGGGAACATTTCCGCCGAAGCGCTCGTGCCGCTCCCAATGCGCACGCAATAGCCCTTGATGAAATTCCGCTTCTCGTCCTTTTTCAGGTTGCGGAACCGCGGCATGAACGTGGAGCCGCCCATCAGTCCCGGCGGCGCTTTGCCGTCGCGCGCTTCGGGAACCGAAGCCACCACGTTGATCCCATAGATCTGGTCGATCAGGTAGTGGCCCATCACGCCGCTCGAATTGGCGATGCCCGAGTTCAGCAGCAGCCGCGTGCTCTCCAGCGTGCCCGCCGCCAGAATCACCACCCGCGCCTTCACGTGCATCTCGCGGCGCGAATGCCGGTCGATAAAAAACGCCCCGTTGGCCAGGCCCGTATTTTTGTCCGTGGTGATTTCGCGGACAATCGCATTGGGCACAATCTGCAGCTTGCCGGTGGCCAGCGCATCCGGCAGCAGCAGGTTGATCGAACTGGCGAGGCCGTTCTCGCCCATCGCCGCCCGCCCTTTCGAGCAGCCGATGCCGCGGGCCGTAGCCAGCTCGATCACCTTCTTGATGGTCTCGCTGTCCGGCCCGTAATTGGTTTCGATGAAGTTGCCGTCGGGAAATTGCGGCCATCCCTCCTTGCGTCCGACTACCCGGAAAATCCCCTCCACGCGCGAATAATAAGGGTCCAGATCCGCCAGGCTGATGGGCCAACTGTCGCCCGTGCCATCGATCTCCGCGGCCTTGAATTCGAAGTCGCTCAACCGGAATGATTCGCGCGCCCAAAACAGCGAGCGCCCTCCCAGCAGCCGCACCCGCACCCAGTTGTACGGTTTGTCGGGATCGGTGGTGTACGGCACTTCCCGCTCATCCACCCACTGGTTGGCGTTGAACTCGTTGGCCTGGTAGATGTGCGGATGCCGCCCGGGTTCGCCGAAACCGCGGTATGACAATTCGTACACCGGTTTGGCGACGCGGTCGCGCTGGTAATCCGCCTGCGGCCCGGCGTTCAGCATCAAACACGAAATGCCTTTAGCGGTGAGAATGTTGGCGGCCATTCCGCCGGAGTGCCCGGAACCCACAATCAGAACGTCGTAGTCTTCTTTGGCCATGCCTTAAGCCCTCACCACCGGATCGATGGGTAGCCAGTACAATCCCGCACCGCCTCCAAAGCCACGGCCGCCGCGGCGTCCCCGGGAAGCTGCCGAACCGGCCCACTCCCTCGAATTCTGGGTGGCCGTGCGAAAATCGCGATGCGCCTGCGCGATGAAATGCCGCAGCGGATCTTTCGGCAGATCCTCCGACCAGGGAATCACCACCAGCAGCGGCCGCACGATGGCGTCTGCCTGGGTCGCGTCCAGGCCGGCGAAGAGCTTCTTGTATTTCTTCTTGGATTGCCCGTTCAGCGCGTCCAGCCCTTCGCGATAGAGCGCCTGCCGGTCGGCCGGCGAAACCCCGATCAGGAAATCGAGGAACTCCGGCGCGCCCGCCTCCTCAGACCCCGGATGCCCGTCCATGGGCGGCTGCAGCAGTTTGCCCAGCGCTTGTAATGCCGCGAACTGATCGGCCGTGAAAAACGTCGGCGCCGCCGCATCGGCCGTGAGGTCCACCTCGGTGGTCTCCAGCAGCCGAACTTCCTGCCCCCCACGAAATCCGCCGCCGCGCCCCGGTCCTGCTCCTGGCGGCGCCGCTCCAGCCGGTGGATTCCCCGGCGCGGGTG
>DATJRE010000245.1:0-12226 GCA_035505095.1 Bryobacteraceae bacterium | reverse complement strand
GTAGGCCGCCATCACTGCGAAGTCGCTGTTGAATGCTTCCGGGCTGGTGAGGAAGTCGTCCGCCATGGTGCCTAGCTGCGCACCGCCTCCCCCGCTCCAGAAGGCGAACCCGCCCGCATCCGGATCGCGCCCGAGAAGTTGCTCATACAGCACATAGATCTGCCGGTAGACTTCGCTATCGGCGTTCCCGGCTTCGGTGATGGAGTAAGTGGCCGAGGCCGCGCCGCTGGCCACCGTAATCGAATCATTCTGCGCGGCGTTATGGGTGTTGGTAAGTCGTGTGTAACTCACGCTGCCCGCGCCCGTCCCGGTTGCGCCGGCAGTGATTTGCAGGAATTCGGGATTAGAGGATGTCGCCGTCCATGCCCCGCAACCGGCGCTCGCAGACACGGTGAACGACTTGGCCGTCTCCGGCAGCACGCCGCAACTCGGCTGCCCGGAGTTGTTGGGGCAAGTCTCGATTGTGGAGGTTCCGGTGGGAGGCAGGCTCGCGCCGGCGGCGCCCAGCGTGAGCGAACAGGATCCCGAACTGCCGCTGAAGCCGGCAATCACCGTTTCGGGCGCGCTCATGGTCACCGTGGTGGAAGCGCTGGAAGCGCTGGCGGCCGGCCCCGTCCAACCGCTGAAGATGTACCCGGAGTTGGGCGTAGCGCTAATGTTCACCGCCGTGCCCGCATTGTAGAAGCCCCCCGAAGCCGGTGTGACGGTTCCGCCGCCGGCAGGCGAGGCGGAAATGGACAATTGATACTGCGTCTGGAAAGTGGCCGTGTAAGTGGCCGGCGAAGATCCCACGGTGATGGAGTGCGAAGCCGCACCGCCGTCGCTCCAGGAAGCAAATACATACTGCGTCCCAGCCGCGCCCGCCTGGGGCGAAGTTACCGCGATGGTGTGCGTGCCCTGCGAAAGATTCAGCGTCTGCGCCGTCGTGTATGCCGTGCCATCCACGCTGAATTGCAGGCCGGCGGGGCTGGTCTGGATGGTAATTGGGGTGGCGCTGGTAGTTTGCGGCTGGTTCAGCAGGACCACGAATCCGCCTCCGCCGGCGCCGCTGTTATCATCGGCCACGGCCAGATCCAGGCGTCCGTCGCCGTTGAAATCGGCCGTCAAGAGCTGCAAAGGATTGGATCCCGCGGGAAACGGGATCTCGCTCTGGAAGGTTCCGTCGCCGTTACCCTGCAGGTAGCCCACATCGCCCCCGTTTTCCGATTCCGTAATGTCCGGTATGCCATCGCCATTCAGGTCAAGAATCGAAATCCACTGCGGGAAGTCGCCGGTCGCCGTGGGGATCAACGGCTGGCCCGCGAAAGTGGCATTGCCGTTGCCCAGAAAAACGGCCAATGCCCCGGTGATTCCATTGTTTGTCGTCGCCACCACCAGGTCCAGCTTGCCATCCCCGTTCACATCGGCCGCAGCCAGGTGCAGCGGATACTGCCCGGCCGAAAAGGATGCGCCCGCAGTGAAGGTTCCGTCGCCATTCCCCAGGAAGAGGTAAATTCCGCCGCCGTCGGCCCCCAACAACGCGCCCGCTCCGTAGTCGGCCACGGCCAGGTCCAGCTTGCCGTCGCCATTGAAATCGCCCGTAGCAATGGCGTAGGGCTGCGCTCCGGCGTTGTAGGCGATGGGCTGGCGGAAGGTGCCATCGCCATTGCCCAGCAGAATCGAAATGGGGCCGGATGGAGCGGTCGTCAGCAGGTCCGCCGGATTGCCAGGCGCCACCGCCAGGTCGAGCTTGCCGTCCCCATTGAAATCGCCGGTGACGATATACCCGGCCGAAAGACCTGCCGGGTAACCGATGACGCTGCCAAAAGTCCCGCTTCCGTTGCCCAGCGCCACGCCCGAAGAGGTGGCCAGATCCGGCTTTCCATCGCCGTTGAAATCGCCAGCCGCCAGAAACATTCCGCTGGGGACAGTGCCGGCGTTCAGAGTGAACTGGCCGCTGCCATTGCCCAGCCAGATGGAGCCATCGGAGGTAGCCAGGTCGAGCTTGCCATCCAGGTTGAAGTCCGCCGCGGCTACTGAGCTGACGCCGGCGGAATTCACGCTTGTGGCGGCGCCCGGCGCGGAATAGTAAATCGGCGCTTGGAAGGTTCCGTCTCCATTGCCGAACAGGTTCAAAATCACGCCCGTGTCCCCGTCGGTAACCACGAAATCCAGATTGCCGTCTCCGTACAGGTCGAGCAGGTCGAAACCGGGATAGTATTGGTTTTCCGCGGCCAAATAGGTATTGCCTGTCTGGAAGGTGCCGTTGCCATTGCCCAGGCGGATGGAGATACTGGCGGTTGCCTCGTGGGAAATGGCCATATCCGGAATGCCATCGCCATTGAAATCGCCGAAGCCCAGAAAATCGGCGTTGCCCACCCCGGCATCCGTGGATATTGGATTTTGAAAGGTTCCGTTGCCTTTGCCGAGCAGGACCACCACCGTGCCGTCACCCGAAGTCGCCGGAGGCTGCCCCAGCGCCACATCGAGCTTGCCATCGCCGTTCAAATCCGCGGCCACAACGGACAAGCCGCTGCCGGCCAGCAAACTGACCGGCGCCTGAAAGGTGCCATCCCCGTTGCCCAGCAGCAAGTAAAGCGCGTCGTCCGCGGCCACGGCCAGGTCGGGCTTGCCGTCTCCGTTGAAGTCGCCGATGGCAACCGACTCGGGATACAACCCGACCGAAAAATTCTGCGGCGCTTGCAAGGTTCCATCGCCGTTGCCAAGCAGCACCGAAACGTAGTTGGAGCTTGGGTAATCGAAAGCCGTGACCACCACGTCGGGCTTGCCGTCGCGGTTCACGTCGGCAATGGTAATGCTGGAGACGTCGGTGCCGACGTTGTAGTAGACGCCCGTCTGCTCACTGCCGTCTGAGTTGCCCAGAAACACGCCGACTTCCGTGCCGAGATTGCTGACCACGTCGTCGGGAATGCCGTCGCCGTTCAGGTCCGCGGAGACGGCCAGGGCAGCGGCGGTTCCATAGGGAGCCGCGGACCCGACGGCTGCCGCAGCGGGAGACGACGAAAACAAGTGGAGCGCCGCGGCTGGCTTTGCCGGTTGAGGCACGTAGCACCATTCAGCGCCCGCATCCGCCCCGTGAAGATAGTAGAGGTCCGCCGCCCTTCCGTTGATATGGACGGTTGAAATCTTCTTGGCATTAGCAGGCGGGAAGAAAACCGCATGTCCTTGAACACCCACATACCAGTTGGGGCACTCGCTAATTCCCCAAGCCCACGGCGCTGCAAAAACTCCCACCAGGGCCAACATCGCGGCGCGTCGCAATCCACAACCCCATCGATCGGTTCGACCCACCTTCCCCTCCAAAACCTACCCAGTCTATCGCAAAGCCGCAATCTCAAAGGGGACGGGGCGTGACAGCGTGGTGCTTCAGCGCACCGAATTGACGAGTGAGAAAGAGCGCCCGGTACCGGCGAGCTTTGCACTCACGGCCCGGCCGCCGGATGGCCAACCGCGATGGTCCCCTAAGGCCTGCCGGCGCGCACGGCCTCGGGGTTTCGCGGCCGGCCGGCATGCGATTGCAAACCGCACCCCACGTCTCCATGTGAGAACACGATGAGCGGAACGCGTTTGCCGCAGATCCTCGAAACCGGCGCGTTGACCGCCACCGTGCTGGAGAAAGTGGGCGAATCAGCGTGCTCGTTCGCCCGTCTGCTCATGCGCGCGGCTTAACATCGAATCGGAGCTGCCTCCGCGAGAAGCTGGGAAACAATCCAGCGCGCGCGGGCGCCCGCAAGGGTGGGCCATGCTTTAGCCTGCCCTATTTCGATTTCTTCCCGGCTTTTGGGCGAGCGGACCTCGCGGCCGGCGACCTGAGGCACGCTGGCCCGGTGCCAGCCGGGAAAGGAGCAACCAATCGTACGCTTTCGCCGTTCGAGTAAACCAGTTCCCCGGCGCAAACGCGCCACGGTGCGTGTTCGCACACCCCAAGTCCCGGTCACCAGCCCCTACCTGTGATATCTTGAATTTCATTCAATTTAAAAGGTGATACGCGATGACGAGGATTCCCGCGATTCTCAAGCAAGACGAGACTGACCTGCTCGCCGATTGGCTCTTGACGCAAAAGACCGTAGCCGGACCTAAAGGACGATCCAAACCGGAGGCCGAATTGCGCGAGCAGTCCCGGACCTTTCTGAACCTGCTCCAGGAAGCCGCCCAAACTGGAGATATTACCAACCTGAGCACGCCAGGATGGAAGCCCGTCTTCGATTTTCTGACCTCCATGTCCACCGAGCGCGCGCACCTGGGATACTCGCCGGCTGAAACCGCCACCTTTATCCTTTCTTTAAAGGCGCCTTTGTTCCAGCGCCTGAAATCGGAATTCAAGAACGATCCGGAAGGTCTCGCGGCGGAGACCTGGGCTGCAACCCAGATCCTGGATCAGCTCGGGTTGTTCACTATCGAAGTTCATCAGAAGAGCCGCGAAGAGATTATCGTGCGCCAGCAGCAGGAGATGCTCGAACTTTCCACTCCCGTGATCCAGCTTTGGAATGGCATTCTGGCTTTGCCGCTGATTGGCACGCTGGACAGCAATCGCACCCAGGTGGTCATGGAGACTCTGTTGCAAAGGATCGTCGATACCGGTTCGGCCATCGCCATCGTCGATATCACGGGCGTGCCCACGGTAGACACGCTGGTGGCCCAGCACCTGATGAAGACCGTAGCGGCGGCCCGGCTGATGGGCGCGGATTGCCTGATCAGCGGCATCCGGCCGCAGATCGCGCAGACCATGGTCCACCTGGGCGTGGCGTTGGGCGACGTGACCACCAAGGCCAGCCTTGCCGATGCATTTGCGGCGGCGCTGCACAAGAAGCGCCTGATGGTGGTGGAATCGAAGGCCTGAGGTCCCATTCCCATGGAACGCATTCCGATTCTGAAGATGGGCGATTTTCTGCTGGTCACCATCCAGGTGGACATGCACGATCGCCTGGCCCTCAACCTCCAGGACGACTTGACCGAACTCATCGTACGCGCCAAAGCGCGCGGAGTTCTGATCGATATCTCCGCCCTCGAAATGGTCGACTCGTTTATCGGACGAATGCTGGCGAACACCGCATCGATGGCCCGCGTTTTGGATGCCGAAACCGTCGTGGTGGGGATGCGGCCCGCCGTCGCCATTACCCTGGTCGAGCTCGGGTTGTCCTTGCGGGGTGTCCGGACGGCCCTGAACGTGGACCAGGGGATGGCGCTGCTCCGTTCCCTGGGCGTCCAAAATGCCGGTTGACAAAATCCAGGAATTCAAATTGGTGGCGCCCGAGGACGTGGTCGTGGTCCGTCATGCGGTGCGCCAGTGGGCCGCCGAACTCGGCTTCAGCCTGGTGGATCAGACCAAGCTGGTGACGGCCGCCAGTGAGCTGGCCCGCAACGCGGTGACCCATGGCGGGGGAGGCGGCGCCCATATCGAAATGGTGTTCAACGGCCGCCGGCAGGGTCTTAAAGTCACGTTTGAGGATAATGGCCCTGGCATTGCTGACATAAACCTCGCGATGAAAGACGGGTACACCACCGGGGGTGGACTTGGCCTGGGTCTTGGCGGCGCCAAGCGGCTCACCGACGAATTTGGCATCCAATCCAAACCGGGCGAGGGCACGCAGGTCTGGTTCATTCGATGGAAATGAACGGGATCTCACACCTCACCCGGATCGGCGATGAAAGCGGGGTGGGAGAGGCCCGCCGCGCCGCTTTGGTCATGGCAACCAGCGCCGGGTTCAGTCCCACCGATGCGGGCAAGCTGGCCATTGCGGTGACAGAGGCTGCCACCAATGTACTCCGCCATGGAGGAGGCGGCGAAATCCTGCTCCGTCCCATTGGAGACGGCATTGAAATGCTGGCCCTCGACCACGGACCCGGCATCGCCAATCTGGGAGACGCCATGCAGGACGGCCGCTCCACCGCCGGAAGCGCCGGCATCGGCCTGGGTGCCATTACACGCCTGGCTTCATTTTTTGAGCTTTATACCTCGGACGGCTTGGGAACCGTCCTGGCGGTCCGGTTCTACCCCTCAGAAGGCCGCGAGCCGGAAGTCCGCCCCAAGGCGATGATCCAGGTCGGTGTGGTGCAATCCCCGTTTCCCGGCGAGTTTTCCTGCGGCGATGCCTGGGCCATGAAAGGCCACACGGTGCTGGTGGCCGACGGGCTGGGCCATGGTTTTCAGGCGGCCCAGGCGGCCGGGGCGGCGGTGGCGATTTTCGCAGACAATTGGCGCCGCCCGGTGCGCGACATCGTCGAGGCCGCCCATCTGGCGCTCAAGCCGACCCGCGGCGCCGCACTGGCGATTGCCGAAGCGGATCTGGATTCTCACACCGTGCGCTTCTGTGGCTTGGGGAACATCAGCGGTACGATTGTGGCCGGCGAAAACGCGCGAGGTATGCTGTCGCACAATGGCACCGCCGGGCACGAGATTCAACGCATCGAGCAATTCGAATATCCGTGGCCGGAGGGCGCCCTGCTCGTCATGCACACCGACGGCATCAGCGCTAAATGGGATCTCGCCGCCTATCCCGGCCTCGCCCTTCGTCACCCGTCCCTGGTTGCCGCCATCCTCTATCGCGATTTTCGCAGGCGCCAGGACGATGCCACCGTAATCGTGGTGAAGGCTGGCGACCGCCCGGCCACGCAGGAGGCCTCTTGACCTCCGCGATTCTGACCGTATCCCTCCAGTGGGAGCAGGACCTGGTCGCGGTGCGCAAACGCGCCCGGGATGTCTCGGAACTGCTGGGCTTCGATCCGCAGGACCAAACGCGTATTGCCACCGCCGTTTCGGAAATCGGACGGAACGCTTTTTGCTATGCCGGGGGCGGCAAGATCGAGTTCCGCGTCGAAGGCTCCACCCCTCCTCAGGTGCTGGTCATCCGGATCACCGATAACGGCCCCGGCATCCCCAACCTGCGTGAAATCCTGAACGGGCAATTTCGATCCACCACCGGGATGGGCGTCGGCATCTCGGGCGCCCGCCGGCTCATGGATCGGTTCGATATCGATTCGTCGCCGGGCAAAGGGACCGCTGTCACCCTGAAGAAATTTCTTCCGCGCCGTTCGGCAGTAATTGCCGCCGCGCAGATTGAGAAACTCTCCGAGGAGTTGGCCCGGCGCAGGCCTGCCGGCGGGCCCTTCGACGAACTGCAGCGCCAGAACCAGGAGTTGCTGGAAGTCCTCGGGGAATTGCGGCGGCGGCAGGAGGATCTCTCCGTTCTGAACCGCGAATTGGAGGACACCAATCGCGGTGTGGTGGCGCTCTATGCCGAGCTGGATGAGAAGGCCGACCACCTGCGCCGGGCCGATCAGCTCAAAACCCGATTCCTTTCCAACATGAGCCACGAGTTCCGCACGCCCGTGAACTCCATTCTGGCCCTCAGCAATCTGCTCCTCAACCGCAAGGATAGCGCCATGGACGCCGAAGAGCGGCAGCAGATCTCCTTCATCAAGAAGGCCGCCGACGGGCTTCTGGAGCTGGTCAACGATCTTCTGGACATCGCCAAGGTGGAAGCCGGCAAGGTCGAGGTGCAACCGGTGGAATTCGCGGTCGCTGACCTGTTCAGTGCGCTCCGCGGCATGCTCCGGCCTTTGCTGGTCAATTCCCAACTGAACCTGGTGTTCGAAGACGCTTCCGGTATTGCGCCCATGGTGACCGATGAAGGCAAAGTCTCCCAGATCCTTCGCAACTTCATTTCCAACGCCTTGAAGTTCACCGAGAGCGGCGAGGTCCGCGTTTCCGCCAAACAGAATTCGGACTCCGTGGTTTTTTCGGTGAGCGACACGGGAATCGGCATCGCCCCCGAACACCACGAACGAATCTTCCAGGAATTCGCGCAGATCGACAGCCCGGCGCAGCGAAGAATCAAGGGCACCGGACTCGGTCTGCCGCTGGCGCGCAGGCTGGCGGAGCTTTTGGGCGGCGGCATGTGGGTGAAGTCCGCGCCCGGAAAGGGTTCCACCTTCTCGGCCTCCATACCGTCCGTCTTCCGCGCCGCCATTCCCCTCGTGGAGCCAATCTGGAGGATTGACCAGCGTCAGTCTCCGGTGCTGCTCGTGGAGGACAGCATTGAGATCCGCCTGCTCTATGAGAAGTACCTGAAGAATTCTCCCTATCAACTGCTGGCAGCTTCTTCCATTCGCGAAGCCCGGCAGGCGCTCCGCCATTTTCAACCGTCGGCGTTTATTCTGGATGTGATGCTGAAGGGGGAGGATACCTGGGCGTTTTTGGCGGAGTTGAAAGGCCAGCCGGCCACCAGTGCCATTCCCGTTCTCGTACAGACCGTGGTCGATGACGAGCAGAAGGCCCTGGCCCTCGGTGCGGACGCATTTCTCGTGAAGCCGGTGTCCGCCGAGGTGCTTCTCAGGGAGCTTTCGCGCCACATCGCACCCAAAGAAAAGGTTCTGGTGGTGGATGATGACGACCTGTCCCGCTATTTAATCCGGCACACCTTGCGGGAATTCCCGTGCGCCATTCTGGAAGCTGCGGATAGCCACGAAGCGTTGCAACTCATGCGCCATGAGAAGCCGGACCTGATTACTCTCGATCTGGGATTGCCCGGCCTCAGTGGTTTTGACCTTTTGGACGAATTGAAGGCCGATCCCCGCACACAACATATACCCGTGGTGGTGATCACCTCGAAACGGCTTTCCACCACCGAGCGGGAAGAGCTGGCCGCACGCGCGAATGCCGTCCTGTACAAGTCGGAGCTGGGGGACGACCCTGTGAAATCCGTCTTCACTGAATTGTTCACGAATTCACACCGGCCGGCCACACTGGCATAAGCAACACCTCTGAGCGGCCGGACCGAGCCGGTCGCACCGAATGCAAGTGTTAGAGTGAATTGACATAAGCAGGTCCGATGATCACAATCCTGAACGTTGACGACAACGCCGCTTTGCGGTATGCCAGAACTCAGGTGCTCCGGCAGGCGGGCTACGGCGTCCTCGAGGCGACCACCGGCGAAGAAGCCATGGCCATCGTCAACGACGCGCATCCCGCCCTGGTGCTGCTGGACGTCAACCTTCCCGACATCAGCGGTTTCGATGTCTGCCGGAGGATTAAGCGGCAACCTCAGGCGGCTGGGATACCGGTATTGCACATTTCGGCGACCGCGGTGGAGGACAAGGACCTGATTACCGGCCTGCAGGCGGCCGATGCGTATGTGATCGAACCGGTTCAGCCGGAGATGCTGCTGGCCTTTGTCCGCGCCCTGCTTCGCGGCAGCGAATTACTGCGTCAATGGGTCGCGGTATTCGACGCCCTGGCCGACGGCGTGGCCCTGCTCAGTTCCGAGGGGGCCGTTCTGCGATGTAATTCCGCCTTTTGCCGGCTGCTAGGTAAGCGAATTGGCGAAGTGCTGGGCCGCAAGATTACCGACGTAATCGCGGGTTCTCCGCTCGCCGGCATCGAGCATCTGTTTGAGCGCTCCGTCGAAACTCATCATACCGAAACCCTCGAATGCGCCTTTGGCGAGAGAACCTATCGGTTCAGCTTTCACCTGGCAACCGTTCGTGGAAACATTGCCGGTGCGATTTATATCGTCTCCGATGTAACCGAAGAGCGGCGCGCCGCCCGAGAGAGGGAGGAGGCCTTCACCCTTCTGCGCGCGCTCACCGATAGTGCCCCCATCGGATTCGCCTTTTTCGATCGGGACATGCGTTACCGCCTGGTCAACAAGGAGCTCGCCAAGATCGATGGGGTCTCCGTCGAGGCGCACATCGGGAGTAGGCCCGAGAACATTGTGCCCCGCATGGCCGATTGGATCCGGCTGGAGTTCCAGCGGGTAATTGACACCGGCCAGCCGGTGCTCGGCCGGGAGTGGATCGAAGGTTCTTTGGACGACCCGCGAACCATGCGCTGCTGGTTGCGAAGCTGGTATCCGGTGCACTCGGCTGACGGCAGCCTGCTCGGGGTGGGGGCCACGGTGGTGGAAACCACCGAGCTGAGGCGCTCCGAAAAAGCCCGCCAGGACCTTGAGAGACGCATGCTCGACGCCCAGAAACTGGAAAGCGTCGGATTGCTCGCCGGAGGCATCGCTCACGATTTCAACAATCTGCTGACGGGGATTCTCGGAAATGCCAGCCTGGCCAAGGAATCGGCCCAGCCGGGAAGCACTCTTTTCCATTACCTCGATGAAATCGTCCATGCCAGCAAACGCGCAGCCCATCTCACCAAGCAAATGCTGGCCTATTCCGGCAAGGGCCAGTTCATTCTGGAAGAGATGGATCTTTCCCGCGAGATCCAGGAGGTCGTCCGCCTGGTTCAATCCTCGATCTCCAAGAAGATCTCGGTGATTTTCGATCTCTCCCACGAGTTGCCGCCCGTCCGCGCCGACAAGGGCGAAATCCAGCAGGTGATTATGAACCTGGTGGTGAACGCCGCCGAAGCCATCGGCGATTCGGCCGGATTGTTGATTATCAGAAACGGTATCCGCGATTTAGCCGCGGAGCAGATCCGCGAAGTACATCCCGGCAACGATATCGTTCCGGGCCGGTATGCCTATATCGAGATCACCGATAGTGGATGCGGCATGAATGAGCAGACCAGGTTGCGCATTTTCGATCCCTTCTTTACCACCAAATTCACCGGCCGCGGGCTGGGATTGGCGGCCGTAGGCGGCATTGTTCGCGGCCACAAGGGCGGCATACAGGTCAAAAGCAGTCCCGGCAAAGGGAGTACCTTCGTGGTGTACCTTCCGGCCGGAGACGAGAATGCCCGGAAGCTCCCGGCCGAGATCCCCCAGGAGACGCCTTCCACCGCCTTAGCGGGCGGCACGGTGCTGGTGGTGGACGACGAGGCGCTGGTATTGGGTATTGCCAAAAGCGCGCTCGAGCGTGCTGGTTGGACGGTGCTGGCCGCCGATAGCGGCCCGCATGCCATCGAAATGCTCCAGCGCTACTCCGATCAGGTTTCGATCGTACTCCTCGATCTGAGCATGCCCGGCATGAGCGGGCTGGAGGCCCTGCCCGTTCTCCGCAAAATAAGCCCCGATGTCCCCGTCCTGGTTTCCAGCGGCTACGGCGAAGCGGAGACCCTCCGGCTCTTTTCCGGACATCGGATTGCCGGTTTCCTGCAAAAGCCCTACACGGTGCAGGAGTTGGTGGAGCACGTCAAGATGGCCGCAAGCCCTACGAGCAAGTTGGGGGTCAAGGGATAGGTCCTCGCAGCTCCGTTCCACCGGCACGCCCAGTCAAACATGCGATATCGTACAAACCGGCTGTCGGCCAGCGGAACTATTTCCTCCTTGCCGTGTAATTAAAACCGGGAGCCGAGTTGGAAGTATCTATAATTTCTCTCGCCGCGTAACC
Source organism: Bryobacteraceae bacterium (assembly GCA_035505095.1). Taxonomy (GTDB): domain Bacteria; phylum Acidobacteriota; class Terriglobia; order Bryobacterales; family Bryobacteraceae; genus JOPF133. The sequence goes on along the minus strand of DATJRE010000245.1, from coordinate 946 downwards.
TTCTTAGGGCCTCAGCTAGACCCGGGTATTGCGGAGGTAAAAAAGACCGCAGTGCGGATAATTGCATGAAGAACCGAAGAGCATTGGTGTGCCCGAGCGTAGCCCCGCTCTTTGTGGCAATCACCTTGGCTCAAACATTCCCGATGCAGGCCCAGATCGTTACGTCTGTGTCCACATCGGTAGCCTCTCCGGCGAGCCTTGGCACCATAGTTACCTGGACTGCTACTGCCACCGGATCGCAATCGGGCAATGTGTGGTACCGGTTTCGTGTCCGCGAGCTGAACGCCATCCCAATGGCCGCCCATGAAATCGGCGGTCTGCGGATTCCCCCCACCGGCATCTATCCTGGCTTGCGGATGATCCAGGACTTCGGGCCCATGAACACGCTCGCCTGGACGGCCAGCCAGCACGAGGGCAATTACCAGATGGAGGTCTCGGCCGAAGATAACGATACTGGCGCTATCTCGACGGTCATGTCCGACTTTCAATTTACGCCCCTGGTTACCGGCAGCGCGCCGGTAATCAATCCGACTGCCAATCCCCTGGTGTTTCTCTACAGCGCTGCAGCCTGCCCCGCCGGCAGCACCATGAGCGTGCAATTCCAGACTCCGGGCGGTCTTTCTCAGAGCACCAACTCGAAACCTTGCAACGGCCGCAACACCATGAATTTCTATCTCGCCGGTATGCTGGCCCAGACCACTTATTCCGTTCAACAGACCGTCCAGACTGGGGCCAATACCGTAGCCGGCCCAACCCTGACACTAACCACCGGGGCGGTTCCGTCTTCTTTCATCTTCGCCGCCCGCACAGTCGAAATCCCGCCCCCCGCCTCGTTTCCGAATCCGGTCATTCTCGATTCGCGATTCGGGTTTCCCGCGGCCACCGACAATATGGGAAACGTGCTCTGGTACGCGCTGCCAAGCGTCTCCATGATCTCCTATCCGGA
>DATJRE010000244.1:0-2388 GCA_035505095.1 Bryobacteraceae bacterium | reverse complement strand
GCTGCCATCAGGTACAGGAAATAGTGGTAGTGCTGCTCCACCAGCGGCGCGTCCGGACCGGTCAGGTGCACGAAACCGCGCGCCCAGAAGCTGTGCCACCAATCCTGCGTCTGGCGTTCGATGGCCGCGAACCCGGCCGATCGGGCCGCCTCCAGTTGACGGAAGGCCGCCGCGGCCACGTCCTCGTTGGGGTCGAAGGTGGCCGCCGAAGCGATCAGGATGGTGAACGCGCCGGGGCCGGCAGCGGTTTCCAGCACCGCGTCGGTCTCGTTGAGGAAGCGCGCCTCGGCCGCCCGGCCGATTACCGCAATAGCCACGGCCGACTGGCAGCAGTAGGTGCCTTCGCGGAAATCCTGAGTCAGCGCGATCCGGCCGCCCTCGGCGAAGAGCCGCGACGCCGCCGTGTGATTGCGCGTCTGCACCATTACGATGTGATCGCGGGCGAAGGTTTCGAGCTGCGTGCCGAAGTACTTGGTTTCGTAGCGCAGCATGCGCAGGCGGATGGCGATGGGTTGCGCCGCCGCCTCGGCACTGCGGTGGTCGATGGAAAGCGCCATCACATCCTGCTCGGTCCACGCCACTACCCGCGCGCTGACATTGCGGCCTTCGATTGCCAGCGCGCCATCGTAGACCGAGAGGTGCTGGCGGAAACCGGACGTGGGAAAGGGCGCCTCCGCCGCGCCGCCAAAGTCGATATCTACGTAGCCGCAGCCGCCGCAATAGTCGTTGTTGCGTTCAAAGAAGCTGTTGGTGGCGCAATTGTTGGCGTACACATCGTTGCGGTTGATCTGCAGCCGCAGTTCGTTGGGGGTGGTCCAGAGCAGGCTGCCCATGCGCCCATTGCCGACCGGGATGCCCTCCTCGCTGCGGGCCACAGGCTGGTCGTAGACGAGGTCGGCGGAAGAGACCAGCTTGCGGAAATCCACCTCCAGCATGGCCGCGTTGGCGGAGGGAGCCGTTTGGGCTGCCAGCGGCAGGGCCGCACCCGCCGCCAGGAATGCCCGCCGGGAGAGACCGGCATCCTGTTCCTTCATAGTGCGGCCCCAGGATAGCAAATTACCGGAGAGCGGTCCGCGTTTGCCCGCCAGCCCCGCCGGGAAGAGAGCCGGCCTTTGGGCCGTCCCGCCCGTTGGCGGCCACGCCCAACCGACCCCAAAGCCTGACGCGGAGGCGCGAAGGCGCGGAGAAATTCGCGGAGAAATTCGTCGAAGGGAAACTCTCTTGGCCTTGCTGCCGCGTCTTCGGCCCAGAGGGCATCCCCACGTCAAGGCAGTCCTCGCCCGCCAGTTTCTGGTTCCATGAACGATGCCGATCGGCGTGGAGTCCTCCGCGGTGAAGCCGAACCCACACCCCATTCGCCGGCGTTCTCTCACAAAATTCGATATTCCGCCCTCGCCTTTGGTTTTCTCCGCGTTTCCTCCACTTCCTCCCTCCGCGCCTCCGCGTCTCCGCGTCAAGGCACTCCTGCCGCGGCAGTTTCTGGTTCCATGAACGACGGCGATTGGCGTGGAGGCTCCGCGGTGAAGCCGAGATCTCACCCACTCGCCGGACTCTGCTACAGTCGAGGAAAACATGAAGCGACGAGATTTTCTCCAAAGCGCGGTTGCCGGTGCGATGGCCTCGGCGGCGGCGCCCGATGCGGCGGCGGCCGGCGGCAAGACGATCGGCATTCAGGTGGGCGCCGTCTCCTTCGTGGATGAAGGCGTCGAGCAGGTGCTGGATGTCTTTCAAAAAGACGCGGCCGTCAATACGCTCTTCATCGCCACCTTCACTTACGGCCGCGGGATCGCGGGCCGGCAGGTGCCCGGACAACCGCTGCCCGATCACGGCAAACAGGAGTACGATACCGCCACGTTCAAAGGCGGCAGTTACACCAAGGTCCATCCGCAGTATTACAAAGACACCGTGCTTCAGGATTTCCGCGCGCCGGACTTCGGCGATTACGACGTGCTGGAAGCGGTCCTGCCCGCGGCCCGTAAGCGCGGCATGAAGACCGTCTGCTGGTTCGAAGATGTCTGGTCTGCTACCGTGCCGCATATCGCCGAGGTTCAGGAAAAGCATCTCGACGGCAGTAACGCCACTACCTTGTGTTTCAATAACCCGAATTACCGCAACTGGCTGCTCGGAACGGTGGAGGATTACTCGCGCTCTTACAACATCGATGGCATCATGTGGGGATCCGAACGCCAGGGCGCGTTCGCCAACCTGCTGGGCGCGAGCCACGGCGGAGGCGGCGGCAATCCGCTGCGCATCACCTGCTTCTGCCAGTTCTGCGAGCGCAAGGCGCGAGAGCGGGGAATCGATCCGGCGCGGGCGCGGGCAGGGTTCCAGGCCTTGGGCGCGATGCTCCAGTCCTCCCGCCAGGGGAAGCGTCCGGTGGACGGGTAT
>DATJRE010000243.1:0-4613 GCA_035505095.1 Bryobacteraceae bacterium | reverse complement strand
GCACCTTCCCGGTGCGGGAATCGAAGGCCCGGAATTTCTTGTCCACGGTCGCGGCGATAAACACCAGATCTCCGGCCGTCGCGGTCGAGCCGCCGGAATTCGAGGTTCCCGTGGTGGGCACGCCCAAAGCGTCCAGTTCCGGGAAGGAGCCGAGCGGCACGCGCCAAGCAATGTCGCCGGTATTCACGTCTACCGCGCTCAGTTCTCCCCATGGCGGTTTCACACACGGCCAGGGCCCGTGTTGAAAGCTGGACCCGACGCCCGGAGGCGCGTGGTCCGGTCCCACCCGCTTCCACGTCCCATCCGGGTTCTGTACCATCTTGCTGAGCATGCCATCGGTCTTGGTGTTGAAGAAGATGTATCCCAATTTGGGATCGTAAGACGTGCCGCCCCAGTTTCCGCCTCCGGTCCAGCCAGGGAAGATCACGCGGAGTTTCGGCCCGTACTGGGCATACGGTCCTCCCATGAGGACGCCGCCCTCCAGCGTCAGAAGGTCCCGGCAGAACTTTTCGTGCTCGGGCGTTACCGTGGCGATGTCTTCGGGGCTGAAGGTCATGCGGGAGAGTGGCGGCGGCTTGACGGGGAACGGCTGGGTGGGCCAGTTCTCATCGCCGGGCATCGGATTGTCATTCAGCACCGGGCGCTCCTCCACGTCATAAATTGGCTTTCCGGTCATCCGGTCGAAGATGAAGAGCAACCCCTGCTTACTGCTTTCGGCAACGGCCGGTATCCGTTTGCCATGGCGCTTGACTTCAATCAATACCGGCGCGGCTGTCAGGTCATAGTCCCAGTTATCGTGATGGGTAGTCTGAAAGTACCACTTCATCTTACCGGTGGCGGCATCCAGAGCGACTAAGGACGAGCCGTACAGGTTGGATCCCTTTCGATCGCCGCCGTAAAAATCGGGCGTGGGAGTGCCGATGGGCAGGAAGACCATGCCGTTCTGCACGTCCACGGTCATGAAGCCCCACACATTGGCGCCGGAAATATCTTCCCACTCGTCGCCCTGCCAGACATCGTGATTCGCTTCGCCCGGCCGGGGAACGGTATGGAATCTCCAAACCAGTTTCCCCGTTCGCAAATCCCAGGCCCGGATGTCGCCCGAGGGTCCTTTGGCGGGCTCTTCCTGTAACTGGGCTCCGGTAATGATCAGGTCCTTGTAGATCACCCCGGGAGTCGACATACTGTACATCTTGTTGGGAAAGTGATCCGCCACGCCCGGCCGCAGGTCCACAATGCCTTCGTTGCCGAAGCCCGGCGTGAGTTTGCCGGTCTTGGCGTTCAGCGACATCAGGTGTCCGCCCTGCGCGCCATATACAATCGCGGGCGGATATGGGCCATCGCCCGGCCAGTAAGAGATGCCGCGTGGCGATGCGCCGTACTTAGTCTCGTACTCCCAGACCTTAGCCCCGGTCGTAGCGTCCAGGGCCACGATGCGGTTATAGGGCGTCCCCATGTATAAAACGTTGCCCACCACCAGCGGAGTGGTCTTCGACAGGCGGGCACGGGGGGGCCGAGGCGTACCACGAGCCGCCGCGCCATCGGCCGCCGGCGCCCCACCGCGGCGGCCGCGCCCTGGCAGATCGACTACCGGCGCTTCCGTGTCGAAAGACCAGGCGAGCTTCAGCTTCGTAACATTTTTCGAGTTGATCTGTTTAAGAGGAGAATATCGCGTGCCGCCAGTGTCATGGCCGATCATCGGCCAGTCCGTTTGCGCGCTGGCGACCGGCGCGAATGCCAGTGCAAAAGCTGCTAAGTCGAAGATCCGCATTCCCGGAACCCGCCTCCCTTAAGTGTTCCCCAGTTGATTTCAGTTGCGATCTACTTCCGGCCGCCTGGATGTGGCTTGCCCTTGCGCGGCTTACCCCAGAAGATGAACGTGCCCCGCCCGGTGGAGGTGATGATGTCCATGGCGCCATCGCCATTCAGATCGACGGCCAACAGGTCCGAACCCGCGCCCGAGCGATTGTGGATCAGCTCAGGAACGAACTCCGCGCCGCCGGGCGCTTTCGGATTGCGCACGGTTCGGTACCAATACAATACCGGCGGCCCGTTCGGATCCGGATCGAGATAGGTATCGGCGTGAGACCAATAGCGCTTGCCCACAATGAAGTCCGGAATTCCGTCGCCGTCCACGTCCGCGAAGGTCGAGCCGTGCTGCTCGGAGAACGCCACCCCTCCCGCGTTCTGGCTGGAGTAATCGTCGCTGATCATGTGCTCCACGAAGGAAATCTTGCCGGCGGCATCGCGCTTCTGCTCGAACCAGGCAAGACCGAATCCGTGGCCGCTCAAGCTGGTCACCACGTCGTTCAGTCCGTCGCCGTTCACGTCGTACACCGCCATCACGCTGCCGCCCGGCGCCACGCGGCCATACCGGGCAAACGCCTGCGGGTGGTACGTCCATAGCTCCTGCGTGCTGCCGGCCGGCGGCTGTTCCCACCATCCATAGGGATTCACGATATCCATCCGGCCATCGCCATTGATGTCGCCCACCCCCAGTCCGTGGGCGGCCGAATACCCAGGCTCGGAAACCGAGTGCACGGTCCAGGGCTTGGTTGGATCGGCGGGGTCGAACTTGGCGTACCGCACGGTACCCTCTGCGCCGTACACCAGCTCGGGTTTGCCGTCTCCGTCGATATCCCGCAGGAGAGTAATTTCGCTCTGGACACTCGGCAGCACCACATATTTTTGCCAGCGGCGGGATTCTCCCTTGGGATTGAGATACAGGGCGGGGCGGCCCGTGCCCGTCAGGATGTCCGGCCAGCCGTCCCCGTTGAAGTCATACGCGTACTCGCAATTGGTCGCGGGCAACTGCGTGGACGGGCTGTAAGTGGTGGCCAGAAAGATCTCCCGGGACTTGGTGAAATCGGGGCCATAGTAAATGTACGGTCCCGCGACCACGTCCATGATGCCGTCGCGATTGAAGTCCGCAGCCGCGGCCGACCAGGAATACGACATATCGCTGATGCGCTGCATGCGGAAGTTGGGCGAGACCACCTCAATCGGCGTATGTTTCATGCCCACGTCTTTGAAGTCGATTTCCTTGAAGCTGACTTGGCCCGCCCCGCCCACGTACAGCGCCAGCGGCCCGTAGCCTTCCTCGGCGTGATCCGAGACGCCCGACGTCGTATTGTCATCGTTGAGATGCGACCGCACGATGTTGGCATCGAGGAAGATCTCGATCTGATTCCAGTCGTTGGGCTTCAGAATGCTTGCCGGACGAGTGATGGGCAGCACTACGGAGTTGCCACGTCCGCGGCCTGCGCCACGCCCCGCGCCCCGGCCGCCCCGGCCCTCAGCCCCGGGTTTGAGCGGAGGCGCCACGCGGGTTAAACCGCCGATCGACCTCAGGCGCTCGCGCTGCAATTCCTTCCCTTGCGCATCCAGCGTTACCCCGTAGGAGGGAACGTTGTCCTCGTTGAGCGAGACGTAAATCCCCTTGTAGCCGTCGGCGGTTTTCTCCGCCCGGATCATCACGCCCGCCTGGCAGCCCCCAGTGCAACGGAAGAGTGCGTGGAAGCCGACATCCTGGTAGGACTGATCCAGGAACAACCAGCCTCCGCCGCCGCCCGGCGCGACAGTGCCTGTAATCTCGCCTGCCTGCGCATGCCAGGACGCATCGCCCAGGGTGTGCCACCCTTTGAGGTCCGAGCCTTTGAAGGTGGAGTCGGGAATGAAACTCAACCCGCCAAACATCGGTATCGAGAGCAACACAGCGGCAGCCGTGATCGCCAGGGATCGCCGTGTTGCCAGTCGGGCAATCACCGTGCGCGCGAGAAACTCATTGGCTTGCATATCGCCCCTCCGGGGAACTTCTGGTCAGACCGATGATAATCCGGCGGACGCCTCTAATGCAACTGCCGTTGCGCAATATGCAATGAACGCCGCGGCGCCACAACCGGCGCTGGGTGTGGATTCTTAACGGAATGAATCACTTACTGGCTAGGAACGGGTGCCTTCGCCGCCCCGATCCCATCCTGGCGGACCTGAGTCACTTCCTGAAGTTCGTATCGCCCTTGATGGGGCCTTCGCCGTCGTCCGTGATGGACCCCTCCTGCCAGTTTCGGGCGACGGCAATATCCGCCGCGGCTTCGGGAGTCAGCGCATTCAGATCCACCACGCGCGCCAGGCGGCCGAGATCTTGCGGCTTGTATTGGCTGGTTGCCACGGCGGCATACTTCTTCCAGTCGGCCAAGGCCGTTTCCAGATGGGCGATCGCCGAAGTCTTGTGTTCGGGTTTGCCGTCCCGATCGAAGAGCACCAGGTCCGACGCGGCCAGAATCTTCTCCGCGTAGTAGTCTCCCAGGTGGGCCATCGCTTCGGCATCGCCCAGAGTCAGCCGGAGCTCTTTATTGTCGCCTTCGAGCGGACGCACTTCGGAAACCAGCGGCAGGGCGCCGGCTGCGGAGATCTTCAGCGCGGCAGCCACCTGCAAGGGCGTGATGCCTTCCATGGGCGCGCCTTTCAGCAAGCGGCTGCGCCATTGGCGGAGATTGAGAATGCCGCTGCCCGGCATCACCTGGCCCTTGGCAAAGTCCATCACCGTGAAGAAACCGCTGCCGTGGCCCCTTTGAATACAGGCCTCCGGAAACCACAGGGTGTCGAGGTCGCGC
>DATJRE010000242.1:0-15835 GCA_035505095.1 Bryobacteraceae bacterium | reverse complement strand
ATTTCTTTGGAGCGTCACCGTGCTGGCCCTGCTGGTGCTGGCGGCGGCATGCGCCAACCTGGCCAGCCTGTTTGCGGCGCGCGTGGCCGATCGCAGCCGGGAGCTGGCGCTCCGTGTGGCCCTGGGGTCGAGCCGGCGGCGGCTGGTACGGCAACTGCTTACCGAGGCGGTGCTGGTGTCGCTGATGGGCGGGGCGGCCGGGCTGGTGGGCGCGGACCTGCTGCTGGGCGTGCTGAACCGGTGGCCTCCGCTCGTCAATGCGCACCTGGCGGCAGGGGTGGACGCGCGTCTGTACCTGGCAGGTCTGGCATTCACGCTGGGAAGCGCGCTGCTGTTCGGCATGGTTCCGGCGCGGCAGGTGTGGCGGAGCAGTCCGCTGCAGATGATGAAGAGCGGCTCGATGGGTTCCCTGCACCTCGGCCGGTTTGCCCTGCGGGACCTGTTGCTGGGCGCGCAGATTGCCATCTGCACGCTGCTGGTGACGGCCTCGCTGGTGGCGGTGCGCGGTATGGTGCGCGCGCTCCACGTTCCGCTGGGATTCCAGCCGCAAGGCGCGATGCTCATCGACGTGGACCTGAGCCTGGTGACCCAGCCAGACGATGTGGCGCCCGAGAGAAAGAAGGCGCTGATTGAGGCGGCGCGGAGCATCCCCGGCGTAACCGCGGCGGGATCGGTGAACCGCACGCCATTCACCGGCGGGCTGCACGGAATCCCGATTTTCCAGCCAGGGACGACCGAGTTCAAGCTGAACAATGCGGTGCTGGCGCCGTACGTGTTTGCCATGTCGCCGGGTTATCTCGAAGCGGCCGGCACCCGGCTGCTGAGCGGGCGGGATGTCACCTGGCATGACACTGCCACCACGCCGTATGTGGCGGTGGTAAACCAAACCCTCGCGCAGCGGATGTGGGGCGACAGGCCGGGGGGCCCGCAGCCGCCCATCGGCCAGCACTTTATTCTGGAAGGCCACTTGACGGAAGTGGTGGGCGTGGCGGAGGACGGCAAGTATCACGACCTGCAGGAGCCGCCGCAGCCGGTGGTGTATGTGCCGTTGTGGCAAAGCGAGAAGAGCGACGCGGTTCTGGTGGTGCGGTCGCGGCTTACGCCGCATGAGATGGCGGCGATGGAACGAACTCTGAGCGGCATCAACCTCAATGTGCCCATCTCGGTGCACCGCTGGTCCGATTCGCTGGATGAGGAACTGTTGCCGGCGCGGGCAGCCACGGCGGCGCTGGGCGTTATGGGCCTGCTGGCGGCCATGCTGGCGGTGACGGGCATCTTCGGCATGGCGGCTTACAGCGTGAGCCGCCGGATGAAGGAACTGGGCATCCGCATGGCATTGGGCGCGCGCAAGATGGATGTAGTGAGCGCGGCGGTGGGGCGGCCCGTGCTGCTGCTGGGGGTCGGTTCGGCGCTGGGTCTGCTGTTGGGCGTCTTCGCCAGCCGGTTGCTCGGGCAGATTGTGTATCAGGCCAATCCGCGGGATCCCTTGGTGGTAGGCGGCGCGGTGCTGACCATGGCGCTGCTGGGCCTTGCGGCGTCCGCCATTCCAGCCCGGCGGGCGCTGGCTGCCGATCCATCCAAGCTCATGCGCGAAGAGTGACCGGCCGCCGGGTACCCAAGCCTATGCTTCCAAATGCCCCTTCGCTTGCGTCGTGCTGGCCTGGCGCAGCAGGATGAACTCCGAAAGATGCTCGGAGGTGAGCATGCCGCGCAGATGGTCTTCCGCGTCCATCACCAGCGCGCAGGCGCCCGGCCCCGTCACCTGCGAAAGCGCCTCGGCCAGCGGCGCATCCGGCGCCACGCGCTTGAAGTTGCGGTCCATGGCGCCCGCCACGTACGCATCCGGACCCTGGCTGAGCATGGCCCTGACCAGCGCCGACCGGCTCAGAAGCCCCACTACGCTCTCCCCGTGCATCACAGGGAAATCGTGCTGGGAGGTGGCCAGCAGCAGGTTGCCGGCATCGCGAATGGTGTCGCCGTGGCCTAGCGTACGAAAGTCGGTGATCATGGCCGCCTCCACTTTATAACCCGCGGTGAAGATCCGGCCCTTGGCCGCCGCGCCTTCCTGGAACGCGCCCAGGTACACGAACAGGGCCACGAATACGAGGACGAAGTTGCCCCAGAGCAGGCCGGCCATTCCCAGCAGAATGGCGAGCACCTGGCCGGCGCCCGAAGCGATCCGGGTGGCCTCTTCTACGGGAAGGCGCAGAGCCAGCACGGAACGCAAAATCCGCCCGCCATCCATGGGATAGGCCGGCAGCAGGTTGAACACCCACAGCAAAAGGTTGCCCAGCGCCACGCGCTCGGCCAGGTTGGCATCGGTGGGTTCGCGCAACTGCTCCAGGGCCACGAAGCCGTGTTGCGCGGCAATCCATCCCAGCAGGGCCGCGGCGATGAGCAGGTTGACGGTGGGGCCGGCCAGCGAAATCCACAACTCCTCGCGAGGCTTCGGCTGCCGTTCGGGGCGCGATACGCCGCCAATCGGAAACATCACGATTTCGATGGTCCGGATGCCGTAGTGCCGGGCAACCAGGGTATGCCCCACCTCGTGCAGCAACACCGAAGCAAACAGCGCCAGAATGTAGAAGGCAGTGCTTGCGCCGGATTGCTTGGCGCCCACCCCCACAAACAGCAGAAACACCAGCAGCAGGATGAAGGTAAAGTGCAGGCGCACCGGCACGCCGAAGATGCGCACCGTACCCACACTGCCGGGGATAAACTCCGGCTTCGGCTTATCTTCTTGAGCCACCGGCAGATTCGATGCGCGGCTGGAGGGGGAAGATTCCCCCGAGGGTGTCTCGCCCGAGCGGCCGGGTTGCCTCTCAGCCGGTTCCATCGATCCGATCGATGGCCGACTGCAAATCCGTGCCCGCCCGGAACCGCGGCACGCGCCGCGCAGCCACCTGCATATCTCCTCCATCCCTCGGGTTGCGCACCCGCCGCGGCTTGCGTTCGCGCACCGCAAAGGTTCCGAAACCCGAAATAGTCACCCGGTCTCCCCGCCGCAGACCGGCCTGGATTCCCCCGATGCAGGCCTCCAGTGCGCGCGCCGCCTGGCCGCGCGTGAGATCCGCCTCAACGGCGATCCTGCCTACCAGCTCTTTCTTGGTCACAATGCCCGCGAGTAATATCAAACGCGGGCCCCGGTGTCAACCGTTACTTTGCAGTTACACTGCCCTACGCATTCCCCAGAAATTCCACGTGTACATAAGTCCCCAGCCGCACGTTGTAAGCCAGGTAATAACCCACATGGTCCGGGTCTTCGTAAAGCACGATCTGGTCGGAGTTCCACAGCCAGTCGCCGCAGTAGGCCAAGTCGGCATCCGCCACGCTGAAGTAGAATCCGTTGAACCAGAACCGGCTGGGCCCGCCGCCCGCCAGGTGCCACACGTGGCTGGGACCGAAACCGGCGGTGAAGTGCCCATGCGCCCAGGGCTGAGCCAGGTGATAGCGCGGATCGTTGGGGCCGGTGTCGTGCCCTACCCACTTGTTGCCGGCATCCACGTGCGGAGCGTCCGGATGGCCAGGCTTTTCGCTGAAATGCTGCGGTGGGGCCGGTGCGGCGTGTCCCGGCGCGCCATGGGACGGGGCGCTGCGAGTGGGCGCGGGTCCCTTGGTGGGGATTTTGCCGCCGTTGAACGCGGGGCGCGCTCCGCCGCCGCCCTTCTTTTCCTGGGCCGACGCCGTGGTCGAAAACCCGAAAACGGCCACCAGGCATCCGGCGGCGAGAACCGCCAGCGCAGCGCGGCGTCTGGCGGGAATCAATTGGTGAGAGAGAGGATGCATGTCAGGCACCATGATACTGCGTCTCAGCCGCCTTTCTGTGCTCCCATGCACCTTCGGGCTGCCGGCTGGCGGGCCACTTCTGTACGCAACCGTACGGAATGCATCGCGAGTCTATGACGGAATCGTGACGGTTCCGTGGGCCAACCGTGGCGGAAGCCCCGTGTACAATCAGGGTGTATGACGCCACAGAGTAAGTGGCTCAAACCGCCCCGCAGTCTGCTGCTGATCCTATTCCTGCTCACCCTGGTATCGGTATCGGCCCTGGGCTTCTTTGGGTGGAAACTGCTGGACCAGGAACGGCTGGTGGAGGCCCAGCGGGCCCGCGAGCAACTGGAGCAGACCGCCGACCGGATGGCCGCCACCTTGCGGCGCTCCGTGGCCGAAACCGGCGATCGCCTGGGCGCCTGGGTGGCCGTGCCGCAGTCCGGCATTCCTCCCCAGGACGGGCTGGTACTGGTGCTTACGGCCAACTCGCTCTCGGCCTCGCCCGCCGAACGGCTGCTCTATCAGCCCTTGCCGCCGTCTCTTCCGGAAGCCCCGGCCGAGACCTTTGCTCCCGCCGAGGCGTTGGAATTCCAGCACGGCCAGCCGGAGCGCGCGGCGGATTGGTACCGCAGCCTGGCCGAATCCGCTTTTGCGCCGGTCCGCGCGGGCGCCTTGCTACGCCTGGCCCGCGTCCTGCGCAACACCGGCCAACCGGCCGAGAGCCTGGCGGCGTATGGCCGTCTCATAGGCATCCGCGATGCCGCAGTAGCCGGCGCTCCCGCCGACCTGGTGGGGCGGCAGGCAATCTGCGATCTCTCGGCTTCCCGCGATTGCGCCGAAGCTCTGCGCCAGGACCTGCTGCACGCCCGCTGGCCCTTGACCCGCGGCCAATTCGCCTTCTACTGGGAGGAAACCGCCCGCCTGGCGGGATCTCCGGAGCCGCCGCCGCCCGACCTGGTGGCCCTCGCCGACGCCGCCGCGCAACTCTGGGAGCAGCATAACCCCGACGCCAGCCCGCGCGGCCAGACCACCCTTTGGGTTGACGGCCGGCCGGTGTTCGCCATCTGGCGCGGAGATGCCGATCGCCGCGCCGTCATGCTGGCCAACCCCGACCACATCCTGCGTCAGATCCCCGCCGGAGACGGAGTACGGTGCGCCGCCATCGATGGCGAAGGCCGCCTGCTGGCGGGACGCCGCGATCCCGGCCGCCCCGCAGCCATCCGCACGGCCGCCGAAAGCCAGCTTCCCTGGACGCTTCAGGTGACCGCCGCGTCCGGCGTCGTCGAATCCGGCATGTTGGCCGGCCAGCGCTTCCTGCTCCTCGGAACCACTGTGATGGTGCTGTTCCTGCTCGCCGGCACATATTTCATTGCCCGCGCCATCCGCCGCGAAATGGAGGTCTCGCGCATGCAGTCGGATTTCGTGGCGGCCGTCTCCCACGAGTTCCGCTCGCCGCTCACCTCCATGCGGCAGCTTTCGGAAATTCTGGCGCTGGGCAGGGTGGCCAGCGAAGACCGGCGGCGGCTGTATTACGAAACCCTGGTGCGCGAAACCGTCCGCTTGCAACGCCTGGTCGAAGCGCTGCTCAATTTCGGACGCATGGAGGCCGGCGCGCGCCAGTACCGTTTCGAGGAACTGGAGGCCGCCCGGCTGGTGCGCGGCGTGGCCGCCGAATTCGAACCGCAGATCGCCGGGCAGGGAAGGCACATTGAACTGTCGGGGGCCGAATCCGGCTGCCGCATGGAGGCCGATCCCGAAGCCATGTCCGTGGCCCTCCGCAACCTGGTGGATAATGCGCTGAAGTATTCGCCCGATCAACCGGCGGTGTGGGTGGAATGGGGCCTGGACCGCGATTTGGTGTCCATTCGCGTGCGCGACCGCGGCGTCGGCATCGCGCCTTCGGAGCGCAAGGCGATCTTCCGCCGCTTCGTGCGCGGCCGCGCGGCTGTGGAGGGCAACGTGAAAGGATCGGGAGTGGGTCTGGCCATGGTGCGGCACATCGTGGCCGCGCATGGCGGCGAAATCACCGTGGATAGCGATCCCGGCCGCGGCAGCACCTTCACCGTGCTTCTGCCGGCCATGGAGCGGTCATGAGAGCAACGAAGTGGTGCGGGCCTTTGGCCGATCCGCGGATTCTGCGCCGGGCAATTACCGGAAAATCCGATCCGCCGCGGCCCGGTCCGGCGGGCTTCTCGTCGGTGGTGGCGCCGGCCATGGAGCGATCGTGATCCGCATCCTGGTGGTCGAAGACGAGCCGGGAATTGCCCTCGGGCTGGAGGACGATCTGACCATCGAGGGCTACCAGGTGGAGGTGGCCGCGGATGGCGTCACTGGCTCGCGGCGGGCGCGCGAAGGCGCCTTCGACCTGATCCTGCTGGACGTCATGCTGCCCGGTAAAGACGGCTTCGAAGTCTGCCGCGAACTGCGCCGCGGCGGCTTGCGCACTCCCATCCTCATGCTCACCGCCAAAACCCAGGAGGCCGAGAAGGTCATGGGGCTGGAGTTGGGCGCCGACGATTACGTCACCAAGCCTTTCGGCACCCGCGAGCTGCGCGCCCGCATCCGGGCCCTGTTGCGCCGCGCGGCCGGCGAGCCGGAGGATGGGCCGTTCTGTTTTGGTGAAGTGGAGGTGGATTTCGAGCGCGGCGAGTTGCGCCGCCAGGGCCGGCCCGTGGAGCTTACTCCGCTGGAATTCAAGCTGCTCGGGTTGTTCATTCGCTCGCGCGGCCGCGTGCTCAGCCGCGAGCGCCTGCTGGCCGGCGCCTGGGGCCCGGACACTTTCGCCAGCGAGCGAATTGTCGACAACCATATCGCCAGCCTGCGCCGTAAGATCGAACCCGATCCGGCCAATCCGCGGTATTTGCGCAACCTGCGCGGGCTGGGTTACCGCTTCGATGGCTGAAATGTTACCCAATCCTGACACATCCCGGACGCGAATTCCGCACGGCTTCTCTATGCTCGGATTACGCACCATGTGGATCGCTATTTCCGCCATCCTGGCCGCGGCTGCAACCGGGCCGGGTTGGCCGCAACCCGAAGCGGAAGCCGAGCGCCGGCTGGAGGCGGGCATCCATCGCGAAATGGTGCTGGGAGATTTGAAGGGCGCCATGGAAGAGTACCGCGCCCTCGTGGGACACGCCGCCGGATCGAAAGCCGTTGGATCGAAGGCCGTGGAGGCCCGCGCCCTCTTTCAGATGGCGCAATGCCAGGAAAAACTGGGCCGCCACACCGACGCCCTGGCCACCTACCGCCGTGTTACCGCGGAGTATCGCGGCACGGATGGCGCCGTGCGCGCGCAAGCCCGTTTGGCCGACCTGGTGGACAATGCGCCCGGCCCCCGCAACCTGAAATTCGAGGAGGGCGAGGTGGGCAAGATGCCTCCAGGATGGCAGGTTTGGGCCCTGCCGAGCGAAGCGGCGGACCTGGCCGAGTTGCGCCGCACCGGCTGCCGCAGCGGGGTGGGTTGCGCGGTGGTGCTGGTGCCTTCCAACGCTCCGCGGCCTTTCGGCTACATGGGACAAAGTTTCAACGCCGCGCCGTACCGCGGCAGGACCGTGCGATTGGGCGCCTGGCTGCGCCTGGAGCCGCGGTCGCCCGGCGACCTGATCACTTCCTGGCTGCGCATGGAAGCGCCCGCGGCCGAAGACAGCGCCCAGATGCGCCTCAGCGTGGATCGCCAGAACCACCGCAGCGGATTCTTCGACAACATGGAAAACCGGCCCGTCCGTTCGGCCGAATGGACGCGCTGTGAAATCGTCGGCACCATCGACAACGACGCCCGGTTCATCGAAATCGCCGTTATGTCCATCGGGCGCGGCCGCGCCTGGGTGGACGATGTTTCGTTCGAAGTCGTGAAATAAGCCGGGGCCCCAAGGGCACACGCCGGCGGCCCCGCGCAATCCCAAAACAAACAAGGAGCTACCCGTGTATCGATCTGTCCCCCGTTACCTGCTCGCCCTTGCCGCCGCCGGCGCGCTTTTCGGCCAGGCCCCCGCGGCCAAGCAATGGAAAGACACGGCCGAATACAACGCCTACACCGCGGTCATCAAAGATATGGACGGCAGGAACTTCGCCCAGGCGATCGCCGATGCGGACGCCTGGAAACAGAAGTATCCCCAATCCGATTACCAGGCCGAGCGCGAGGTGCTCTACCTGAAAGCCTGCGTCTCCATCAGGCGCTTCGCCAAGGCTGTGGATGAAGCCGGCGAAGTGCTGGGCAAGGGCCTGGACCAGGTTTTCAAAGACCCCAAAGATGGGCCCAGCCAGGAAGTCCAATTCCTGTACAACGCCACCATCTCGGTGCCCATGATTGCCGACCCCACGCCCGTGGAAGTGGCCACCGGGGAAACCGTGGCGCACGATTTGATGAACCTGGACCGGCGGCCCACGGGCCTGAGCGACGCCGACTGGACCAAGCTGCGCAGCGACGTACAGGCGCCCGCCAAGGCCGCTCTGATGCACCTGGCGATTCTGCCGGGCGTTCGCGCCATGCTGGCCAAGCCGCCGGATTGCCAGGCCGCGCAATCGACGCTGGAAAAGGCACTGGAGGATTACCCCGGCTCGGCGACCATTGCTTACAATCTGGGCACCGCCTACGCCTGCCTGAAAAAATACTCAGTGGCGATTTATGAGTTTGCCCGCGCCGCCGCGGTCGATCCGACACTCGGCGGGGCCCAGGATGCCAACAAGCTCCGCTCCGTGGTGGACGACAACTACAAGACCATCCACGGCAGCGACGAGGGCCTCGATCAGCTCAAGCAGCAGGCCAAACAATCGGCCATGCCGCCCGCCGGATTTGAGATCAAGACCGCGGCCGAAGTGGCAGCCGAAAAGGAAGAGGAGTTCGCCCGCAGCAACCCGCAACTGGCGCTATGGATGAAAATCAAGGCCGCGCTGGCCGATTCGGGCGGCGAGCAATACTTCGAATCGCAGCTCAAGAATTCCGCCGTGCCGCCGTTGAAGGGTACCTTGGTGGAGGCCAAGCCGGCGTGCCATCCCAGGGAATTACTGGTGGCGGTACCGCTGCCCAACGCCGCGCCCTCACAGCAGGCCGAGATCGCCCTGAAGCTGGACAAGCCGCTTTCCGGTAAACCCGAAACCGGCATGGAGTTTCAATGGCAGGGTGTACCCTCGGCGTTCACTTCGAGTCCGTTCCTGCTGACCATGGACACGGACACCAGCACCCTGGAAGGTCTCAAAACCGCGCCATGCAGTGTGACGGTGAGGAAGAAGTAGGAGCCGCCCTGAACGCGGCAGCTACCGCCGGAACCCCAGCTCCTGCTTGAAGGCTTCAAGCGAGTGGTAGACGATGGGGCAGTAGCAGGCGCGGTCCACAAACTGCCACATGCGGCTGGCGATGGACCCGTTGCCGCGCACCACGTGGGGAAACCGCTGGCAGGTTTCCGGGCGGGCTTCGTAGAGCGAGCAGAGGTTGCCCTCCAGAAAAACGCAGCCGCCCTCCTTGGTGCGCCGCAGAATGCGCCCGCCATGCAAGGGTTCCCCGGCGTCGTGCATGGTGTATTCCGCCACGAACTTTTCGCGCGAAATGCCCAGGTGGCGCGCCAGCCGTTCCACATCGCGGTCGCTGACGGAGGTGGTGGCCACCTTGCAGCAACTGGCGCACTGGGTGCAATCGATCTGCTCCTGGATTTGCTCGCCGATGCGGCGCAGGATGCGGTCGGAGTGGTCGCGCGACTTCATGAAGCGGCGGAAGCGCAGGTTCTCGTCGCGCTTCTTTTCGCCCAGTAGCCGTATCTGCACCAGGTCGGTGAGCATCCTGTTACCAACTTAGCAAAGCTGGTATGCGGGTACGCGGTATGCGGCAGAAAGCCGCCATGCAATCCGCTACCGCGCCGCGCTGCCGACATTTTCGCCTTCTGGGGTCTTGCATTGAAATCCGGTTTGGAGTTAGTCTTTATCGCAGCCGTACGGGCGATTCCGAGAAGGTTGGGTCCCACGCGAGATCCGGTTTCAGTACGTGCAGGACGGCGCCGGTGTTCGTCTTCGGGTGCCGGGGTGTGGGATGATGCTGTTGGCGGGTCCGCTCGGCCGTATCGCCATAAAGAGAGTTGCGGATTTGCAAATAGGAATAGGGGAGCCTATTGACACTGGCGGTGGCCCATGTACAATCCAAATTGAGTCCCCTATTTCAGAAACGGAAGTGGCACAAAATGTTCAAAGGCAGGAAATCCCGCCCCGGCGCTCCCGCGGCGGAAGGCGAAGGATTCAACAGCAGCGAGGTTGCCCGCATCTGCAGCGTAAGTTTGCGGCAATTGCAGTGGTGGGATGAGCGTAATGTCGTCTCGCCGCGGCAGGATGGCCACAAGCGGATCTACCAGCGCGAAGAGGTGGTGGAAATCTCAGTGATCGCCGAGCTGCGGCGGAAGGGATTTTCGCTGCAGAAGATCCGGCGCGTGCTGCGTTTCCTGCAGAAGGACATGGGGAAGCGGCTGAGCGAAGCAATCGCCTCGACCGGCGATTTGCACCTGCTCACGGATGGTAAATCGATTTATCTCGAAGAGACGCCCCAGCGCATCATCGACCTGCTGAAAAACGCCAAACAGCCGATGTTCTTAGTGTGCGTCAGCGATCAGGTCAAGCGGCTGGCGGCGGCGGCCGACCGCAAGCCGGCCAAGAGCGAGACCGGCTCGCCCACGCGCAAAGCCCGGGCGGTTTAGGGGCGGAAGAGCCGAAAGGGCGGCCGGCACAGGAACCAGGGCGCTGGGGCCGTGGCGGCACCACCGGGCATCCCGGATCGTTCGCCGGGCGGCGGCAATGCGGATGGTATCCTGAGGGTGACTACCAGTGATTGCGCTAACCCAACTCCGCCGCGCCGGAGCCGTGACCATCGGAATTTGCGCTGTGATTACCGTACTTTGGGCGCAGCGGCCCTTCCGCGAGTATCCCGGCATCGAATACCAGCCAGGCCAGATCCCTTTGGGCGATTACAAGGAGAAGACCGAATGGGCCTTTGCGCGGTTGATGTACCCGCCGGTGGGCCGCTATTACGGTGGTGTTGAGTTTTACGGCAGTTGGAAAAACGGCGGATCGAACTGGACCATGGATTATCCCCGCTCGGACCGGCACTTGTCGGCGGCCGTGCGGCGGCTGACACGGATTCACGCGCGCTCGGCCGAGGAGCCGGTGGACCTGGACGACAACGACGTTTACGACTGGCCGTGGCTGTACGGGGTGGAAGTGGGGCACTGGAATCTGACTGACTACCAGGCGCGGGTGCTGCGGGAGTATCTGCTGCGCGGCGGGTTCTTCATGTGTGACGATTTCCACGGCGCCATCGAGTGGGATGTGTTCCAAACCAGTATGCGGAAGGTCTTCCCGGACCGGCCGATTGTGGACCTCCCTAACGATTGTCCGATTTTCCACACCATCTATAACCTGGATGACCGCTACCAGGTGCCTGGGGCGCTGTTTTTGGAAACCCACCTGACTTACGAGAAAGGCGAAACCGGGAAGACCCCGCACTGGCGCGGCATTTACGACGACCAGGGCCGGGTGATGGTGGCCATCTGCCACAACATGGACCTGGGGGATTCCTGGGAACACGCCGATAACCCGCAGTATCCGGAGCACTTTTCGGCATTAGGGCTGCGAATCGGGCTGAATTACCTGGTATATGCGATGTCGCACTGAGACGGCAAAACCGGACGCGGAGGCGCGGAGACGCTGAGAAATTCGCGGAGAAGACCACGGAGGATCGGTCGATGACTTGGAGTTCGGCGGGGGCCTTCCTGATGGCGCTCGGGGTGATCATGGGGGCATTTGGCGCGCACGGATTGCGCGGGCGCCTGGACGCCTATTCCATGAGCGTCTACGAAAAGGCGGTCTTCTACCATTTCATCCACGCCCTGGGCATTTTGATCGTTTCGATTCTTCCGAAGACGGGGACGTTTTCGGAGACCGCCGCAGGGTGGGTGTGCCTGCTGCTGGCGCTGGGAATCGCGATCTTTTCGGGCAGCCTTTACGCCTTGGCTATCAGCGGGAACCGCATCCTGGGGGCGATTACGCCCATCGGGGGAGTATCGATGATTGCCGGCTGGCTGCTGTTGGGATGGTATTTGCTTCCGCACCGCGTCTAGACGGCGCGGAGGCGGCACGGACGGCCCAACCGGCCCGTTCCGTGCCACCGCGGAAGAAGGTTACGTTAAAGCCCTATCGATTGCCCCCAACGGCTGCCGAAGACGCCTTCCGGCTGAGGAAGCATTCGCGGCAATACACTGGCCGGCCTTGGGTTGGCTTAAAGGGTACCGTGGTTTCCCGACCGCATTGAGAGCAGGTGGTCATGGTTTCCGTTTTGGCAAAGCCCGAGGTCGAAGAACCCGCACGCTTGGTTTTACAATTCTTACAGCGCTTAGGTTCGTTTTTGAAGTTTTTGTCGTGGAAGAAGTGCTGTTCTCCCGCTGTAAATACGAAGTCTGCTCCGCAGTCTACGCACTTGAGGACGCGGTCCTGAAAATCCGCCATATCAACTGTGCCCCGTTATCAACCTGTACCGTACCCGGTCGGACTTAAGATGGCGGGGGCGAGCGGAAATTTCAGACCGCCCGCGCCCGCCACTCGGTTTTACTCAATTTCCCGGCGATTCTTCTTCCGGTTCCGTTTGCGAGCCAGCGCCTGCTTGGCCCTTAGCTTCTCACCCGGCTTCAAGTAGAAGGAGTGTCTCTTCACCTCTTTGATGATGTCCTCCTGTTGAACCTTGCGCTTGAAGCGGCGAAGGGCGTTTTCTAACGTTTCGCCCTCTTGAAGCTTCACTTCAGCCAAACGAACTACACCTCCCAACTGGACCTAAATTGCCGTGCGTGTTTGGGATGATTTCAGAGACCGGACCTGCTTCCTGCCCTGCTTGGACCGAGAGGCGTTTCCCCAAAAATTTCCTGCACTGCGCACAGAAGGTACCTGATATCATAAGTGGTTGATAGATAAAGTCAAGAGTAATTTTCAGACGACCGTCTGGCGGAACCCCGCGGCGTGGTCCATTCACTTTCTTTTCAGGGATTTACACTGAATGGAAAATGTTCTGGCGATTCTGCTGGCGGGCGGTGCGGGCGAGCGTTTGTTTCCGTTGACACGGGACACGGCCAAGCCCGCGGTTCCGTTCGGCGGGGCCTACCGCATCATCGATTTCACCTTATCTAACTGTATCAATTCCGACATCCGTCGAATTTTCATCCTAACACAGTATAAATCCCTGGAACTGATCCGGCATGTCCGTGATGGTTGGAACATACTGCCGGCGGCGCTCGGGGAATACATCGAGACGATTCCGCCCATGAAGCGCGTGAGCGAGGATTGGTACCAGGGCACCGCCGACGCTGTCTTCCAGAATTTCCAGAGCATCGAAGCGGAGCGGCCGGAGCAGACCCTGATCCTTTCGGGGGACCACATTTACAAGATGAACTACCGCGACATGGTGGACTGGCACCGCCACCACCGCGCGGATATCACCATCGCCACCATCCAGGTGGAACCGGAGCAGGCGGATCGCTTTGGGGTGGCGGAGATCGATTCGGATTACCGGGTGGTGGGGTTCGAGGAAAAACCGCAGCACGGCCATCCCACCCGCTCGCGGTTCGATCCGTCGATGGTCAGCGTGTCGATGGGGATTTACCTGTTTGAGACCGGCGTCTTGCTGGAGGCGCTGCACGAAGACGCCCGCGACCCGGAGTCGAGCCACGATTTCGGGAAGGACGTGATTCCGAGCAACCTCGAGAAATTGCGGGTGGTGGCCTACGATTTCCGCGACATCAACGCCAAACGGGTGCGTTACTGGCGGGATGTGGGAACCCTGGACGCGTATTACGAGGCCAATATGGACTTGGTCTCGGTAACTCCTGAGTTCAACCTGTACGACCGCAATTGGGTGATTCGCACCAATGTGACCCAGCAGCCGCCGGCTAAGTTCGTTTTCGCCCAGGAAGGGCGCCGGATGGGCATCGCGTTGGATTCGATCGTCTCGGCCGGGTGCATCGTCTCGGGAGGCCGGGTGGTGCACAGCGTACTTTCGCCGGGTGTGCGGGTGAACAGTTATTGCGAAGTGGAATATTCGATTCTGATGCCCGGCGTAGAGATCGGGCGATATAGCCGGATCCGCCGGACCATCGTGAATACCGAAGAGAAGATTGCCGATTCATCGGTGATCGGCTTCGACGCCGACGCCGACCGGGCCAAAGGTTATACCGTGACCGATGGCGGCGTGGTGGTGGTGGGGTAAGGCCATGGGATTCAGGTTTAGCGACTTATGACAACGATCGTACGAATCATTGGACGGGAGATTCTCGACTCGCGCGGGAACCCGACGGTGGAAGCGGATGTTTATCTCGCGGACGGTAGTATGGGGCGGGCGGCGGTGCCGTCGGGCGCTTCGACCGGCGAACATGAAGCGGTGGAACTGAGAGACGGCGATAAGTCGCGTTTTCTCGGTAAAGGCACGCAGAAGGCGGTAGGGCACATCAATGGGGAGATCGCCGCGGCGCTGCACGGCAAGGATGCCACCCAGCAGGCCGAGATCGATGGGATCATGATCGCCCTGGACGGCACCGAAAACAAGGGACGGCTGGGCGCCAATGCCATCCTGGCGGTTTCCATGGCGGCCGCGCGGGCCGCGGCGGTATCCGGGCGAACGCCGCTCTACCGTTACCTGGGCGGGGTGGGCGCATCTATCCTGCCGGTACCGCAGATGAATATTATCAACGGCGGCGCCCACGCGGATAATTCCGTGGACGTGCAGGAGTTCATGATCTTCCCGGTGGGGGCGCAGAAATTCTCCGAGGCCCTTCGGATGGGTGTAGAAGTTTTCCACACTCTGAAGAAGGTGCTGCATAAGAAAGGGTATTCGACGGCGGTGGGCGACGAGGGTGGTTTCGCGCCCATGCTGAAATCCAACGAGGAGGCCATCGAGAGCGTACTGGAGGCCATCACGCAGGCGGGTTACAAGCCCGGCGAGCAGGTGGGCGTTTGCCTGGACCCGGCTGCCAGCGAGTTTTACCAGGACGGCAAGTACGTCTTCAAAAAGTCCGATAAGAGCCAGCGCAGCCCGGAGCAGATGGTGGAATTCTGGGCCGACTGGGTGCGCCAGTATCCCGCGATTCTGTCGCTCGAAGACGGCATGTCCGAAGAGGACTGGCCGGGATGGAAACTGCTGACGGCGGAGCTCGGATCGAAAATCCAGTTGGTGTGCGACGACATTTTCGTGACCAACCCGGCGATTTTCAAGCGCGGTATCGAGCAGGGAATCGGCAACTCCATCCTGATCAAGCTGAACCAGATCGGCAGCGTCACGGAAACCCTGGCGTGCATGGATATGGCGTCGCGGGCGGGCTACACAGCGGTGGTTTCGCACCGCTCGGGGGAGACTGAGGACCCGTTTATCGCCGACTTTGTGGTGGCCACCGGGGCCGGGCAGATTAAAACCGGGTCGGCCAGCCGCACCGATCGCATCGCCAAGTACAACCAGTTGCTGCGCATCGAAGAGAAACTCGGGCCGGCGGCGCAGTTCCTGGGCAGAAAGGCGCTGCGGCAATGACCCGTCTGGTGTTGTTGCGGCACGGCGAAAGCGCCTGGAACAAGGAAAACCGCTTCACCGGTTGGACCGACGTGGAGCTTTCGGAAAAGGGCCGAGCGGAGGCCCAAGAGGCCGGCCAGGTGCTGCGGCGGGAGGGCTACGTGTTCGACGTAGCCTATACTTCGGTGCTGAAGCGCGCCATCCACACCCTGTGGACGGTGATGGACGAAATGGACCTGGCCTGGATTCCGGTGCATCGCTCGTGGCGTTTGAACGAGCGCCACTACGGCGCGCTCCAGGGGCTCAACAAAGCCGAGACGGCGGAGAAGTTCGGCGAGGCGCAGGTGAAGATCTGGCGGCGAAGCTACGACATCCGTCCGCCGGCGCTGACCCCGGACGACGAGCGCTACCCCGGCCGCGATCCGCGCTATGGCAGCCTGAGCGCGGCCGATCTGCCGCTCACCGAGTGCCTCAAGGATACCGTGGCGCGGTTTCTGCCGCTTTGGCACGAAACCATCGCCCCGGCCATTCGGGAGGGACACAAGG
>DATJRE010000241.1:0-25425 GCA_035505095.1 Bryobacteraceae bacterium | reverse complement strand
ATGGAGGTGGTGCGCCGCGGCGGATACGACAAGTTCCGCGATGACACCGCGGGAATGGCCCCGCCGCCTCCGCCGGTAGAAGCCGCACCCCCGCCGCCGGTGATGCCGGTGGGCGCCCCGCATCCCCATTATCGGAGCGCCATTTCCGATCTGCGCTACGCCCGCGCCCTGCTGAACCGGTCGGACTGGCGCGACGTGATGCGCGACCAGCGGGCCGCCGTGCAGGAGATTGACCGCGCCATCGCAGATGCCCGGCAGGCCGCCATCGACGACGGCCGGAATCCGGATGCCCACCCTCCCATCGACGCCCGCATGGGCTGGGAAGGCCGCTTCCGCAAATCCATGGAACTGCTGGATTCGGCCCAGCGCGACCTTTCCGCGGAAGTGGACTACGGTCCCAGCGCCGCCTGGCGCACTTCGGCCTTGCGCAATATCCAGAATGCCAAGGCCTACGTGGCCCGGGCCATGCGCGACAACTGGTGGCGGTAGTCAGGCAGCCGCCGGCAGAGCCGTGTCTCCTCCGGGGGCCAGTTTTCAGGCTATCGCGCGGCTTCCCGCTCCTCCAGCATGCGCAGGAAAGAGGCCGCTTCCGGGTAGCCGGGGCGAAGCATGAGGGCGCGCGTGAACTCGGCTCGCGCCCGCGCTAGGTCGGGCTTATAAAGTAAATGATACGTGCCCAGGAATAAGTGCGCCCGCGGGTCCTGGGGCCGCAGGCGGACGAGGCGCTCGGCGATTTCGGTGGCTTCATCGAACATTCCGAGCTGGTGATACTCGGCGGCCAGAAAATCCAGCCGCGTGTGGTCGGCCGGATCGGCGGCAATTTCTTCCTTCAGGATCTCAATGTACCAGTGGTTCTTCTGCCGCCGCGCCTCACGGTCGGTAGCAAAATTGTGATCGATGCGAATGCCGCCCCGGCGCAGTTCGCCGCCTCCGGCGAGGATCGAAGCGTCGATGGTTTCGTGCACCCGGCCGCGGTAGCGGTAGTCCGGCCGGTTGGGAAACAGACGCACCACATAATCCGTGGTGGGCCGCGCGGAATCGGTTGCCCGGTTGCGCCGCTCCAGGAAATAGCCTGCGTTTTCGTCCCCGGCGGCGATCCTTTGGATGAGGGGCGCGCCGGCGCGGTCCAGCGTCTCATCCGCGTCCAGCATCAGGATCCAGCGGCTGGTGGCATGGGCGATGGCGCAATTGCGGGCGGCGGCGAAATCCACTCTCGCGAAATCGAACGGAATCACCGCGGCTCCGTAGGCGGCGGCAATCCGCGGCGTTTCATCGGTCGAGCCGGTATCGGCCACAATCAGCTCGCGAGCCAGGCTGCGCACCGAGTCCAGACAACCGGCCAGGTGGCGCTCCTCATCCTTCACAATCATGCAGAGGCTGAGACCTTCGGTTAGACCGGGCATGCGTGCTCCCGCCGCCTTCCGCCCGCCGTGCGCCGCAGGAAGCGTTGAATTTCGCCCGCGGCTTTGGCCGCCCCGCCGGCTGCCTGCAGGGATGCGCCGATGCGCCCCGCGGCGGCGGCATAACCGGCGCCGGAGAGAACCTGCTCCACACCGGCGCGAATCGCTCCCGGCCGCATCTCCGGTTCCAGCACCACGCCGGCGTCCAGTTCGGCGGTGCGCGCGGCGATCCAGAACTGATCGGCCGCCTGCGGCGAAATCACCATCGGCACCCCGTGGTAGAGCGCTTCTTGTACGCTGTTCATGCCCCCGTGGGTGACGAACACCGCCGCCCGCCGCAGGATCTCGATTTGCGGCACGCGCGCACGCACGATGCAGTTTTCCGGGATCGGCCCCAGGCTCCCGGCGGGCAGATCGCCCCCGGTGGAAAGGACGACGCGCCACGGCGCGCCCGCCAACTCCCGCAGGCAGGCGCACAGGAATTGCGGCTGGTTGCCGTACACCGTGCCCAGAGCCACCAGGACCAGCGGCCGGTCAGGGCTGCTGTCGAGGCGCTCGAACGGGAACTCGGGCTCTTCGGGGCGGAACGCGAAACATGGCCCGACAAATTGAAACCGCTCCGGCTCGAAGGATTCCGCCATCGGCTGGAACAGGCGCGATGTGTACACCACGTTCAGGTCGCCATAGGTTTGCAGCAGTTGCGGCGGCGCGGGCGGCTCCGCGAGGCCGTAACCGCGCAACCCGTTGCGGCAGCGGGTGCGGAACCCGCCGTACCACTGAGGGGTCAACCGGGAATCCTCAGGCGGGGCGCCGGTTCCGTAGCGCCCGGCGATGGCGCCGTCGATCAGAATGCTGGGCACCGAGGCGATCCCGGGCAAGTCCAGCAGTTCGGCCACCATCGGGCCCCATGGCGCGAAGCTGTCGAACAGAATGGGACCGGGGTGCAGGCAGCGCACCTCAGCCAGGTGATCGTCGAGCACCGCACGGCTGAAATCAAGCAGCGTATCGAGGGTCGTGGAGACCTGGGCGAACGGCCCCGGCCCGTGCTCCGGCATGCGCAGCCGCGGCGAATACGGGCGGAACAGCGCGCCGGTCTCGCGGATGGCCGGCTCAAACGGCTCGGTGGCGTAATAGACCACCCGCTCCTGGCGGCGCACCAGCTCGCGAACCACCGAAAGGGTAGGGTTGATGTGCCCGTGCGCAGGAAAGCTGAAATAGACGATCGGTCCCATGGCTCGCGATCATAATTAGTGCCGCTGGGGACCGAAAGTTCTCGAATTGGTTTGTAGCCGCTTCCTGTGCCGCCGCAGGCTCGCGTCGCAGCGCCGGTTATTCCACCAGGCCGAAGGCCAGGATGTTCGACCCCGCGGCCACGGCGATGTATTGCTTGCCGTCAAACTGATAGGTCATGGGCGATGCCTTCCAGTTCTGATTGGTGGGGAAGCTCCACAAGGGACGGCCGGTGGTGGCGTCGGCGGCCATCAGCGCGCCCCCCTCTGCGCCGAAAATCACCAGATTGGTGGCGGTGGCCAGCGTGCCGCCCCAGGAGACCGCCGGACCCGGCTGCGGCAGTTCCCAAACGATGCGCCCGGTAGCTGCGTCGATGGCTTTCAGAACGCGCTGGGGCGGTGTGCCGGGCGCGGTGCGCTGCGTCCCGCCCAGGTACTCCCTGCCCGCCTGCCACTCGCCGATATCGCGCTTGATGTAGACGCTGCACTTTTCAAACGTCTGCGCATAGAACAGCCCGGTGGCGGGATTATAGGAGGGCGAGAACCAGTTGGTGGCGCCATCCTGCGAGGGGCAGACCCGCGTGCCGGCGGCGCTGGGTTCCTGGTTCGGGAGGAGGATCGGCCGTCCGTTGGCGGCGATGCCGCTGGCCCAGGTCAGGTTCTTGACGAACGGCTTGGCCAGCAGCATGTGGCCGTCAGTCCGGTCCCAGACGTAGAAGAATCCGTTGCGGTTGGCTTGCAGCAGCAGTTTGCGCGGCTGGCCCTGCCAGGCGGCATCCACCACCAGGGGCGTCTCGGCAGCGTCCCAATCCCACAGGTCGTGGGGGGTGGTTTGAAAGTACCACTTGAGTTTGCCGGTGCGGGCGTCCAGAGCCAGGATACAG
Source organism: Bryobacteraceae bacterium (assembly GCA_035505095.1). Taxonomy (GTDB): domain Bacteria; phylum Acidobacteriota; class Terriglobia; order Bryobacterales; family Bryobacteraceae; genus JOPF133. Next base: position 21,912 of record DATJRE010000241.1, on the reverse strand, counting down.
TCGGAGTAAAGATCGTCGCCCAAGCGGTCGTCGCCATTGTACTCGGCGCTGGGATTGCCGCTGGGCCAGTAGACCGTGTCGAGCTCGCGGTCGTACACGCCGGTGAACCAGGTGGGCGCACCGCCATGTTCGATGCCTTTGCCCTGCCAGGTTTCCGATCCCGGCTCGCCGGGCTTAGGGACGGTCCAGAAGCGCCAGGCCTCTTTGCCGGTGGCCTGGTCGAAGGCCGCCACGAAGCCGCGCGCACCGTGCTCGCCGCCGGCCACGCCGCCCACCACCAGACTGCCCACGGTGAGCGGGGCCGAGGTGGCGAAATAATTCAAATGCCAGTCGGCCATCTCGGTATCCCATAGCAGATCTCCGGTGAAACGATTGAGGGCGATGATGTGGGCGGCGTTGGTTTCCATGAACACCCGGTCGCCTGCCACGGCCGCCCCGCGGTTGATGCCGGAAGCCGGAATGCCCTGCGTTTTGGGACGGCGAAAGTGCCAGATCTCGCGGCCGGTACCGGCATCCAGGGCGTAGCATTCGTTGCCGGCGGTGACGTACATGATGCCCTCCACCACCACCGGCGTCCCCTCCAGGGGCCCCGTGTTGGGGAGGGAAAAGATCCACTGCGGGCCGAGCCGCGAGACGTTGGCGGGCGTGATCTGGGAAAGAGTGGTATAGCGGTTGCCGCCGGGATCGCCGTTATAAGCGGGCCAACCGGTCTGGGAGGTGACCTCGCGGAAGCGGTCGCCCACGCGGCGCAGCAGGTGTACGCGCTGATCGGCCGTGCGCAGTTGCAGATCGCTGAAGCCCTGATTAAGGACTTCGCCCTCCAGTTCGCGGTTGTCGGTGGTCTGGACTTTCAGGTGGATCGCCGGCCGCCGGAACCCGCGGGGCTGCAGGGTGCGCAGATAGCGGATGAGCGGTCCCATTTCCGTTTCGGTCACCGGAATCGGAGGCATGCCGCCCCCGGGCACGCCTTCGTGGATCAAGGTGGCCAGTTGCGCGTCGTCGTGCGAGCGGAGCCGGGAGGCGATTGGCGGTCCCAGTTCACCGCCATTGGCATCCGAGCCGTGACAGCGGGCGCACCGGGCTTCAAAAACCGCACGACCGGGGCCGGCGTCTTGGGCAAGCAGGGTGCCCGCGCAAAGCAAGGCGATGAACAGAATGAACGGAAGGCGCATACCGACCTAATTGTACAGTGAGGCGGGGAACTCCCGCCCGCCGGTCACAGGGAACGCAGCCGCCAGTTCCGGTAATCCACGCGCATGGGCGGCCCGACGTGGACCTGCACGCCGATCAGCCCCTTAGGCTCGCGTTTCGGGTCGTCGTCGATGGTGACGCTCATGAGGCGCCCGTTGATGTTGTGAATCATCATGTTGCCCCGGACGATCAGGTGGATGGAATTCCAGTCGGCGGTAATGAGGTGCGCCAGTTCCTGGTTATCCCCGATGCGCGAGAGCACGATCGGCTTGCGGGTTCCGGTGACATGGGTCACCTCGCCGCGCTCGGCCAGGAACAAGCGGCCCTTCTCTTCGTAGTTATTGCCCGTATAGCGGTTCTGGCCGTCGATATCGCACTGGTACCCGCGCATGGCGAAGCGGTTGGCAGGCGTGACCTTATCCGGCACCACCACGCTGCGGTAATTGATGCCGCTGTTGCCGCCGGCGGTGATGCGGTAGTCCACCTTCAGCTCAAAGTCCTGGGGCGCGCCGCCCCGCCAGATGACGAAGGTGTTGCTCCTGATGATGGTCTCCGGGGTGATCTCGCCGGTCATGGTCCCGTCTGCGGCGCGCCAGTATTTCGGGTCGCCCTCCCAGCCGTCGAGGGTTTTGCCGTCGAAGATGCTCTGGAAGCCCGCCTCATCGCCTTCGATAGCCTCCGGCCGGTCGCTTTGCTTGGGGACAAAAGGCTGGCCGGCCTGCTGGGCGGCGAGGGCGCGCGCGGAACAGGCAGCCAGGGATGCGAGAAACAATCTGCGGCCGCAGGTCTCCGCGGCCGGCTCGGAATAGCGATTCATGGCTCACACCTCCGTATCGGGTTTACCGGCTGCTGTTCATTATAGGATCGAATGGCGGCCGCCGACTGCAAACTGGCGGGCGGGAGGCTCTCGACGAGCCCGGTAGGTCTGCGGCCATGAGGTCCGCGCAGGTCGGCGAGCGGGTGGTGCAGACCGGGAAGCCCCGAATGGCTGCGATAATGCATTCGGCCCAAAGGGCCGACTCCGGCGGCACGCTGCTCCGTAGCCGTTTGCGCGGTGCCTGGCGCGCCCGGCCCGCGCGCCCCCTCGCCCCTGCACGACGAGCAGTCCAATCCCCAAGCAGGGCAGGCTACAGTGTCTAGCTTGCGTGGTCGCCCGCAAAGCCATTTTCTGCCCGGCGGCCCCACGGCGTCGCCACCTGCCACCGGTGAGCGGTCCCGATTCCCGAAGCCGTTTCCGGCCCGTCCGTCCACGGCTTCATCGCTCGCCGACGACGATCGGCCCTCGTATCCCAGGCGCCTGCCACCGGTGAGCGGTCCCGATTCCCGAAGCCGTTTCCGGCCCGTCCGTCCACGGCTTCATCGCTCGCCGACGACGATCGGCCCTCGTATCCCAGGCGCCTGCCAGCGGAGAGCGGGTCCCGATTCCCGAAACTGTTTCCGGCCCGTCCGTCCACGGCTTCGTCGCTCGCCGGCGATGATCGGCCCTCGTATCCCAGTCGCCTGCCAGCGGAGAGCGGTCCCGATTCCCGAAGCTGTTTCCGGCCCGTCCGTCCACGGCTTCGTCGCCCGAGGGCAATGATCGGCCCTCGTATCCCAGTCTGCCTGCCACCGGAGAGCGGGTCCCAATTCCCGAAGCCGCTTTCGGCTCATGGCCCGAGTGCCTTGCAGGATCGCCGGGGCAGCAACCGGCCGCGCCGCCACCTGCCGGTGGGCGCTAGACCGGCCCCGGGGAATTTCGAGCATTTTGACCCGTCGTTTGCGCTATCTATAGTGAGAGGGAATTTATCGGGATTTGCCGGACCGGCAGGTTGAAGTAGTTGGGGAAAATGAGGTATTCTAATCGCACTTCGACCGGCCAGGAAGGAACGTATCCATGCGTAGAATCAAGGTAGTGGCGGTTTCGTTGATGGCGGCGCTGGCTTTCTCGGTCCACGCTGCCCCGCAGGCGGACAACCTGGCGCAGCAATTGCGCGCCGTTTACCCGGAAACCGAGATGGACGCGAACGGGCTGAAAGTGGTGAAACCGGGGGCGGTCCTGGTTGTCCAGGCCGATGGCTTGCAGGCGAATCCCATGAAATCCGGGCCGTTCGCGAATACCTTCGCCGAAGGCCAGTTCGTGCGGACGGAAAGCCGCTCGGAAAAGGCCGCCCGTTTTGGCCTCGCCATTCCGCAACGGAGACAGGTGGAGCGCCCGGTTGCCGTGGGCGCCAAGGTATACCTGCTGAACACCGAATTCAACCCCGATTCGATAGTCTTCGTGGTGCAGACCTGCGGCGACTGTGACCCCAAGGCGGTGGACCCTGGTTTTCAGCCGTACCGCGCCAAGGTCACCTTTAAGTTTGTGCGCGGCGCGCTTGCCGACACCGACGCAAAGCACGTCCGCCAGACCATCGAACAGGTGTTCAAGTTCCCCGAAGGCGCCGCTCCGGCGGCCGAACCGCAAGCTCCTCCGCCGCCCGCGCAAGCCCCTCCTCCACCCCAGCAGCAGTTCGCCCCCATTGCCCCTCCGGCTCCGCCTCCGCCGCCCTCCGCGGACCAGGCGCCGCGAGTTCTGAAACTGGGAATGACCATGCAGCAGGTCAAGGATGGATTTGGCGAACCCGCCAGCATCGTGGACCTGGGCAGCAAAGTAATCTACGTATATAAGGACAAAAAGGTGACATTTGTGAACGGCAAAGTCTCCGACGTGGACGTGCAGTAAGCGCGGCCCGCTGGTTAGTCGCTCGTTCTTTCAGCGGATTGAATTGGAGTTAACATGAAAGCCTTAAAATTTAGTGCTATAGCCCTGCGCGGGCTATTACCGGCAGCGGTGGCCGCCCTCATGGTGGTGTGTCCCGCAGCCTATCCTCAAGAAAAAGAAAAGCCGAAAGCTGCGCCGGCGAAGCCCTCTAAGTCTTCGCTTCCGGGTAGAGGGGGATCCCCCGGGGCCAGCCGTGGACCGGTGGGGGGCAGCCACCCGAACGGCGCGCCTGTCGGAGGGGCCAGCCATGGAACCGGCACGCCGGCGGGCCGCGGAGCGGTGAGCAACCCCGGCGCCGGCCGTGGAAATGGCATGAATGGCGGCAACCGCGGCGCTGGTGCAGGCATGCGCGGAGGCGCCGCTGGAATGCATGCGCCCCCCGGCGGGCGTTCCTTCAACGGCCGCGCCGGTACGGCGACCTTCGATCGCGCGGGCCATCCGCGTGACGTTCATGCGGGTGGGATGGACATCCACCACGGCCCCGGAGGCTCCCGCACCATCGTGGCGGAACGCCCGGGCGGCGTGCGCGTGGTCAGCTACGGCCGCGGCTACGGCTATGTACAGCGTCCCTACGCTTATCGCGGGGTGTCGTATGTGAGCCGCACCTACTATATGAACGGCAGGATGTATAACGCCTTCTACCGGCCTTACGTGTGGGGCGGCATCGGCCTCAATGTATACGCTCCGGGGTTCTTCTTCGCTCCGGCGTTTTACGGCTGGGCCTATAACCCATGGGCCGTGCCGGTGGTCTACGCCGGCTGGGGATGGGGGGGCAGCCCGTGGTACGGCTACTACGGCGGCTGGTTCGCGCCCTATCCGCGGTATCTCGGTCCGTCTTTCTGGCTCACCGACTACCTGGTCTCGCAGAGTCTGATGGCTGCGTACGCGGAGCAGCAGGCAGCAGCCTCCGCGGCCGCCGCCGCCGCTTATAACGCGCCGCCGCCCTACACCGCCGGGCTGACGCCGGAAGTGAAGGACATGATTGCGGCCGAGGTGCAGCGCCAGGTCGCGCTGGAGAACCAGGAAGCCGCGGCGGGGCCGCAATCTATGCCGGATCCCGGCTCGAGTGGCGTCGCCCGGATGCTCTCCGATGGTCAGCAGCATGTCTTCGTGGTTTCGGCGGGCCTGGATGTGACCTCCAACGCCGGCGGCGAATGCTTCGTGACGGAAGGCGATGTGCTGCAACTGCGCGGCGTGGTGCCCCCCGGCCAGCCCGCCAGCCTGACGGTTCTCGCCAGCAAGGGACAGGATTGCCCGCGGGGCAGCATGGTCCAGGTGCAGGTGGCCGATTTGCAGGATATGCAGAACCACATGCGGCAGACCATCGACCAGGGAATGAGCGACCTGCAGAAGAAGCAGGGGCAGGGTGGGATTCCGGCGGCCCCGGCTTCCGCCGACGCTCCGCCGCAGCAGACCGGCTTTGCGGCCATTGCTCCGCCGCCCGATCCGAATGTGGGTACGGAGTTGAATCAGCAGACCCAGCAGGCCGACCAGGCGGAGAAGGAGGTCTTACAGGAAGCCTCCGCATCCGGCCCGAGCGACCCCTCGGCGCTGCCGCCTCCAATGCCGCCGGGTACCGGTCCGGCCGCTGCGCCCCCCACCCGAAAAATCACCATGGGAATGTCGGTAGATGACGTGGTGGCGGCCTGGGGCCAGCCCAAGGACATCGTGGATCTCGGCAACAAGAAGATCTACGTGTACGACGGCATGAAGTTCACCTTCACCAACGGCAAACTAACCTCGGCCCAGTAACCGCGCGGGCGGGCCGCTGGAAAGCCCGCCACAATCCTCGCGCGAGCCAGGCAGGCCACGCTTTTCCGGGTGGCCTGCCGGTCTCACAAGGCCCGGATTTCCCCGTTCCGGCCAGGGTTTCCTCCCGCAGGCCTCTTTTCCCAGCCCTCTTGACAATCCCGTTAAAATCGTGCAAGTGATTGAGTAGCAATAGGTTACTGCCTGTTGGCGAGGCTCGAACCTATCGTTTTACGCACTTCTGTGGGATACTCAATTATAGAACAGGTTTTCAAGTCAGAAATGTCCCAGTTGGACGACGCAGTCAGCAAATACAACAAGCTGGTAGAGTCCGGACCTTACCGCGACCTCGCCTGGGCGGAAGAGCTGCATGCACGCATGGAGGATGGCAAACTCTCCGCGGGTGGAAGGCTGATTTGTCCCTTCCTGCGTCCGAATTTTCTATCACGCCGGCAGTACGAATCGTTGGTGAAGACCGGCGAGGCGCTGATTGGCGCCATCGACCGTATGGAGCAGATGGTGCTGGCCAGCCCGACGCTGCTGGCGCGGCTGGAATTGCTGCCGGCGGAGAAGATGCTGGCGTCGATTGACCCCGGCTATCAGGCCCTGGAAGTGGCCGCGCGGCTGGACACGCACCTCAACAACGGCACGCTCCGCTTTGTGCAATACAACGCCGATTCACCGACCGGCGCGGGTTACGCCGACGCCTTGGCCGACCTTTTCTACGAGATTCCGCCGATGAAGGACTTTCGCAAGAAGTACGCCTTGGCCAAGGTCGGCAGCCGGAAACATTTGCTGCATGCGCTGTTGAAATCCTACAAACAATTCGGCGGCACCAGGAAGCCCAACATCGCCATCGTGGAGTTCCGCCCGGCTTACCATTCCGGACAAAGCGAGTATGAACTCTTCCGCGACTTTTTCCGCGAAGAGGGCTATCAGGTGGAAATCGTTTCGCCGGAGCAGCTCGAATACCGCAACCGCATCCTGCGCAAGGGCCACTTCGAAATCGACGTGGTCTACCGGCGTCTGGGAGTTCAGGAGTTTCTGATCCGCTTCGACCTGACCCATCCCCTGGTGCAGGCCTACCGGGACCGCTCGGTCTGCGTGGTGAACAGCTTCCGTTCGGAACTGGCGCACAAAAAGGCCATGTTCGGTCTGCTCACCGACGAAAGCCTGACCGGCAAATTCCCGCTGGGCGAGCGCAAGGCCATCCGCGAGCACGTGCCGTGGACCCGCCTGGTGGCCGCCACCAAGACGACTTACGACGATAAACCCATCGACCTGCCGGAGTTTATCGCCCAAAACCGCGAGCGCCTGGCCCTGAAGCCCAACGACGATTACAGCGATCTGCACAGCTATTTCGGCTGGGAGATGGACGGCCCGGATTGGGACCGCGCCCTGAAACAGGCCATGCGCGCGCCCTACGTGGTGCAGGAGCGCGTGGACCCGGTGCGTTCGATTTTCCCGCTGATGACTTTCGGCCACATGGAATTCCGCGAGATGCAGGTGGATGTGCATCCGCACGCCTACCTGGGCAAAGTGCAGGGCTGCTCAAGCTGGCTTTCGACCGGCAACAGCGGATTCTCCACCGCCGGCGGCATCGTGCCGACCTTTATTCTGGACGCGAAGCCGTAACCCGCGCCCGCAGGTTGGCCACCCCGGCGGTGTAGCGATCATCGCTGACAGCGAAGGCCACGGCGTCCTCCAGCCAATCGTGCCAGACCCCGTCCGGATCGTGAGAAGCCGCCGTAAGGGTGTATTCCCCCGGGCACAGGTCGCAGGCAAAAGTGAAGCGGATTTCGCTGGTCTCGCCGGCACGGCACGGGCCCAGCTTCACACGTTCCAGCTCCGTGTTGGTGCCATAGACGTTGAGGCCGATGCGCGTGCGGATCATCATTCCGACTACCGGATCGGCCACTTCGCGGTGGAAGCGCACGACTACCCGGACCGTGGCCTGCTCACCGCTACGCCAGACGATGGTGGGGCGGCCGTTGGCGCCGAGCGTTTCCACCTGCAAAACCTCGGCGCGGCCGTCGCCGCGGCGCATACGGGGGGCCAGCGGTGAATCCATGGTTTCGCCCCAGGCCCGCTCGCATTGGGCGATGTGCTTGCGGTAAGCGGCCAGCATTTCCGCGGGGTCGCCGCGCCCGGCCAGAGAGCCGTGGTCGAGCCACCAGATTTCATCGGCGAGGCGCAGCAGCAGGTCTTCCTGGTGCGAAGCCAGCAGGATAGTGGAGCCGCCGCGGCGCAGGCGGTCGAGAGCCAGAGCCGCGCGGTGGCCCACCAGCGCATCATGGCGAGCGAAAGTCTGGTCGACCAGCAGAACCGGAACCGGATCGAGGTCCAGGGGATCCATGGGACCAAGCCGGCGGGCGCGGCCCGAGCGCTCGATCGACCCCGTTTCGGGCGTGTCGATTCCGGCCGCGAGGCGCAACAACCGGCTTTTGCCGGAGCCATCCTCGCCGATCACGCCGATCACCACGCCATCCGGCGCGGCGGCATCGAAGTCGCGTAGCGGCGCGCTGGTCACCATGCGGAAAGCGAGAGACATAAAGCTTAGGTTAGGGCCGCGAGAGGGCGCCGCGCAACGGGAAGGGGGCGAAGAACCGCGCGGGCGTGTCGGGTGCGTCGGAGCGGCCGCCGCCGGCGGGCGGGGCTGGCCGGCCGAGTCGGGTCAGGGCAGCCAAATGGGGCATGCGTAGATCCCTTAACCCTCGCTCAACCCGGTCGGGAGCATGCCTCCCGCAGGGGAACCCAGTTCATCAGGGCATCGAACACGTCATCCACGCGCACTGGTTTGACGATCCGGTCGTCCATACCCGCGGCCAGGCAGCGGTCGCGGCTGCCGGCCATGGCATCGGCGGTCATGGCCACGATTGGCACGTGTTTCCCGGCGTCCTCGTGGTGGCGGATCTCGCGGGCGGCGTCGTACCCATCCAATTCGGGCATCTGGCAATCCATCAGGATCAGATCGTAGGGCGCCGCTTCTACCATGGCGACGGCCTCCCGCCCGTTGGCGGCCACATCGGCGCGGATGCCCATTTTGTCGAGCATCATGACCGCCACCTTTTGGTTGACCGGGTTGTCCTCCGCCACAAGCACCCGGATTGCCGTGCCGCCGGTCCTGGCGGCTAACGCGGCTTTCCGCTCCGCCGCGCGGTCCCGAGGCCTGGAAACGGCCGCCGGCTGCTCCGTCCGGCTCTTCGACCAGACGGCCGCCAGCGTGTTCATGAGCTGCGATTGGCGCACAGGCTTGTGCAGGCACGCCTCGATCGGCTCGTTGCGCGCCGCTCCCACCTGGCTGGCTGAAGTCAACATAATGATGCGGACGCCGCGGACGGCCGGATCGGCTTTAATCGCCCTTGCCACCGTGATGCCGTCCACGCCGGGCAAATGATAGTCCAACAGCACGAAATGGTAAGGATCGCCCTCTTGCTCCGCGGTCCGTAAGGCTCGCAGGGCTTCTTCGGGCGTCGCGAAGCTTCCGTTGCGCATGCCCCAACTGGCGACCTGCTCGTGCAGGACACGCCGGTTGGCCTCATTGTCGTCCACAATCAGCGCTCGCAGGCTGCGCAGTTCGTCGATGGCGGCCGGGTTTTCGGGCAGCCCGGGATCGAGCTTGAGCGGCAGGGTAAACCAAAACCTGGACCCCTCTCCTGGCCGGCTCTCCACACCGATCGCGCCTCCCATCAGGACCACCAATTGCTTGGAGATCGCCAAACCCAGCCCGGTTCCTCCGTACTTGCGCGTTGTCGAGCCATCCACCTGGCTGAACTTCTGGAAAAGCATCGCCAGCTTGTCACGCTCAATCCCGACTCCGGTATCGGTCACCGCCACTTCCATGCGTGTGCTTTCGCCCTCCAGCGCACGGCACTGGACCGTTGTCACCACCTGGCCTTTCCCGGTGAACTTCAAGGCATTACCCACCAGGTTGGTGAGAACCTGGCGGATGCGCTCCGCGTCTCCTACGAAGAACCGCGGCGCATCCGGTGGATAGTGGATGATCAGCTCCAGGCCTTTCTCCTCGGCGCGTGGCGCCAGCATCTCGTTGACCTCCTCCACCACCATCCGGAGGTCGAAATTCATGTGCTCGATAGCCAATCGGCCGGCTTCCACCTTGGAAAAATCCAGAATGTCGTTGATGACGGTCAACAACGCCTCACCCGACCGGCGGACGGTCTCGGCATACTCTCGCTGCTCGTCGGTGAGGGGCGTGTCGAGCAGCAGACCGGTCATGCCGATCACGCCGTTCATGGGCGTGCGGATCTCGTGGCTCATGTTGGCCAGAAACTCGGTCTTATGGCGGCTGGCTGCCTCGGCCCGTTCCTTGGCGACATGCAACTCGACGATCAACTCTCCTCGCCGCCGGTACTGGGAAATCGCCAGGCCCGCCAGCGTCAGGGTGCTGGTCAGCGCGAACGCCAGGAGCGCCAGAAACCCCGGATGGCGATACCATGGCTGCAACACGATGAACGCAAGAGCTGCCGGGTGAGGATCGATGTTGCCATTGCGATCCATGGCCCGCACCTCCAGGCGGTGCATTCCCGCCGGCAGTCCGCTGTAGGTTGCGGACCCCGATGGCTCAAAGGGCGACCAGGCCCGCCCATCCAGGCGTTGGGAGAAGAGCAACCGGTCCGGCGTGGTCTGGCTCCATTTGTCGATGCCCGAGAACACGATGCGCGCGTCGCCGTTGGGCGGCACCTCGGTGGCGTTGGCGGAGAGATCGATTTTGGTGACCGGAGGGTCGGTATCGGCCTCCGGATGATACAGGCTGATCCCGCGCGTGGTACCGGCCCACAGACGGCCGGCGCTATCGTGAAACACCAGGTAAGCCAGCACCGAGGGAAGTCCCTCTTCGGACTGCTGGGCGATCCAGCTTGCGTCTTTGAACCGGTGAACCCCCGATCCGGAAGCAACCCAGAAAGCGCCGTCGGGGGATACGCTGAAGCTGCGAATGCGGTCGAGGCCGTTCCGCAGCAGGACCCAGCGCGCGCCATCATATTTGAACAACCGGTCGCGGCCGCCGGCAACCGGCTCGCCCGATGGCAGCCGGCCGATGGCGAAGACGCCGCTATCGGTGTAGCCGGAGCCGGGATCGAAGGCGCGAACGAAGCGGCCCCGATGGTAGACGACGCCTCCCTCGGTCCGACCCAGCCATACGTCGCCGCCGGGGCGTTCGACCACGGTTCGAAGGTTAGCGCCGTTCCACTCCCCGCTGATTTCCAGACGTCTCCGAAAGGTGGAGCCATCGTAGATCTCCAGCCGAAACCCGGGCTGCCCGTGCTCTTCACTGGCCACCCACACTCCGCCGGCGGGACGCGGTTGCAGCAACGTAATGGTCCTACCTTCAGGATGGAGGAATTCGCGAAAAACGCCACTCGCCGGGTCGAATATCAAAGCCACATCCACGGGGTCGGCGGCAGCCTTCAGGAGAATTCGGCCATCCTCCAGGATGATTACGCTCTGGGTGTAAACGGTGTGGCTGGTAAGCCCCCTTGGCAACCGGTAGCGCTTCCACAACCAGCCATCCAGTTCCAGAAGGTATTCGGTGGCAGCAAACCACAGGTGTCCCCGGCGGTCCTCGGCGGCGGCATGCACGGGGAGATGGAAATCCTCCAGCCCTGGCGGCGGGCGCCACAAAGGCGCGGCGTAACGAGCGATGCCTTCGCTGGTGCCGATCCAGAATGCCTGGCCATGCTGCGAATAGACATCGAAGACGTTGCCGGACAATGCCCCGATTCGCTCCACCGGATACTTCTGCCCACCCGCCAGGCGAAACATGGAAAGATCTTCGAGGATCCAGATGGCTCCGTCCGGACCGCGCCAGCCGCGGAGCCAATTGGTGGTGGAGGCATAGATCGATTGGACGCCTTCTCCCGTCCAGCGGACCACCACGTGGCCGCCGGTAGCCCGCGAGGTGGCTTGGGCGAACAATTCGCCCTCATTGCCAGGTTCGGGACTGTCAAAGTGGAACAGGTCTTCAGGGTCTCGGGCGGTCTCAACCCATCGGCAGGCGCCGGCGGTAAGCGCCGTCACGCGAGCCAGGCCATGCTCGCCAGTCAGCCAGATATCGCTTGCACTACCGGAAACGGCGTTCAAAAACGGACCGATTCGCGACTGCCCGGCGCAAGCGAACTCGCGCCACCCGCCTGAGGCAGGATCGTACGCGCCCATGCCGTCGGGCAGTATCACCAGAATCCGGTGGCCCCTGACGACCGCTGCGACCACCCGCCGGCCGCGAGCGGGAACATCGAGAGGGGTCCACTTCCCGCCCTCGAACCGCTTCAGCACCCCATCGGAAATGGCCCACAGCGTGCCCCGGTCGTCGGCCTGGACTCTCTCTTTGTCGGCCCACCGCTTGACATGGCCGCCGGGATCGGGAATGGTGATCACGCGGTAGCCGTCGAAGAGGTCCATGGACTTCACTGCGCCATGGCGGATGTAGACGTTGCCGTCCTGGGACACGGCGATCGAAGACGTGTAAGTCTCGACGAAGCCGTCCTTTACGCTCCAGGTGCGCCACCGGGAAGCATCGCCGGCCCGCAGCCCGCGGCCGCCGGCCAGAAGCCAAACGGCTGCCAAAACGAGAGTTAGCGCTCTACCCATGCGATGCCCAGAGACGCTCCACGGGAGGATGGGCGGACGCCCCAGGATCGACACGCGGAGACGCATCACGATCCATATATCGGCGGGATTCTGAAAAAGGTTTAGGGAAATCTTTTGGCGGCGAGGGGCGGTATACTCCGGAGACCAGGGATTCGGGAGGGAACCGCCGCTTTGCCGTGGTATCGCGAGATCGGCCGCCATCAGTGGCGCGTACTGATAGCCGCGCAGCTCGGCTGGATTCTCGACGCCATGGACGTGCTGCTTTTCTCCTTCGCCCTCACCACCATACGCGCCGAATTCCAGTTGAGCTCCGCGGCCGCAGGGGCGCTGGCGGCGGTCCCCATGGTCACCTCGGCGCTGGGCGGGCTGCTGTTCGGTTACCTTTCGGACCGCTACGGCCGGACTCGTGCGCTGGCGTGGTCGATTCTGTTCTTCTCCGTCTTCACGGCCCTGACGGCGACGTCGCGCACGGTCGCGCAGATCGTCCTGTGGCGGGCCATCGTCGGCATCGGCCTCGGCGGGGAATGGGCCGCCGGGTCGGTACTGGTGGCGGAGACCTGGCCGGTCGAGCATCGCGCCAAAGGCGTGGGGCTGATGCAATCGGGCTGGGCGCTCGGCTACATGGCGGCGGCCATTCTGGCGGCGGTGGCGCTGCCCCGCTGGGGATGGCGCCCGCTTTTTCTGCTGGGCTTTTTTCCCGCCCTGGTCACGTGGTGGATTCGCCGCAGCATCCCGGAGCCGCAGGTCTGGCGCAAGGCGGCGGCTTTGCCCACCCGTCCCACCGACCTGCTGCACCCTCCGCTACGCGGCCGGCTGGTCCTGCTCACCACGCTGTGCTGCTGTCTGCTGTTCGGCTACTGGGGGCTGTTCACCTGGATTCCGGCCTACCTTTCGAGTCCCGTGGCTCGCGGCGGCCTCGGCCTGAGCATTGTGCGCTCTTCGGCCTGGATGATCCCCATGCAGGCCGGCGCCTTCTTCGGCTATATCCTGTTCGGATTCTTCGCCGACCGGGTGGGCCGCCGCGCGGCGCTGGTTACCTTTGTACTGATCACCGCCGCGCTGGTGCCGGTTTACGGCCTGTACGGCAGGAGCACGGCCGTGCTGCTAATCGCCGGCCCGCTGATCGGCTTTTTCGGCCACGGCTATTTCAGTTCCCTGGGGGTGATCGCCGCCGAGATGTTTCCGCCCGGCGCGCGCAACACGGCGCAGGGCTTTTCCTATAACGTCGGCCGTGCCCTCAGCGCGCTGGCTCCCGCCACTGTGGGAACGTTGGCCGATCGCCACGGCATCGGCGCCGCGCTGGCTTTGACGTCGGTGCTGTTTGCCGGAGCGGCGGCATTTTCGCTGCTGATTCCGCAAGCGCCGCCGGCGCCATGACGCGTCCGATCCGGCCTGGAAGCGGAAACGCAGCCCCAGTTCGATGATGCGGTGGCGCTGCTCTTGGCCGCCAGCCTGGCTTCCAAAGCCATGTGGGTGACGCTGCGATGGGCCGACCCTCTTCGAACACGCCGTGGCCGTGACGCGCGACAACTTCGTGGCGCACGACAAGCTGGGCGTTGAACTCGACCGCCGCGGCCGCCCCGAAGAAGCCCTGGCCCAATACCGCGAGGCCCTCCGCATCCGGCCCGGCGACCGCAACGCCTCGGAAAACGTAGCGCAGGCCAACTTCGCGGCCGGCGCTGCCTGCTGGAGGAGTCGCAGTTTGCGGAGACCGTGGAGCGCTTCCAGGAGGGGATGCGCCCAACTCCTCAAATCCTGAGAAGCCGCCCAGACTCGCCCTGCCGCGTGGCTTTACCCACACCGCCGTGTCTCGGTCCCCCTCCCATACAACGAGGTTCGACTGAACACGGCGCGAACCGCTGGGAAGAAGGGATCGGAATTCAGTGGCGCACGCTATTTCTTGCGATAAGTGGCCAGCATCCATGGCCGGCGGCATCGCAAGCGGGCCGCTTGTCCCTCCAGGCCCAACTGGCGCCGCTGTGCTTCCAACTCCCGATAAGGGATTTCGGCCCCGCGCAGTTTTCGCGCCTCGGCGTAAACCCTCAACTCGGCGGCACTATCGCAATAGATCTCGAAATTGAACCGAAGACTGGTCTCGAAGACAAGCCATTGCGCCGATACCGCGTGCTCGACTGCGGCATCTGCCGCCGCCACATCCTCTGGCGCGCTGTAGGAATCGACCGTTTGCGTCCAAACCGCCTGAGCGGCGATCAGCACTTCCACCACGATCGGGGCAGTGACCGGACGAACGTCAAGCAGAACACCCGACGGCGTGAGAACCCGGTGTGCTTCCCGCAGGGCATGGACCATGCCCTCCCGCGCGACTCATCACAGCGAAGACGCCAGCAGCACGATCCCGAACTGTCCGGCAGAAAAAGGCAGAGCGGTCGCACTGGCACACAGGAACTGCACATCTCCGCGAAGCGCCCCAGCGGCACACTGGGAGGCCCGCCGTATGTCCGGCTCCTTGGTGTCCACTCCCACGACGGACCTGGGTTCCGCGGCGTACTGAAAGGTTAACCGCCCGTCGCCCGCGCCTACCTCCAGGACCCGCGCGCCACGAAAATGCACAGCCTTGAGAATGGCGCTGGGCATGGCGCCAGCCGGATCGATTTCGATGGCCATGACGGCCATGGTACAACACCGGCGCATCGCTGCTTCGAGCGGCTTTGCACTGTCCCCGCCGAAGAAAGTAGAAAAGCGGCTTAAATGGCCACCGTGCCGCCATCGACCGGCAAATCGATTCCCGTGATGAAGCTGCTCTCATCGGAGGCCAGGAACACCGCTGCCGACGCAATTTCTTCCGGCTTCCCCAAGCGCCCCATCGGGATCATGGCCTTGAAGCGTTCCCGCATCGCATCGGTGTTCTCGCCAAATTGACCTTCGAGTATAGGCGTCTCGGTGGGGCCCGGACTAATCATGTTCGTGCGGATTCCTTTGGCTGCGAACTCCGCCGTCCATGTGCGCACGAACGAGCGCAGAGCAGCCTTGGTGGCTCCATAAGTGGCATAGATGGGGATACCTTTCCGCCAAGCCCCGGAGCCGTTGAGGATGATCGATCCACCCTCCTTCATCAGGGGCAGGGCCTTTTGCACTGCGAAGAACACGCCGCGCGCGTTGATGTCGAAAGTCTTGTCGTAGTGTTCCGGGCTCACGGCGGCGGTTAGTTTCGGCTCCACGAAGCCCGCATTCGCAAATAGCACATCGAGCTGGCCTTTCTTGGCCGCTACTACCTTGTACAGCCGGTCCAGGTCGTCCAGATTGGAAACGTCCCCTGCAACGGCAGTCACATTGCTCCCGATTTCGGCGACGGCCTTATCGAGCTCCGACTGCCGGCGGCCGGTGATGAAAACATAGGCTCCCTCTTCGACAAAGCGTTTGGCGGTGGCAAGCCCGATACCGCTGCTGCCCCCGGTAATGACGGCGGTTTTTCCCTGTAATGCTGGCATGTTTCAGTCCTCTCTATTCCAGTTCACGCTTGGCGCTATTCTGGAACTACCGTTTCAGATGCGTGGCCTGCACGATAGTTGCACATTTGCCAACCGTTCGTTTCAGAAGTACCATCCAATTGAGTATGAAAAACAGTGCAACGGCAGCCGAAGTGAAGATGGGACGGCCCCGTGGGTTCGATGAAGACGCCGCGCTCGAAGCCGCGATGCGGGTTTTCTGGGAGAAGAGCTACGAGGGCGCGACCATCGCCGACCTGACCGAAGCCATGGGAATCAACCGTTCCAGCATGTACACGGCTTTTGGCGACAAGGAATCCGTCTTTCGCCGGGTCATCGAGCGCTACCGGCAGGAGCGATTGACCTACATCACCCAAGCTCTCGCTCAGCCGGCGCTGCGGGAAGTGGTAGCAGGGCTGATCCACGGCTCGGTGGAGTTCCTCACGACACCGGGCAATCCTCGGGGCTGCCTCTTAATCCAGGGGGCGCTAGCCTGTGGTGCGGAGGCGGAAGCTGTAAAACAGGCGATGATCGGTTGGAGAAAAACCGGTGAAGCGGCCATGAAGAAGCGGTTGCAACAGGCGCAGTCTGAGGGCGAACTCTCTCCAGAAATCCAGCCCGCAGACTTGGCCCGTTATCTCTCTTCGGTGATGGCTGGCCTTGGCATTCAAGCCGCCAACGGGGCAACCAGGACAGAGTTGCGGCGTGTCGCCGAGATCGCCTTGCGTTGCATCGAAACCGGCCTTTGGGGCTCTGCCAGCGGCTAAACAGGAGCCGGCACGGACCGGCCGGCGCGCATTTTCCGATAAGGGCAAATTCCTAACCCATGAGCCGCCCGGCGCAGTTTCCGGAATGCATTTCAGTTTCACCGCGATGTCCGGCAACTGCTTCGATGAGATTCTGTTGGTCTGATCGGTTTCGCCCCGCCGCCCCAACCCATTTCAGCCTCCTGCCCCAATTTTGATACCATGCGGAACTATGAAGACTCTCCGCATCGCGGCGCTCGTCGCGCTTCCCCTGCTGCTCCTGGCGCAGCCGGCCGACCTCTTCAAACAGCTCCGCTTCCGGCTTATCGGACCGTTCCGCGGCGGCCGCGTGGTGGCCGTCGCCGGCGTCCCTTCTGAACCCAACGTCTACTACTTCGGCGGCGTGGGAGGCGGCGTCTGGAAGACCACCGATAGCGGCGCAAGCTGGGCGCCCATCTCCGACGGCTTCTTCAAGACTTCATCCGTGGGCGCCATTGCGGTGGCCGATTCCGACCCGAACGTGATCTACGTGGGCATGGGCGAAGCCTGCGTGCGCGGCAATGCCTCTAATGGCGATGGGGTTTATAAATCCGTCGATGGTGGCAAGACCTGGCGCAACGTCGGCCTGCAGGATACCTACCACATCGGCGCCGTGCGCGTGCACCCCAAGAACCCCGACATCGTCTACGTTGCTGCGCTGGGTCACCTCTGGGGACCCAACGAACAGCGCGGCGTTTTCCGCTCCACCGATGGCGGCGCCACCTGGAAACAGGTACTCACGCGCGGTCCGGATGCCGGGGCCGTCGATCTCGCGCTCGATCCCTCCAACCCCCGCGTGATCTACGCCGGCTTCTGGCAGGTCCGCCGCAACCCCTACCATTTCGATAGCGGCGGCCCCGGCAGCGGGCTTTGGAAATCCACCGATGGCGGCGACCATTGGACCGACATCTCGCGCGCCCCGGGCCTGCCGCGCGGCGTGCTGGGGCGCATCGGCGTGACCGTGTCGCCGGCCGATCCGGAGCGCGTCTGGGCCATCGTGGAAGCCGCCGATGGGGGCCTGTTCCGCTCCGAAAACTCCGGCCGCACCTGGACCAAAATCAACGACCACAACGATATCCGCCAACGCGCCTGGTATTACTCGCACATCTTCGCCGATCCCAAGAATCCCGAAGGCATCTACGCCCTCAACGTCGGCATGCTGCACTCCATCGATGGCGGCCGCACGTTCTCCGCCATGCGCCCTCCGCACGGCGACAACCACGACCTGTGGATCGCGCCTGACAATCCCCTGCGCATGATCGAGAGCAACGATGGCGGCGCCAACATCAGCAGCGATGGCGGCCATACCTGGTCGAGCGATATGAACCAGCCCACTGCGCAGTTCTATCGCGTGGCGCTGGACAACGATTTCCCTTACAACGTCTACGGCGCGCAGCAGGACAACACCACCGTGCGCATTGCCAGCCGCACTTCCTCGGGAGGCATCACCGAGCAGAACTGGTACGACGTGGGCGGCGGCGAAAGCGGCTGGATCGCGCCCGATCCGAGCGATTCGCAGATCGTCTACGCCGGCTCCTACGACGGCCTGATCACCCGCCAGGACCACCGCACCGGCCAGATGCGCGACATCAACGCCTGGCCCGACAACACCATGGGCTATGGCGTAGAGGCCATGAAGTACCGCTTCCAGTGGAGCTACCCCATCGCGTTTTCGCCGCACGATCCAAAGACTCTCTACATTGGCGCGCAGGTGCTGCTCAAATCCACCAACGAGGGGCAAAGCTGGGAGCCGATCAGTCCCGACCTCACCCGCAACGATAAATCCAAAATGGGCACCTCGGGCGGGCCGATCACCCAGGACAATACCTCCATCGAATACTACTGCACCCTGTTCACCTTCATGGAATCGCCCGTGACCAAGGGCGTGATCTGGACCGGCTCGGACGACGGCCTGGTGCACGTGACCCGCGATGGGGGCAAAAACTGGGCCAACGTCACCCCGCCGGACATGCCCGAGTGGATTCAGATCAATTCCATCGACGCCTCGGCGCACGATGCCGGCACGGCCTATGTGGCCGCCACGATGTATAAATCGGACGACTTCCGGCCCTACCTCTATAAGACCAGCGACTACGGCAAGACCTGGAAGAAGATCGTCAACGGCATCCCTGAACACTCCTTCACCCGCGTGGTGCGCGAGGACCCCAACCACAAGGGCCTGCTGATCGCCGGCACCGAATTCGGGTTATACATTTCCTTTGACGATGGCGAAAACTGGAAGCCGTTCCAGCTTAACTTGCCCATCACGCCCATCACCGACGTGGCCTTTCAGAAGCGCGAGCAGGAGCTGGTGATCGCCACACAGGGCCGCGCGTTTTACATCCTGGACGACGTGCCGCTGCTCTACCAGTTGAACGATAGCGTCGAAACCGAGGCCGCGCACCTGTTCAAGCCCAAAGACACCTATCGCTTCGGCGGCGGAGGCCGTGGGGGCGGGGGCGGACGCGGCGCCGGTCCGGCGGTGGGCGAAAATCCGCCCGGCGGCGCGGAGGTTTATTACTGGCTGAAGGACCGCCCGCAAGGCGAAGTCACCCTGGAATTCCTGGATTCCACGGGTAAGCTGGTGAAGAAATTTTCCAGCCGCGTAGCCGAACGGCCGCAGGGGCGCGGCGGCGAGGAAGGCGAGGAAAATCCCTTCGCCGGCCCGCCGCCCGCGCGGGTCTCCACGCAGCCCGGCATGAACCGCTTCGTATGGAACCTGCGCTACCCCGACGCCACCAGTTTCCCCGGCCTGATCATGTGGGCCGCCAGCGTCACCGGCCCGCGCGTGGCGCCGGGCGCTTACCAGGTGCGCCTCACCGTGGATGGCAAATCCCAGACGCAGGGCTTCCAGGTGAAGAAAGATCCGCGACTAACCACCACTCCTGAGGATTACGCCAAACAGGTGACCCTGGCGTTACAGATTCGCGATAAGCTCTCCGCCACGAATGAGGGCGTCATCCGCATCCGCGAAGTGCGCCAGCAACTGGAACCCTACACCCAGCGCAGCGACCCGCGCGTGGCCGATGCCGCCAAGGCGCTAGTGGCCAAAATGACCGCGGTGGAAGAGGAACTCTACCAGACCAAGAACCGCGCCAGCGAAGACCCGCTCAATTACCCCATCAAGCTGAACAACAAGCTGGCGCATGTGTTGGGCGTGGTGTCGAATGCGGACGCGCAGCCCACCCAGCAGTCGTACATGGTCTACGAGGACCTGGCGACCCGCGTGAACTCCCAGCTAAGAACGTTGGACGGCCTGATGGGCAACGGCCTGGCGGCCTTCAACAAGCTGCTGCACGATGCCAACGTGCCGGCCGTCGAGCCGCCCAAGGCCGCGGCGGCAGGCGGGCAATAACGGCTCCATCGCATGGCCGGATTCTGCGGCCACAGTTAGGGTTCGTTCGCCCCTCGGCTAGGGCGTTTCACCGATTGTGAGCGGCGCGCGGGGCCTGCAAAATGGGGTTGTGCAGTTGAATGCCATGAGTAGTGTCCTGAACCGGGAACAACTTCGGGAAGTCACGATGGACGATCCGGATCTCATGCGCGAGATTCTCTCGGCATTGATCGACGATACATCCAAGCAAATTCTGCTGCTGGAAGCCGCCATCAGGGAGGGCGATCCGGTGAAATGCGCCCGGCTGGCGCACTATTGCAAAGGGGCGTGCGCCAATGTGGGCGCCGAATCCGCCGCAGACCTGCTGAGGCACATCGAACAGCGCGCCAATGGGGGAGATTTCCATGAGTGCGGCGTTTCCCTGGCCGCCCTGGCAGACGAGATTGGCCGCCTTCGCTCCGAGGCAGCCGTATTGTGACGGGTGGGCAGGCCGCTGCTCACCCGATACGTTTCAGCAGCAGCCTGACTCCGTCGGCGCACAACGCCGCGGCGTGGCCGGATGCGGCCGGCAACCCTCCTACGGCCGCATCTACCACCGACCCCTCGAAGGCCGCCAGTTCCGCCGGCGTCTTACCGGTGATCCATTCGGTCAATGCCGACCCAGCCGCGATGGAAGCCGTGCACCCGCGCACCTTGTAGCGCACCTCCGCCGCTTTCCCTGCCTCGAACCGCACCGACAGCCGCAAAATGTCGCCGCAGGCCGGGTTGCTCACCTCCACCGTCACCGCCGGAGGTCCCAATTCCCCCACATTGCGCGGACGCTGAAAATGATCGAGCAGCTTTTCCGGATACATTTCTATGCTTCAATATTGGCATGCTTCCGGTGGTGGCCGCGATTCTGGAACGAGACGGACGGATACTGATTTGCCAGCGCCGCCCCGGGCAGGCGCATCCGCTGAAATGGGAGTTCCCGGGCGGCAAAGTGGAACCGGCCGAGACCCCCGAGCAGGCCCTCGCCCGCGAGCTTGAAGAGGAACTCGGCATCCGCTCGGCGGAAGGCCAGGAAATCACCCGGTACGAATATTGCTACCCGGGCCGGAATCCCATCCTGCTGATTTTCTACCGCGTGATGCGATTCGAAGGCGAGCCGCAAAACCGCATCTTCCACGACATGCGCTGGGAGCCGGCCGCGGGCTTGGGCGATTTCGATTTCCTGGAGGGCGATACCGAGTTCATCCGCCGGCTGGCAGGACAGAAATAGCCAATTCCTAACCGCGCTTACAACTCCCGCGTCCCTACCAGCTCCGTGCCCCGCGCCAACGCCTCGCTGTCTGCAAAGCCACAACTGGCCACCGTTGCACAGATTCTAAGAGTTATTCTTATCAGCGTTCATCAGCGTTGATCAGCGGCTGATACTTTTCGCTCCGTCAAAGTCCTAACCCGGCATAGCCGGAACCAAACAGGTTATCGGCTATGATGCCTGAGTGGGCGTCGAACTCCTGACCGAACGATATAAAAGCCAGATTGCTGGCGTGCTGTCCTGCTATGACCGGATCATCATGCAGGGGACGGTGCCGAACTGGTGCTACGCCAAGGGGATGACGAATTATTTGTACGAGCACGAAGTCCGCATTTTCGACTATCCCAAGTGGGCAGAGCCGTTGCGCGATGCCATTCGCCAGAACATGGAGCGGATCGCGGCGGAAAACGGGACGGAGATCATGTTCATTCGCAGCAAAAAGAAGTTCCGTCAGGAGAAGCATGTCCGCCAGGTGCTGGACTAGCGGGGGAACAGCCCGGAGTGGTGTGTGTTTTGTCGGCCATGGAGCCCTGCGGCACGTACAAGCCGTGGCATGACAAGAAGACCCATAAGACCTCCTTGAAGCCGGATGATGGCAAGTGCCTGCACTACTACGTCTATTTCGTGGATCCGGAGTTGGGGCTGTGCTACGTGCGCGTGCCGACTTGGTGTCCCTTCCGGCTCCAGGTGTATTGCAATGGCCATAGCTATCTGGCGCGACAACTGTCCCAGCGCAAGATCGAATATCAAACCCTCGATAA
>DATJRE010000240.1:0-19592 GCA_035505095.1 Bryobacteraceae bacterium | reverse complement strand
AGGGCGGTAGCCGGACGGCTGGCTGTGAGTACCTGGCGGTGGGAATCCGCCGGCGGTTTGCGGGTGTTCGGTGGAGCACCCGCCGAAGCCCCTGCCGGGGCCGAAATCCCGTTCGGACTCGGAATGGCGGTGCCGGCCGAAGTGGTTGGAGCCGAAATCTCCGGAGGTTCCGTCGCGGCCGGGTTGCCCGAGGCCGGCGGCGGGTTGAGGCCGGGGATCCCGGTGGGAGGGTTTACTTGCGATGCGGGCGTCCAGGGGAGAAAGTCGCCGGGGGAGACTTCGTTCGCGGACGCGCTGGTCACGGGCCAGGCGTTGGAGGAGGATTGGCTGCCGCTGGCCTGCAGCTCTTGGTCCGGAGAGGTTGCCGATGAGCTGGGGTCCACTGTCCGCGGCTGCGCGGCGCCGGTCCGGAACGGGCCGCCCGAGGACGGTTGGGACTGGCTGGCTGAAACACCGCGCCGCGAGCGGATGGTAGCGCCCGAGGAAAGGATGTCGGGCGAGCCGCCAGCCGGCGGCGTGCTGTCACCTGCCGCCTGGTCACTCACGGGCGTACGGGGGTTCGAAGAGGCCCCCGATGGCACGCGAAGCCGCTGAACTTCTGCCGACGACACCGCGTCGCCTGAACCGGCGGCGGCTTGCGCGGACGCCCCGCCGCCATGCGCCGATCCGCTCCAAACGGCAGTTATCTCCACCGCCGGCGTAGAGCTGGTCTCTGTCGGTAGCACCGGCCGATGTGAGCCAGTCCGGACTTCCCCGGCACCGGAGAAACCGGAACTTCCGGCGCTCTGGGCGGCCCCTGTTCGATCAGGTTGCGTTCGCGCCAAGCGCCAGGCATTGGCGGGCGGATCGGGCTGCGCCGTCTGGCCGGAGAGGGCCGCCGGCTGGGCAGCCTGGTAATACGCTGTGCGGGTGGCGAGAACCGGCTGGCTCTGCGGCGCATTCCGGGAGGCCGCCATCCGCGGTTCAGAGGTGCCGGCGGCCGGCTCGGATTTGCGGGAATCGCTCGCAGGCGCATCGGAACGGGAGCGACTCCACGGCGGAGCGGCGGCCTGGTTGGCGCTGCCCGCCTGGGTTGCGCTGCTCCAGAGATTTGCCGGCGGCATTTCCGAAAACGGCCCCCGAGCCATAGCGGAGGCGAAGTCCCGGGGAGGTTCGGCGGAAGCGATGGGAGACGCCGGCGCGGGCGGCGATGGGTCACCGGTTTCCGCCGCGGTTTCCGTCTGGAGTGCCAGGGTTGGCTGGCTGGCGCTTCCGCTCAGCGAAGCGCCGTGAGCGGTTGAGGCGGACCGGGAAGGCGCCGGGACCTCTGCCGCGGGCGGCTTCGGCGCTTCGGTTCGTGCAAGCGGTTCGACCCTATCCTGATCCTGCGCTTTACCGGAATGCTCGGTCATCCTGGATGCCTGCGGGCTCGCGGCCAGGGTTCGCTCCCCGGATTCTTTCGGCGCACGCGCCCGTGGGGTGGCCGGAGACCGGCTGCCGCAGGGATGTTCCAGGGCTTCGAGGATGGACGGGAAAGGCTCTTGCCCATCTCCGCCGGAAGGCAGAACTCTAACCGCCGGAGCCGGCATCGGCAATCCCGCGGACGCCCGCGCCATGAGCGAAAGACCCGTCACGCGGTGGATTTTGCAGATCGCAGGCCAATTGCAGAGCGCGCATTTTCAAAGGGTTAGTGGCCAATCGCGCGGCAAATTTATGGCGGGAGCGGCGCCCGCGGCAAAATCCTGCCACGGCTGCGGTTCCCCGGCATCTTCCTCATCGGTCGGCACCCGTGGTTTTTGAGCAAGTTGCAGATTGCGCCGCGATTGGACCGGCGCTTGCACCTAGCCTTTCCGCTATGGACCCCATGATGGCAATGGCGGCCAGCGGGCTTCGCGCCCGCATGGAATCGCTTGAGTTGCTGGCCAATAACGTGGCCAACGTTTCCACCGGCGGATACAAGGCGGATCGGGAATTCTACAGCCTGTACACGGGCGAGGAAGCCCAGGACTCCGACCCGCTCACCACCATGCCGGTAATCGAGCGGCCCTGGACGGATCTTTCTCAGGGACTGCTCGAAGTGACCGGCAACCCTCTCGACCTGGCGCTTTCGGGAGCCGGCTTCTTCACCGTGGAAGGGCCGCAGGGCAACCTGTATACCCGCAACGGGAATTTTCGTTTATCCGCCAGCGGCAGGCTGGTGACCAGGGATGGCTATCCGGTCCGCGCATCGAATGGCGTGCCGCTGAACCTGGACGGCTCGCGGTCCATCGCCATCGCGGCCGACGGCACCATCAGCCAGGACGGCCAGACCATCGGCAAGCTGCAGATCTCCGATTTCACGGGCTCCGGGGATTTCGTCAAGCAGGGCAGCAATTACTTCCGCGCCGCCCGCCCGGACTTGCAGCCCGGCGCCGGCCAGGGGGCTTCCGTGGAGCAGGGGAAGCTGGAGGCTTCCAACACCGGCACGGCCGAGTCGGCCGTGCGGCTGGTCAGCGTTATGCGCCAGTTCGAAATGCTGCAGAAGGCCGTCTCGCTCGGCGACGATATGGACCGGCAGGCGATCGAGCAGATCGCCAAAGTAGGTACGTAGAAAAGTAGGTACTTGAAGTTCCGGAAACGGTTCTCAAAGAAAAGGTTCTGAAAGAGGAAGCAGATGATTCGAGCGCTTTACAGCGCCGCCAGCGGTATGACGGCGCAGCAACTCAACGTCGACAATATCGCCAACAACCTGGCCAATGCCAGCACCATCGGTTTCAAGATGCACCAGGCCCAGTTTCAGGACCTGCTGTACCAAACGGTGGTCCAGCCGGGGGCTGCCGCCGGGCAGCAGACGGTGGTGCCGGCCGGATTGCAGATCGGCCTGGGCACGCGGTCTGTGGCCAACGAGACCATCTTCACCCAGGGGAGTTTCTCGGAAACCGATAATCCCCTCGACCTGGCGATCCAGGGCAACGGCTTTTTCCAGGTGCAGCTTCCCTCGGGCCAGTTGGCCTATACCCGCGCGGGAAGCTTCCAGATGAACGCCAGCGGACAGGTGGTCACCCCCAATGGCAACCTGCTGCAACCGGCAATTACCATCCCCGCCGACGCGCAGGTAATCACCATAGCGGCCGACGGCACGGTCAGCTACACGCTTCCCAACCAGACCGCCAGCCAGCAGGCGGGACAGATCCAGCTGGCCAATTTCCAGAATCCTTCCGGGTTGAACAGCCTGGGCGGCAGCCTGTTCACCCCCACGGATGCCTCGGGTGACCCGGTCGTGGGACTGCCCGGCGGGCAGGAAGGCATGGGAACGATCATGCAGGGTTACACCGAGGGAAGTAATGTCTCGGTGGTCGAGGAGTTCATTAACCTGATCGTGGCGCAGCGCGGCTACGAAGCCAATTCCAAAGTCGTGCAGGCGGCCGACCAGATGTACCAGGAAGTCAATAACCTCTCGAAATGATACCGCTCGCCCTAATGGCTCTGACGGGCTGTCTGGCCCTCGCTCCCGAATCCGGTAACATTCTGGCGCGCGATCTGGCTCCGGCGCTGCCGGGCCTCGCCGGCGCCGACGCACCCATCTCGCTGGCCCCCGTTCCCGGAGTGCCGCGAGTCTTTCACATGGCTGAGTTGCGGCGCATCGCGGTGCACTTCGGGCTGACCGGCGATCCAGTCCGTGAGATCTGCTTTGCGCGCCCGGTAACGCCGCCCGACCCGGCGCGCCTGCTGGAAGCCATGCACCGCCAGTTGCCCGAAGCCCACATTGAAATCCTGGATTACGGGCGGCAGCCGGCGCCCGCAGGCGAACTGCAATTTCCGCTCGCCGGTCTGCGCCGCGAGGGCGCGGATGGGTTGTGGAGCGGATCGGTAGGCTATGGCGGAAACCGTCATTTTCCGCTTTGGGCGCGCGTGCGGGTGGCGGTTCGCGAAGCGCGCGTGGTGGCCCTGGAGGATCTGCGGCCGGGCCGCCCGATTGCGGCCGGCCAGGTACGGCTCGAAACGCGGGAGGTGTTTCCCGAAGAGAAGGCCTTCGCCGGTGCCGCCGGGCTGGTGGTCGGACGGGCCGCCCGGATCGCCATTCCGGCGGGCGCCGTCATCCGCCTGGACTGGCTGGCGGCCGCCCAGGACGTGGTGCGCGGCGACCGGGTCCTGGTGGAAGTGTACAGCGGAGGCGCCTACCTGAAATTCGAGGCCACCGCGGAAGCTTCCGGCACCGTGGGCCAGGTTATCCCGGTGACCAATCCGGACTCCCAGCGGCGCTTCTCCGCCCGCGTGCAAGGAAAGGACCGGGTGGTGGTGAAAGGTCAATTATGAAACGTCTATTGTTGGTGTCGCTGCTCTGCGCGGCGGCCTGGGGCGGGAAAAAGAAAGCTCCTGCCAAACCCTCCGCAGTGGACCAGTTTGTGCGCGACGCCGACGCGCGCTCGGCCGACGGCGCGGGGGCCACCCCGGGGTCGATCTGGGTGCCCGGCTCGCGTCTGGCCGACGGGGCTCGGGACGTGCGCGCCAGCCAGGTGGACGACCTGGTGACCATTGTAGTCTCGGAACAGACTTCCGCCGTCAGCACCGGCGCGACCAAGACGCAGCGCCAATCGAGCACCCAAAACTCGATCACCGGCCTGCTGGGAATCCCCAAGGCCACCAGCGCCCTGGCCAACCTGGCTAACACTTCGGGCAATACCCAGATCAACGGGACGGGCACCACCAGCCGTACCACCAGCCTGTCCACGACCCTCACGGCGCGGGTCGTCCGGGTACTGCCAAACGGCGCGCTGGTGATCGAATCGACGCACGAGATTCAGGTGAATTCGGAGCACCAGACCATTTTCGTCCGCGGAGTGGTGCGCCCGGCCGATATCGACACCACCAACAGCGTGCAATCGACGCGCGTGGCCGAACTGGAAGTGCATGTGGATGGAAAGGGCGTGGTGGGCGATGCGATCAAGCGTCCGTTCATTTTGTACCGTTTGTTGTTGGGGCTGCTGCCATTCTGATTTATGAAAGCTCTCGAACTGGCTTTGGGTTGCTGGTTTGCCGCGGGGGTCCTCCCGGTGCACGCCGCCCGCCTTAAGGATCTGGTGGATATTGAAGGCGTTCGCGACAACCAGTTGGTAGGCTACGGCCTGGTGGTGGGTTTAGCCGGCACGGGGGATGGGCAGCAGACCACCTTCCCCGCGCAGAGTGTGGCCAATATGCTCGAGCGTATGGGAGTATCCGTGCCCAGTACGGCCTTTCAGATCAAGAACACAGCGGCCGTCATGGTGACCGCCACGCTGCCGCCTTTCGCCCAGCCGGGCATGCACATCGATATCACCGTCGGGGCCATGGGCGACGCCCGCAATCTGCAAGGCGGCATCCTGGTATTGACCTCGCTGCGGGGCGCCGACGGGCAGGTGTACGCGGTAGCCCAGGGTCCGGTGGTGACGGGTGGATTCGGTCTGGGGCGCTCGGGCAATACCAAGGTGGTCAATCATCCCACCGTGGGCCTCGCGCCCAATGGCGCGATCGTAGAGCGGGCCGCACCGTCAGTAGCACCCCG
The DNA here is from genome assembly GCA_035505095.1 of Bryobacteraceae bacterium. Lineage (GTDB taxonomy): Bacteria > Acidobacteriota > Terriglobia > Bryobacterales > Bryobacteraceae > JOPF133. The sequence goes on along the minus strand of DATJRE010000240.1, from coordinate 14,092 downwards.
GACGGTGGTGCGCCTGCAGTTGCGGCAGGAGGATTTCATCACCGCGAGCCGCATTGTGGAAGCCGTGAACCGCAAATTCCAACCGGCAGCGGCACGCGCCGAGAACCCCGGCCTCATCAGTGTGGCCATCCCGAAGGACTATACCGCGCGTCCCACCGAATTCGTGGCGTTCCTGGAAGACCTGGAAGTGGAACCGGATCGCCCCGCGCGGGTGATCATCAACGAACGCACCGGCACGATCGTATTGGGAAAGGACGTGCGGATTTCGCCGGTAGCAATCCTGCACGGCAATCTCAGCGTCGAAATCCAGACCAGCTATGCGGTTTCCCAGCCGGCGCCGTTATCTCCTGCCGGGACCACCCAGGTGGTGCCGCAGACCAATGCGGCGGCTAAAGAGGAGGTGGCGCGTAACGTGGTGCTGAAACAGGGGGCCACGGTGGAAGAACTGGTCCGGGCCCTCGCGGCCATCGGCTCGACGCCGCGGGACGTGATCGCCATTTTGCAGAATCTGCACGAAGCGGGAGCACTCGAAGCGGCCATCGAGGTGATGTAAGCCATGGACCAACCCGGAATTGCCCTCCTCTCATCGGCAACCGCCGTTCCGGCGGCGCCGCGAAAGACCGATAGCCCGGCGCGAATCCGCGACGCGGCCCAGCAGTTCGAAGCCCTGCTGATCAATCAGATCCTGCATTCCGCGCGGGAATCGGGCGGCTGGCTGTCGTTGGGGGATGACCCGTCGGGCGATAGCGCCACCGATTTCGCCGAGCAGCAGTTGGCCGATACCCTGGCCAAACAGGGCGGATTCGGCTTATCCAAAATGATTGCCGACGGCCTCCAGCGCGAAGACAACAAGTAGATCTTGGAACATCAGGCGTTCCGGAATTGTCCCAATCGAACAGCCAAGGGCCGAAGCCCCGGGTCCCCGGAGCCGCGGCCGCGCCAGCGGCGCCGGGAAGATGGCCCTTCCGGCGCTCGCGCAACATATTCACTCGGGCAGCACTTGGCCGGATCCCCGGCCCCTGAGCCGGAGAGCCGCGCCGGCGCCGGAAAACGACGCCTCGGGCGCGGACGCCACACATTTCGACGGCAGGGGTCTCCCCATGGCGGGGGGCCGCGCCTGGCTCGGTGCGTAGCCCGCCGCGATGCCACTCCTTCAAAAACTCCAGCCATGCGAGGAGTACGACATCTCTTCCTGGGCCGCCTGAGCCCAGGGACTGGCTTTGGGCATCTCGGGTGGCGCCTCCGCCGACAGTTTCAACGCATCCCAGCCTTCGGCCAGCGTGGCGAGCAGACCCAGCACCTCGGCCAGAGGCTCGTCGCTCTGTTGGCTGTTGGCCTCGATCAGCCGCCGCATCATATAACCGTACATGCGCGCCAGCCGCCGGCTGAGGTCGCCACCGCGCTCATGATCGAGAGAGCGATTCAACTCGGACAGGACCCGGTAGGCCTGGCTGATGGCCCGCGCCCGTTCCGCGATCTCACCGGCGGCCAAATGGCCGCGCGCCTTGCGCACCGCCCGCGTGGCGGCCTGGTAAAGCACGCGCACCAGTTCTAACGGGTCGGCGGAAAGGATTCGCTCCTCCAAGTATGCATCGTGTGCGTTACGCCACATAAATTCTCTCTCCCCAAAGACTTATCGGCCAAAGGCGAAGGGGTTCGAGGACCTTCAACCTTGATTTGGTTTTAAATCCTCGGCCAGTTGCAGGACGTATTCCGGAGGAATCTGCATCACCACTTCCTGGGTATTGCGGTTGATGATTTTAATAACCATGCGGTGGGTTTGCGGATCTTTCTGGAAGGTCAATTCGTTTTCGCCGAACATTTCGGTTCCGTTCAGTGCCTTGACTGCTTGCACCACGTCGCGATTCGAAGCGGAGTTGTCCACCGGAGTCACGGAAGCGGGGGATGCGGCCACTGGCAAACTACGATTGACGGCGGAGATATCCATAAAATCCTCCTTCGGACGGGTGTGGAGGTTGCCCGCCTCACTCATCCACCCATTCATATCGTCCCGCCGCGGCGGATCTATGAGCGAAAATTGCCCGGACTTTACTGAATCAGGCGGTACTGAGGAAAATTTCCGATTCCCAACCCCGCCAGGGGCGCCGTTCCGGCCGTTTCCAGGGTGCAATGCTCGGCCCCCGACCGTGCCTCGACCCGCACTTGGGAGCCGCTGCGGCTGACATCGTAGGCCATGGCCGCTCCGTGGTAGCGGCGCAGGCACTCCAGATCCCAACCCGTGCTGGGGCACATATGGATGGCGCCGTCCGGTTCCACCAGGATGGCCATGCGACAGTCCTCGGCGGCCTCGCGGGCGGTGGCGAAAATCTCGTGGGCATTTCTCAAAAACGGACTCACGAAATGCATATCGGCTTCAACTTGAAGGTCTTGCGCCGCATAGGGAATTTTCAAGTTTGCGTCCCGGCAGCCGAAAAGAGAGAGCAGGCAAAGAGAGACGGCCCGAATGGCGGAGACTGTTTATGTAATCGGAACGCTCCCGCAGGAGCTACCCTGGCTTCGCATGCTGGTGGGACTCCTGCGGCACCCGGACCCGAATGTAGCCGAGTTGACCCGCCAGGCGTTGCTCTATCTGGTCCAGTCCGCCGCCACGCCGGATGCCAACGACGCCCATGCGCGGGCTACGCCGGGTTAGGTCAACTAAGAACCGTGGAAATCGAGGCCAGCTTAGCTTAGCTATAGCTACCTGGTCCGGATTCAGAACGGTCCACTGTCGGGCAAATCCCAATTCCTTCCGAACGTCGACCTGCCAGCATTGGAATCCTTCGACTCCGGGATTGCCGGGGCCCTCACTCATCCGATCGTCGCCTACTCTTCGGCGCGAGTTTTCATGGCGGGCGCCGCGGTGACCCAATCGCTGATTGCGGGGCCCCTGGTCAGGCGGGCGCCGCGGCTGAAGGTCAGGTACTCACCGGCGAGACGTTGACGCCGTCAGATTCGGCTCAGGTCGCCACCACCAGGCCGCCTGAGGCCCGAATGACCTCTCCGGTAATCCAGGCCGATTCGTCCGACGCGAGGAACACCGCCAGCGGCGCGATGTCAGCGACGCGGCCGAGCCGCCCAAGCGGTGTCTTCGCTGCCAGAGCAGCGCCGGCGGCACCCTCGAACGTTCCGGCAGCGACATTGCCTTCGGTCTCGGTATGACCGGGCGCGATGGCGTTAACCCGGATCTTGCGGGGCGCCAGTTCGAGCGCCAATCCCTTGGTCAGCGTCTCGATGGCGCCCTTGGTGGACGCGTAAAGCAGGGCTCCCGGCACCGGATGCGAACCGACGATGGAGCTGAGATTGATGATGCTCCCGCCTTCCGGGCCAAACCGCTTACTGGCCTCCTGCACCGTCAGAATCAGCCCCAACACGTTGACGTTGTAGTGAAGGTGAAAGCTCTCCCCGGTGATGCCCGCGAAGGCGCCGAAGCGGAAGACCCCGGCGTTGTTGACCAGAACGTCGAGTCTGCCAAAGGCGGAATCGACTTCCTTGAACATCCGCGTGACATCGGCGGCCTTGGATACGTCTCCCCCGACCGCAATCGCCCCACCTCCGCTGTCGACGATCGATTGAGCCACCCGTTCGGCGCCTTCCCGGTCGGAGGAGTAATTCACTGCCACGCGCGCGCCCGCAGCGGCCAACGCTTGGGCAATTCCGCTGCCGATGCCCTTGGACGCTCCTGTCACTATGGCTACCTTGCTGGTTAGACTGCTCATGTTCCCATTTTCCGTGATCCAACCGAAACGCGTCGTGCCGAATGGCACATGGCGGGAACGGCTTTTCGGAACCGGCCGGCGCGGCTCTTCCGCAGCGTGGACAGATCCTGCCGGCTCTACGGGAGACCGCGGGTGGAGGGTAAGTGCCTGGGGCATGTCTTTTCGAGTCCGGCTATCGGGCAGGTATTACGATCTCGAAAGTGGAATCGTGCACGATGCCCAGGACTTTCGGCGCGACGGGTTGCCGGGCACAAAGTGGCACGGCAATAGGAAACAGCACGGAAGCCTTCGTCCGTTCGAGACTGCTGCATCCGGCGGACGGCCGCGGCAAGCGCACGGCAGCTTGCGGAGGGGCGTGCAAGGCCGAAGCGCCGGTCCGGATTGCCGCGCAGCGATGCCTCAGAGGTCCAGTGGCGTCACCGGGTCGAGCAAAGCCCAACAGACGATGCCCAACAGGTAAACGCCGGCAGCCACATAGAAGGTCAGGTTCCAGTTGTTGGCGCCCCAATGGATGCCCCAGTTCAGATGGAAGACACTAATGGCCACCCCGCCGCCCAGGATGTAACCATTCACCAAGGGCCCCAGGGCTCCACCGATATTGCCCCACATATTCATAGCGCCGGAAACCGTACCGCAATACTTGCCGCCCAGATCCATGGCGCTGGCCCAGGCGCCGGGCATGACCAGGTCGTTCGAGAAACTGGCGATCGCCATGGCGATCATGGCCAGCGTGGGATCGGTGACACGGGTCGAGATGAGCAGGAAACAGGCTGCCCCGGCGAAGGCCACGTAGGCGATCAGGCGGCGCGCGGCGGCCACACTGCCCGTCCAGCGTGTCATCGGGCCGGTGAGCAGCACGGCGGCGGGGTTGCCCATGCCGCCGACGAAAAGCGGCAGCACGTTAAGCCACGCGGCGTGGGTGATGGCCAGGTGGCGGCCTTCGCGAAGATAGGTGGGCAGCCAAGTCAGGTAAAAGTACCAGCCGTAGGAGAGGCAAAAATATTGCCAGCAGAGCATCCACACCTGCTGCGAGCGCAACAATTTGCGCCAGGGCACGTTGCGGTGGCTGGAGGCGTGCGGTGCGGTGCGGGCGATCAGGTCCCGCTCGGCCTGGTTCACCTTAGGGTTCTGGCTCGGGTCGTCGCGATACCAGAAGTAGAAGCATACCGCCCACACGGCGCCGAGGCAGCCGAAAACGGCGAAGGCATTGCGCCAGCCGACCACGCCCATGACCGCAGCCACCAACAGCGGGGTGAAGGCGCCGCCCCAGCGTGCGCTCAGCCACATAATGCCCTGGGCGCGCACATGTTCGCGCTCAGGCAGCCAGGTGGTGAAGGTTTTGGTGAGGTTCGGAAAGCAGCCGGCCTCACCCGCGCCAAACAGGAATTGGATCCCAAGGAGTGGACCGAATCCCCACATCCTTCCGATGGCGGCGGTGCAAACCGACCACCAGATGACGATGCGCATGAGGACCTTGCGGGGACCGATCAGATCGCCCATCAATCCGCCAGGAATCTCACACAGCGCGTAGGCGAAGAGAAAGGCCGAGAAAGCCCAACCCATTTGCACCGCTGACAGACCCAGGTCGCGGCGCATGGCCGGAGCCGCGGCGGAAATGCAGACGCGGTCGATATAGGTGATCACCGCCAGAGTGACGGCAAAGACGATTACCCAATAGCGCGTGCGGGTGGGGCGTTGGGCCGGAGCCTGCTGGGAAACTGGAGGGGCCATGCGTCTCGCATCACATCACGTTTTGGGGATGAAAAGCAAATCGGGGCCGGGACATCCGGGTCGTGCGGGGATGGCGCCGTACACAGCCGAATGGTGCGGAGCGGATGGCGGGTCCGGACGCGGCGCGTGGCTGGCGGACCTGGCCAACGCGGCGCGGGGATCGTCCCCGGCGGGTTATGCCCCGTCCATTGTCAGCACGGCACGAAAACGCGCTTTGCCGCTGAGCATGCGGTCGTAGGCTTCGCCGACGCGCTCCAAGGGAAAGACCTCGTTCATGGAGCGGACGCCGGTGAGAACGCTGAACGCCAGGGTGTCCTGGGAATCGATGGAGGTGCCCGAATACCAGCCCTTCACGTCGCGCTTGCCCATCAGCAACTGTAGTGGAGAGACGCTGATCGGCCCGGCCGCGCCCAGGATCAGCATGGTGCCGTTTATCCCGAGGCCGCCCAGCACGGCAGTCATGGCGTCGCCGTTGGTCACGGTAGCCAGAATCACTTTGGCGCCGCCCATCCTGGCCAGTTCCGCGGCCGGATCGGACGCCCGGCTATCGATGTAGTGGAAGGCCCCGAGCTGGCGGGAAAGCGGCTCCTTATCGGCTCCGCGGGCGATGGCTACGGTGCGAAAGCCCATCTTGACCGCAAACTGCACGCCGAGGTGGCCCAGTCCTCCGACCCCGAGGACGGCGACCAGATCGCCCGGCCGGGCGCCGCTATTGCGAAGCGCGTTGAACGTGGTGACGCCGGCGCACATGAGCGGGGCAGCATCGGCAGCGGACAATTCGTCGGGGACCCGTGCCAGGGCGCCGGCCCAGGCGACCAGGTATTCGGCGTAGCCGCCATCGTAGGTAATGCCGGTGATCCGGGTGACGGTCTGGCAGGCGAAGAAATCGCCGCGCCGGCAGTTGTCGCAATAGCCGCAGCTTCCGCCGTGCCAGCCTACGCCGACGCGCTGGCCGGGCTTCCAGCCGGCAACGTCGGGGCCCACGGCATCGATCACGCCGACCACCTCATGGCCGGGCACGCGAGGATACTGCAGGCCGGGCATGGTCCCGTCCTTCGTCAGCGAATCGCTGTGGCAGATGCCGCAGGCCTGTACTTTGATTCGGACCGAGCCGGGGCCTGGATCGGGAATTTCGCGTTCCACAATTTCCAGGGCCGCTCCGGGAGCCGCTATCGGAACAGCACGCATTTTCGCCATGGTCGTCTCTCCCGCACGATTATACCTTCGCCCGGCGGAGCGAGCCTGGGACCGAGAGGGCGTGACGACCCGGCTATTTGCGGCCGCGACCGGCCGGCTGCGTGGTATCCACCCCTGCCGCGTGGAGCACTTGCTGGGTGCCGACGTACTGGAGGTTCGGAGCCAGTTTACGAATCCCGTCGAATACGAAGAAGCGGGCTGCCTCGTCGATGCCGACCCGGCTGCCGGGCGATGCCACTCCGCGCGCCTGGAGGCCTTCGACGATGCGCGCATAAGGACTTTCGTCCTCCTGCCAGATGCGGATATCGTCGTTGCCAAGGTGGATCAACTCGCGCGCCCGCATCTCTTCGAAGCCAGGCAGCACCCACACCGGTTCGCCTTTCGCCGGCAGGACCACGGCGAAGGTGCGCTCGCTCTTGCCCCAGCGCACGCCGGTGAGGTATTGCATGGCCGGCCCCGGCTCCAACACTACGGCCTGGAGGCCGAATTCCTTCATGGCGTCCTGTAACCTGGTGATCCTCTGCCGGTAAGTGGCAACGGCGGTTTCCGCGCTTTGTGGCATAAGTCCTATCCGAAAGGTTGATCGATGGCGGGGCTCTGTTTGGTGAACATGCGGGCGCCCGCCTCGGTAATGTACATGCAGTCTTCCAGACGAACGCCGAACTCTCCATAGATGGCGATGGTCGGCTCGTCGCTGAAGCACATGCCCGGCTCCAGGGGCGTCCGGTTGCCTTTCACCAGGTAAGTCCACTCGTGGCCGTCCAGACCGATGCCGTGGCCGGTCCGGTGCGGCAATCCAGGCACTTTGTAGCCGGGGCCAAAGCCGGCTTTGGTGATGACGCCGCGCGCCGCGGCATCCACCGATTCGCAGGCGGCGCCGGGACGGGCCGCCGCCAGGGCGGCATCCTGCGCCTTGCGCTCCAGGTTCCACACCTGGACCTGGCGGGCGGTGGGTTTGCCGAAGATCACGGTGCGGGTGATATCGGACTGGTAGCCCTCCACGCTGCAGCCATCGTCGACCAGGACGAGATCGCCCTCGCGCAGAGACTGCGGCTCGATGCTGCCGTGCGGGAAAGCGGTGTACTTGCCGAAAATCGTCATGGCGTTGCCGGAAACGCCCAAAGCGCGGTAAGCGGCGGCGATCATGGCGCTCAACTCGTGCTGGTTCATGCCTTCACGGAGGGTAGTGAAGGCCGCCCGGTACGCCGCGATGGTGATATCGTTGGCGCGCTGGAGGAGGGCGATTTCGGCGGGCGACTTGATCATACGGCAGCCCGCGGTGACGGTGTCGGCGCTGACGAATTCGCAGGCCGGCATCTGCTTGCGCAGGCTATCGAAAACGGCGAAGCGGACGCGCTCCTCGATACCCACGCGCGCGCCGGCGCCGCGGTCTTTCAATAGCTGAGCCAGTTTGGGGAAGGCGTCGTGGTTCTCCCAGACGCGCACCTCGCCACCCATGTGGATGGCGGTTTGCGCCCGCGCGGCATCCGGTTGCGCAACCAGCCAGGCCGGCTCGCCGCGGGCCGGCAGGACCCAGGCGAAGGTGCGCTCGCCCTGCGGCCAGCGCGTGCCGGTGAAGTAGAAAAGGCTGCTGCCGCCCTCGAATACCACCGCGCCGATGCCGTGCTGGCTCATCAGGCGGCGGGCCTTTTCCATGCGCGCGCGGCGCTCGGCATCGGTGATGGGCTGGACGCCATCCAGCATAGGCCGCAACTTGCGGATCGCCTCCGGCACAGTAGACCCGTCCTGAGCGGCAAGGCCTGCGGCGCCCGTGGCGGCGGTGGCTAGGAAGACTCGTCGGTTCATACGAAATTCAGGGGAGGGTTCTGTTTGTGCCATTCGGTGGCCTGTTCATAGGCCAAGGCCACGCGCAACGGCGAACCTTCATCGTAAATGCGTCCCAGGAAGCCAATATTCCGCGGCACCTTGACCTTGGTGGCGCCGTCCTGCAGGGTCGCCTCGGCAAAACCGCATTTCAGCACCACTTGCGGATTGCCCGTGAGGTTGGTGGTGGTGAGCAGCGCGTTGGGCGGAATCACGATGACATCCCAATCCGACATGAAGGCTTCGAATTTCCGGATCAGCAGCGTACGCGCGCGCTGTGCCCGGATGTACTCGACCGCCGGAATCAGGCGCGAGCTACGGAAGGTGTTTGGCCAATCGCCCGGGCTCTGACCCTTGAGGGTGCGCACCTGGCCATCGCGGGTGATATCGTCGAAAGCCGCCGCTCCCTCGGCCTCCAAAAGGAAGCGGATCTGGGTGATATCCTCCTGATAGTCCACGGGCTTCATCTCTACGCCGGCTTTTTTCAGATCGGCCAGCGCCTGGGTGTAGATGTCTTTGTTGGGACCCTGGAAGCGGTCGAAGGCCGCTTGCAGTATGCCGATGCGCATGCTTTTAAGGGATCGGCGCGGATTGAAGTGGAACGGGTCGCTGGCCACGCTGCGATCGCGGCCGTCGGGTCCGTGGATGGTGTGCAGCACCAGGGCGCAATCCTCCACACCACGGCAGATGGCCCCAATTTTATCCATGGTCCAACTCAGCGCCATGGCGCCGTAGCGGCTCACGCGGCCATAGGTAGGACGGAGGCCGACGGTGCCGCATTGGCCGCTGGGGGAAACGATCGACCCCAGGGTTTCGGTGCCCAGCGAAAATCCCACCAAGCCCGCCGAAGTGGCGGAAGCCGAGCCGGCCGAAGAACCGCTGGAACCCTGCTCCAGATTCCACGGGTTTTTGGTACGGCCCTGGAACCAGAGGTCGCCCTGCGCCAGGGCGCCCATGGAGAGCTTGGCAATGAGCACGGCGCCGGCTTTCTGCAGGCGATCCACCACGGTGGCATCCGTATCGGGGATGCGTTTTTCGAACGGTTCGGCTCCCCAGGTGGTCAGAATGCCCTTGGTATCGAACAGGTCTTTCACGCCGAAGGGGATGCCGTGCAGAGGCCCTTTATAATGACCGGCGTGGATCTCCTTGTCGGCCTCGGCGGCGCGCTCGAGCGCCAAGTCCTCCGTAAGGGTGACCAGGCAGAGTAGTTTGGGCGAATAGCGCTTCATGCGCTCCAGGTACATCTTGGTGAGCGCGGTAGAACTGACGGCGCGCGCCCGCACCAGCGGCGCCAGCTCGGTGACCCGCAAGAAGGCCAACTCTTCCAGGTCTTTGGGCGGGTGAGCGTGACGGGCCCGCGCGATGCTGGTGGTGAAATGGGCGGGTCCCTTGGCAGGCACCCGGTCGGCAATTCCCGGAACAAAGACGAAGGCCGGTTCCGTGCCGTAGGGGACATCCACCTTGCGCAGCGCTTCGTAGGTGCCGAGCGCCTGGTTGACGCGCCGCTGCATCATGTCGATTTCGGCGTCCTGAAACTGCAACCCCAAAAGGACCAAGGCCGCGGAGACCTGCTCGCGGGTGATGCGCATAGGCTGTTGGGCCTGCCCGCCACGGCCCTGAGGGAAGGCGGGCCGGGCCGCAGACAGCATACCCAGGAGTTGCAGCCATGTTCTTCGATCCATAAGCCTTCAATGATACATGAGACCCGCGGCGCTTCGGGAGAGATGGCGGGGGTGGGCCGGGGCACCAAGCGGACCGGGTTGGGCGGGGTTTGAAAGCAGGTACCGCCGCTGGCGGCGGCTGCCGGCAGGGCTGCGGGGAACCGCGTGAGAGGCTGCATGCCGCCGAAGTTCCCGTCATTTACTAACTTTGGTCAACTTACAATCCACGTGGCAATTAACTTTAGTTAGATTCAGCTTACAGACCAAAATTATGGTGAATGAAAACCGTGATAAGGAAATTTCCCCCCGACGGTCGTAAAGGAAATCCTGGCTCCGGCACTCTTACAGTTACAGAGGTACATATGTCGTCCAGGCAAGACGTTCCGACCAAGATGCAAAGCCGTCGCGGGCGGCGGTTCCGGTGGCGGGGATCCGAAGCCATCGAATTCACGCTGGTGCTGCTTCCGCTGTTCAGCATAACCGCCGTTCTGGTGGATACGTCCTGGGCGGTATTTGCGAAGAGCGCATTGCAGCGCGCCGTGCGCCTGGGAGTGCGGAGCGGTGTAACTCTGACCGCCTCGCAAATGGCGACGGGCGCCTGCCTCACCGACACCGTAAAAGGGATCGTGCAACAGAATTCCCTGGGGATCCTGAACGGCTCAACCGGGATCTCGATGATTAAGGTGAATTATCTGCAGCCGCCGCAGCCCGGCTCAACGGCCGCGGCAGTGGACGTTTCCAACCAGTCCACGGGAGATACTCCGGGCAATATCATGGAAGTCTCGGTGCAGAATTTCTCCCTGATCCCGCTATTACCGCGGATCTTCAACTGGAAACAGGCGGCCGATAATTCGCCGCTCATCATCACCGTCTCGTCCGCGGATTTGATCGAGCCGTCGCGCAATCCACCGTGCATCGGAACGGCGCCATAGAGCATGCAATCGTGTAAGCCCTGGGTATAAGCAATCGTGGGAGTAAGTATGAAACATCGACATTCACGAGGCGTTTCAAGCGTCGAATTCGCATTTGGGATGCTGGTGCTGCTGCCGCTGCTGCTAGGCACCGGTGTGACCGGCATCAACATGATCCGCACACTGCAGACCGTGCAGTTGGCGCGCGACGCCGGTCACATGTATGCGCGCGGGGTGGATTTTTCACAGCCGGGCAATCAAACCATCCTGGTAAATCTGGGATCGAACCTGGGATTGAGCGCCACCTCCGGACAGGGAACCGCGGTGGTGATCCTGTCGGCGCTGACCTATGTCGATAAGAACGCTTGCGCGGCGGTGGGTGCGGTGGATGGCAGCGGAAACCCGACCAGCGCCTGTACCAACTACACCAAGTGGGTGTTCACGCAGCGCCTGGAGATCGGCAATGATTCCGTGCGGAGCAGTAACTATGGCAGTCCGCTCACCAGCGGACCAACGGGAGTCACGATCAGCGCCACGACCGGCCAGATCACGCAACAGCAATATGTCACCAGAGCCGGGGCAGTGGCTAACTTCACGGGCGTGAATCCCTATGAAGTGGTAAACGGAACCGCTGAGGGCCTGCCTTCCGGGCAGCTTCTGTATGTGGCCGAGGCCGGTTCCACGGGCTTCAACATGCCGCCTTTCGTTTCCAATGCGGTCAGTTACTCCTGGGGCTTGTTTTGAGGAATACCATGCGACGCTTTCTTCCTAACCGACGCGGAACCCGTGGATCGACTCTGATCCTGGTGCTGATGATGCTGCCGTTGTTTCTGATTCCCCTGGTGGGCCTGGCGATTGACGGCACCATGCTGTTTATCGTGCAGACGAAGCTCTCGTCGGCGGCGGATGGCGCGGTGCTGGGGGCCGGCCGTCTGTTGGGCACGACGGCCAACACCACAGAAATCGCAGGCGAATTTCTGAACGTCAACTTCCCGGCGGGGTATTGGGGATCGAGCAATCTGCAATCCAACATTACGTCCACCGACTCGCTGGGCACCCACACGATTGCGATTTCGACCAGCGTGCAGGTGCCGCTGCTGTTCATGCGCGTCCTGGGACAAAGCTATTCGATTGTGGGAGCCAACGCCACAGCCACCCGGCGGGATACGCGCGTCGTGCTGATCTTGGACCGCTCCGGTTCGATGAACACCACGGACCCGATCAGTGGCCTCAACGTGTGCACCACCATGCTTAGCTCTGCGGAGGAGTTCACAGGGATGTTCACGCCGGGTACCGACGAACTAGGTTTGGTCGTACTACAGGGAAGCGCGCTGGTGGCCTATCCCGAAACTCGCCCTTACAATAACAGCCCTACCAGCTCGGGCGGGCCCGATACGGGTTTTGCAACCTCTTCGACTGCAGGTCCAATGTTTACTCAGATCAGCACGATCGTCTGCGGCGGCGGCACCGCTACTCCCGAAGCGCTCTCCCTGGCTTACATCGAACTGCAAAAGGCGCATAACCGCGATTTAAACACTAATGGCGTGGACAATGACATGAACTCCATCGTGCTGTTCACGGATGGCGTGGCGGATTCGATCGCGGTGAGTCCCAATAGCGCCCAGTCGCCTAACATCAGCGTGGTGAGCAGCGGCAGCGGATGTACCTACAAATCCACGACCGTCACGGCCGACACGATGATGGGCTGGATGGCGGCTCCGGGCAACCCGCCGAGTTGGGGAACCAGCCAGGGACTGTACCTCCTGTCGGCTTACAGCTCGGCCTACAGTCTGACCAACTGGTTGAAGAATCCCACCGGAGACGAGGTGGAGAGCAATCCCACCGCAGCTGTCAGCGGGTGCAGTTCTCTGGGGAACAACGGCAACTTCACGTTGAACGGCCTCAGCAAAATCCCGCCTTACGACATCTACGGGAACTCAACCAGCGGCAACGCCTACATCAATTCCACCCTGGATTACAACGGCACCGCTTATAATCCGAATGCCCCCACCACGGGATACCAGGTCGCATTGGCCGCCTGGAACGCGACCGACAATGTGGGCCAGACTATCCGCGCGCAGACGGCTATCGGACCAATTACCATTTATACCATCGGGTACACCGGAGACGGGGGAACGGACTCCGCATTGCTTAAGCGTCTGGCTAACACGCAGGACTCCACGTCCTACAATCCCTCGGAACAGACCGGGCTGTACGTGCAAGTGGATTCGGCCGATCAGCTCTCCTCCGCCTTCATGCAAGTCGCTTCGAGTATGTTGCGGCTATCCAAGTAAGGCCGGCGGCCAAAGCGTAACCCAGGGTAATCGATCAGGGGCGAGCAGAATCGGGGGTAATATTGCGGCGATTGCCGCTGATCCAGTTCCCCGGCCCGTTGCCGGCCGGGGAAGTTACCATTGGTTCCAGGCTAACTACCAGACAAGGCCTCAGGCTACGGTCGAGGCAGCCATGACGCGAACCGCATCCTCGGAGGAAGGAGGAACCGAGAGCAGATTATCCTCCACTCCCAGCTTCTTCATTTTGTACAGGAGCGCCTTGTAATCGATCTTTAGGAGCGCGGCCGCCTGCTTGCGGTTCCACCGCGTGGAGGCCAGCGCAGCTAAGATCGCGTCGGTCTCGGCCTGTTCCTTGGCTTTAGTAACCTGTTCCAGAATGGGCGTCGATTGAAGGGCAACGGGCTTCCACTGGGCGGGTTCCACGGCGGCGGCGGCGGTACTCACTTGGGGCGCCGCGTGCGGCCTGCGGGCAGCCTTGTTCTGCAATTCCCGGGCGATTAGTTTCGGATCCCGAAGAACAATCAACCTGCGCATCACGTTCTCCAATTCGCGCACATTTCCCCACCACTGGTACGCCATGAGCGCCTGCTTCAGGTCCGGGGTAAGCACCACGCTTTTTCCGGCCACGGCATGCTTGCGGAGAAGGTATTCCGCGAGCGGTATGAGATCTTCTTTGCGGTCCCGCAAGGGGGGGAGTTCCAGGTTGATGACGTTGAGGCGGTAATACAGGTCCTCGCGGAATGTACCGTCCACGA
>DATJRE010000239.1:0-86927 GCA_035505095.1 Bryobacteraceae bacterium | reverse complement strand
TTCCCCGGATGGTTCGACGGAGGTTGCGGGTTGATTGGGCATCGGAGTCATCGGAGTTCCTTTCCGAAAGCTCACGTTTAACATGCGAGAGAGCGGCGGCTTGGGGGTGGGCTCGTAAGTGGTTGATAGGGAAGGAAATGTAGCTGGGGAACTTTGCGAACGAGGAAAATGGGGGGGCCCATTCACCGCGGAGACGCGGAGGGCGCGGAGGAAGCGCGGAGAAAACCAAGGAAAAAACCAAGAGGAAAAACAAGAGAAGAACTCGAGAGAAAAACCCGGGCGCCCCGGGGCCCGTTCACCGCTGAGGAAGGGGCAAGAAGAGAGGTCGCGATTCTTCGCGGAGAATTTCTTCGCGTTTTCGCGGCGCGTCGGGCTTTGGGCGTGGCGCTGCGCCGGCCGGGCGCCGACTCTGGGAGGTTCGGCTGGGCCTCGCGTCGAAGCGCGGCGTGTCCAAAACAGCCGCAGCCGGGTAGGCCCATCTGCTCGATCCGCAGGGCGCTGCGGCGCGGCTTGCGGGCTCAATCCTTTCCTACCTGCCTTGACCTTACCCTTTTCCGTGTAATACGCTCGCGTGTGAGGCCTTAGTGCTCTAATGAGCAAGAAGTGGCACGAATATTTCTTCTCGGTGAACGATCGGCCCTCGCGGGAAAGCGCTCCGCAGGCCGATGCGGCAGCGCCTTCATCGAACGCCGCCCAGGCGGTGGCCGACATTGCCGCCAGCCTGGCGCCCCCGCCCGCCCCCACGCCCGCGGTGGCCCGCTCGGCGGCCGCCAATCCCACGTCCTTCCAGGAAATCTACGATGCGGCGGAGATTCAGCCGCCGCCGCACGGCTTCACCATCATGAAGATTGGCGATATGCTGCGCAGTGAGCACATTCGCAACCTTCCCAAGGATGTGAAGCGCAGCTCGGTTCTGGTGGCCCTGGAGGCCGCCGGGGCCCCCTTGCAGGAAGTGATCGAAGATGCCGTCAAGCGCGACCGGGCGCTCGACACCTTCGAGCGCGTCCAGGAGAAGTCCCTGGCCGACCTGGAAGCCGCCAAGACTAAGGAAAATCAGCAGATCCAGGCGGAAATGGACCGCGTGGTAGCCGATTACCGCGCCCGTATTCAGGCCAACAGCGACGCCGTGGCCAAGGAAAAAGAACGCTTCTTCGCCTGGCGCCTGAAGAAACAAGAAGAGGAACAAAAAATTTCGGATGCCGTATCATACTTCGTAACGGAGAATCCGATCACGACCAGCGGAGGGCGCGCCCCAGGTTCGGGACCCTCCGAGGCTGAGCCGGCGGGCGTAAATTCGCCTGAAAAGTAAGGGAAAGGGGATACCTGTATGTGGAGACGATTGTCTCGCATGGTTCGCTCGTTTGTCGGATTTTTTATCTCCGCCGGGGAGAACCCGGAACTCATCCTCCAGCAGAACATTCGCGATTTGAACGACCAGGTGCCGCGAATGAACGAGAGCATCGCCATGGTTAAGGCGAACGTGACCCTGCTGGAGAAGGAGGAGTCGCGGTATAAAGACCAGGGGGCCGACCTGACGGCCAAGGTGAAAGCCGCGATCTCGGCCAACCGGGACGATTTGGCGGGCAGTTTCGCGGTGCAGCTCGAACAGGTGCGCGGGGCCCTCGCCCGCACCCAGGGGCAGCTCACTACGGCGCGCGCCGCCTTCGATAAGGCCATGGCGGTCAAGAAGGCCTTCATGATGGAGAAGGAGCGCAAGACCCAGGAAGCGCTCAACGCCATCCGCGACTATCGCCGCGCGCAGTGGCAGAAGAAAGTCGCCGATTCCATGGAAAGCTTCGAGGTGGCGGGCATCAGCGCGACGCACGATGAAATGGTCCGCAAAATCGAAGAGCAGACCGCCGTGAACGAAGCCCGCATGGAAATGGCCCTGGGCAACGTAGATCAGCAGAAAATCAAGATCGAGGAAGAGGCCGAGGGCCTCCGCGCCAACGAACTGGTGAAACAGTTCAAAGTGGAGATGGGGCTGATCGCCCCGGCGCCGGCGACGCCGCAATTGGGCGCGCCACAGAAGACGATTGGGGGAACGGAGACGCAAAGGACGGCATAAACGCGCTCCCGATCCGGTGCGGAAGCAAACGGGCCCATTCCGGCGGGAGCGGACCGCATTACAACATGGCCATCAAAATCGAAAAGGGCGGTTGGGTCCTGATTTTTATCCTCGGCGTGGCCCTGGTGGGTTACAGCCTCAATAAGTACGGTGTCCTGGACCTTTCGAAGTACGGTCTGAAATCGGGCGGTGCGGCCCGGTCGGATGTGAAGGTCGACACCAGCAAGCCGCTGGACGTGGCGGCCAAGGAGACCAACGACGTCCGTGTGCGCGTGAACATCTGGGTGGGCTGCGTGGGCGGCCTGGTCGCCAACGGCGGCCTCGATACCGCGACCGGGTCGATTTACTCCGATGAGGGCCTCAAGGTCACCTTCAAGATTATCGACGATTGGACCGAAGGCGCCGCTGCCCTGGCCACCAACAACGTGGACATCATGCTCACCACCGCCGACGTGTGGGCTAAGGATTTCGGGCAGTTCCAGGATAAGCACGTGGGCGCGCGCGCGTTTTACATGGTGGATTGGTCGCGGGGCGCCGATGGCGTGATCGGCAAGCAGGGCATCAACAGCATCGAGGACCTGGCCGGCAAGACCGTAGCCTTCGCCCCCTATACGCCTTCCCATTTCCTGCTGTGGAACGGCCTGAAGGCTTCCGGCCTCTCCACCGAGCAGCGTAACGAGATCTTCAATAAGGCGGTGCACACCAAGGACGGCATTGAACCGGCCACCCTGTTCGCGCAGCAGAAAGTGGATGCCGCGGTGGCCTGGGACCCGGATATGAGCGATGCCGTTTCCAAGCGCCCGGGCTCCAAGAAAATCTACGATACGCGCGTGGCCAACCGCCTGATTGCCGACGTGCTGGTGGTGAGCGACCGCTTCGCCGCCAGTTCCCCGGGCACCGTCGTCAAGTTCATCGACGGTTGGCTCAAGGGCGTCGATTTCATCGAGCAGAACCCCTCGCGCGCCTACACCTTGATCGGCACGATCAAGGATTTCAATATCCCCTCGGATCTGGCCAAAACCATGCTGGGCGGGGTGAAACTGGCCAATTACGCCGATAATGAACAGTTCTTCGGCACGGCCGGATCGGATTCGGACTACGCCAACATTTTCCGCATGGCCCAGGATATGTATCGTGAACTGCGGCTCATCAACCACACTGCCGACCCGGAGGACAGTGTGGACCGGCGCTATCTGGCGTCTCTCTCCGGCAAATTCACCAACGCGGTTACCGAAGCGCCCATCACCTACAAAGAGCCGGCCAAGGGCGCGGTGCCCATCGCCACCGAGCGGCGGGCCATCTACTTCGACCCCAACTCGGCCCGCATGGGCCTGGATTCCCGCGCCGTGGTGGATGAGATTGGTGAGTTCATGCGGCTCTACGAAAACACCGTGGTGGATATCGATGGCAACACCGATTCGACCGGCTCGCGCGAGCTCAACATGGAACTTTCCAAGCAGCGCGCCGATGCCGTAAAGCAATATCTGGTTGAGCAATACCACTTCCCGGCCGAGCGTATGCGGACGGCCGGCAACGGGCCGGACAAACCTCTCGACAGCAACGACACTCCCGAGGGCCGCGAGAAGAACCGGCGCACGGATATTAAGGTCTATCCGAATCCGGCCAAGCCGTGAAACTCTCGCAGTTGTTGGACATCCGCCGGGAGACCACCCGGCGTACGCGCGTCATTCTGGCGCTGGTGGCGTGGACCCTGGTAGTGCTGGTCTGGTACCTGCTGACCCGCTGGAAATTGCTGCCGCCGTTTTCCGTGCCCGATCCCCTCGGCGTGGTCACGGCATTCGCCCGCTTGTGGACGGAGTACGACCTGCTGGGCAACGTCTTTCAAAGCTGGTGGCGCATTGCCCAAGCCTTCTTCTGGGCCGCCGTGGTGGCCTTACCGCTGGGCCTGCTGATGGGCGGCTTCAAGTGGCTGCACGACCTGGTCAACCCGGTGGCTGAGCCCATGCGCTCCATGCCCATCACCGCCTTCCTGCCGGCCTTCATCGCCCTGTTCGGCATGGATGAGGCCATGAAGATCGCGTTCCTCTGGTTCGGCATGTTCTTCTACCTGCTGGCGGTGGTGGTGGAAGAGGCCAACAAGGTGGACAACGCGCTGATCGAGACCGCCGTCACCCTGGGCGCGGGCCGGCGGCAGGTGTTGTGGCTGATGTTCCGGGCGTCGTTCCCGGCCATCTTCGGCTCCTTCCGCATCATGTACGACATCGGCTGGACCTACGTCATTCTGGCCGAGATGGTGAACGCCCGCAAAGGCGTGGGCTACATGGTGGAAGCTGCCCGCAAGGTGCTGGATTTCGACCGCGTCTACGCCGGCATCATCGCCATCGGCTTCGCGGCGTTCCTGTTCCGCTACCTGCTGACGCTGTTAGACCGCTGGCTGTTTCCCTGGCGGCGGGCCAGCGTCCGCGCCGAACCGGCTACCGCCAGCATGGCGAAGAAGGTGGCCGCGCATGCCAAATGAACCGGAGCGGCCTAAGTGGAAGACGCGGCTGTTGCGGGGGGAATTCCCGGGGCGGGAGTTCGATATCGAGTTTTGGCAGGAACAAGGCACCGAAGCGATCTTCGCTGCGGCCTGGGAGATGATCGAGATTACGGAAGAAATGAAGTATGGCCGAAAGCCCACATTTCAGAGAACTATTACTAAGCTTTCAGGAGTTTGAGGTGGAATACCTGATCGTGGGTGGTTATGCCGTGATGAGATACAGCGAGCCGCGTTATACGAAGGATCTCGATATATGGGTCGCCAGCTCGGAGGAGAACTCCGGCAGGGTTTTTCGAGCGCTCGGGCGGTTTGGCGCTCCTCTAGCGAGCGACGGAGTGACACCGGAGACGTTCGCCCACGAAGGAGTCGTGTACCAGATCGGGATTGCGCCGGTGCGAATCGATATTCTTACCCAAATTAGCGGCCTTCGATTCCCGGAGGCGTGGCAGAATCGCGTCGAAGACGTAGTATTCGGTATACCTGTGAACTTCATCTCTTTGGACGACCTGATTGCTAACAAGCGGGCTGCCGGCCGCAGCAGCGACCTCGAGCATTTGGAGCAGATTCAGAAAGGGCAGCGCAAAAAGCATTAGCCTACTGGACACCCCCTTGCCCACTAAATCCAAAATCGCGCTCCACAACGTCTCGCGCGCCTTCGTTTCGCCGGCGGGCGAACGCATCCAGGCCATCCACGACATCAACTTCGAAATCGAAGATCTTTTCTCCTCCGATGGCCGCGATATCGGTGAGTTCCGCGTTCTTCTGGGACCTTCCGGCTGCGGCAAATCCACCATTCTGCGTCTCATCGCCGGCCTCGACCATCCCGATACCGGCGAGGTGCTGGTCAACGGACAGCCCGTTACCAGGCCCGGCCGCGACCGCGGCATGGTCTTCCAGAAGTACACTTCGTTCCCCTGGCTCACGGTGTCCGAGAACGTCGCTTACGGCCTGAAGATCAACCACGTGCCTCCCGCCGAGCGCGACCCCATCGTCGCGAAGCTCATCGAGGCGGTGGGCCTCGCGGGCTTCGAGAAATCGTACCCAGACACCCTTTCTGGCGGCATGCAGCAGCGCGTAGCCATCGCCCGCACTCTCGCCCTGCGGCCCGGCGTCATCCTCATGGACGAACCCTTCGGCGCGCTGGATGCCCAGACCCGCGCCGACATGCAGGAACTCCTGCTGCACGTCTGGTCCGAAACCGCCTCCACCATTCTGTTCGTCACTCATGATGTGGATGAAGCCATCTACCTGGCCGACCACATTTACGTCCTGTGCGCCCGACCCGGTACAATTATTGAAGATGTTCCCGTGCCGTTTGGCCGTCCGCGCGATCCGTCCGTGAAAAATCGTTCCGAATTTCACGAACTGCAGCAGCATGTGCTCGCTTGCCTGCGCCGCGCTCCCGGCCAAGGCCAAGTGCGTGTGAGCGTGTGATGGCGGACAGAGACGACGGCCAGGTCGATTATCTGAAAGCTGCCTTCCACTGGCAGTACAACAAGATCATGCTGTTCGGCGCGCTGGCCTTCGCGGGGGTTTCCTTCAGTGCCCTGCCCCTGATCCTGGGCGCCGGCCTGGAGTTGATCTACCTGGCCACGGTGCCCAATAACAGCCGCTTTCAGCGCCTGGCGCGTTCGTGGAAATACGAAGACGAAAAGCGGCAGCGCGAGAAGAGTCTCAGCGCTCTGTTCTACGAGCTGCCGCCCGAAATGCGGGCCCGCTACGCCAACCTGGATAACACCAGCCGGGCCATCCGCGAAAATTACCGCCGGCTCACCGCCACTTCCCAGATGTTCGTGGACCAGATGGAGGACAAGCTGGAGGGCCTGTCGCAATCCTACGTGCGCCTGCTGAACGCGGCCTTCCATCACCGCGAGTACCTGCGCGCCATCAATCGCGATACCATCAACAAGGAGTCCGTGCAGTTGCAGAAGGACCTGGAGCACGAACCGCCCAAGGTACAGGAGATCAACCGCAAGCGCATCGAAATCCTCGCCAAGCGCGTGGAAAAGTACGATAAGATCTGCGAGAACTGCCAGGTGATTGACGCCCAGTGCGCGGCCGTCGAGGACGTGCTCAACCTGATTCGCGACCAATCCGTCACCATGCACGACCCGGAGCAGATCGCCGCGCACCTGGACGGCCTGGTGAAAGACGTCGAACAGACCGAAGAGACCGTGCGCGAAGTGGAATCGATTTTCGAGCTGGCGCCGCTGGCCGACGCGGGCTACGATCCGGGCGGCGGCGGTTCGCGCAACCGGGTTTCTAACTGACATGGCCACCCCCACTCCCGCCAATCACCTGGACTCGCTGCCCGACTGGGCCCGCGACCTCTCCGAAAAATACTACTCGGGCGTCACCTCCATGTTCGTGCTGCACGGCAACGTGCGCGACCTGGTGCCCTGGAAGCGTTCCACCGGCACCGATTTCCTGTCCGTCGGCCGCTTCCTGCGCGAAGCCCTCTTCGGCACCCGCGACCTGGTGCTGAACTACGACCGCGGCGGCGGCCTGACCTTCGGCAATGCCGATATGAAGGCCGATTTCGAGCGGGCCCTGGCGGGCTACGACAGTTTCCATGGCACCAATTTCTGCAACGGCCTGCCGCGTAATCCCGATGGCGTGCTCAACATTCTGGACAATTACATGCGGCTGCGCATCTCCGACCGCAAGAAAATTGCCCTGGTGGTGGATTTCGCCGAGACCATCACGCCGGCCGGCGACAGCTCCGGCATGCCCGCCGAGGATCGCAATTCGCTGGTGATCTTCAAACGCTGGGCCCAGAACCCCACCTTCCTGCAGGCCGATGTCACCTTCGTGCTGGTGGCCGAAAATCTTGTGGAGCTGAACCTGGGCCTGGTGCAGAACCCCGGCGTGGCCTCCATCCAGATCCCACTGCCAGATGAAGCCGGCCGGCTGGATTATATCCGCGCGGCCAAGCCACTGCCGGCGGGATCGGACGTCACCCCCGAAGCCCTGGCCAATCTCACCGCCGGCCTCAAGCGCTTGCACTTGCAGGGGCTGCTTTCGGACGCCACCGAGAACCAGCGCCCCCTCACCATGAAGTTCCTGCGGAAGCGCAAGAAGGACCTGATCGAAGCCGAATCCGGCGGCATGCTGGAATTCGTTCAGAGCCGCTTCGACCTTTCCATGGTGGCAGGCCACGCCCCGGCCAAACAGAAGCTCTACGATGCCGCCCGCGCCATCCGCGCCGGCAAGACCGAAGTGGTGCCCATGGGCTATGTGATCTGCGGCCCGGTGGGCACGGGCAAGACTTTTCTCACCACCTGCTTCGCCGGCGAGATCGGCATCCCCGCCGTCACCCTGAAGAATTTCCGCAGCATGTGGCAGGGCCAGACCGAAGGCAACCTGGAACGCATCCTGAACCTGCTGAAGGCCATGAGCCCCATCGCCGTGATCGTGGACGAAGCCGACGCCCAGCTTGGCAACCGTTCGGCATCCGGCGATAGCGGCGTATCCAACCGGGTCTTCGCGCAGATCGCCCAGTTCATGGGCAATACCGAGCTGCGCGGCCGCGTGATCTGGTTCCTGCTCACCTGCCGCCCCGACCTGCTCCCGGTGGATTTGAAACGCCAGGGCCGCGCCGAGGAGCACATCGCGCTGTTCTATCCGCATACCGACGAGGAGCGGCTGGCGATGCTCCACGCGATGCAGAAAAAGAGCGGGCTGGCGATCGCCTCGGCGGAAGCCGACCAGGTCTTCCTGAAGAACGCCAGCGGCCTTTCGGGCGCCGACGTGGAAGCCATCCTGGTGCGGGCCAGGATGAAGAGCGCGCTCGAAAACTCGGCTGCCCCGACCGCTGCCGACCTGACCGCCGCGCTGGCGGATTTCATTCCGCCGTCCTATCCCACCGAGATCGAATTGCAGACCCTGGTGGCCGTCCTGGAGTGTACCAGCAAGAGCCTGCTCCCCGACCGCTATCGCGACCTCGACCGCGGCGAAGCCATCCGCCGCGCCAACCAACTGGCGGAACTGACCAGGGGGTAAGCGGCTGGGGACCGGCGGCCAGCCGGCACGGGGCTGGTAGTATCGGCGGCGGGAAGTGTGGGCGGCGGCACAGGGGCCACAGGCATGGGCGCAGCGGGATCGGCAGGCGCCGGTGGCACGGGCCGCCAAAACCATGAAGAAGGCTTCTTTGATTACCGATGGCTCCTGCCTGGGCAACCCCGGGCCGGGTGGATGGGCCTGCATCCTGCGGTTTGGCGCCATCAAGAAAGAACTCTTCGGCTACGATCCTCTCACCACCAACAACCGCATGGAGCTGATGGCCGCCATTCAGGGCCTGCTGGCGTTTAAAGAGCCGTGCGAAATCGAGGTCACCACCGACGCCGAATACGTCCGGCAGGGCATCACGCAATGGGTGGCCCGCTGGAAACGGCGCCAATGGTGGAAGCGCAACATCCCGGTGCGCAATGCCGACCTGTGGATCGAGCTCGACGAATTAACCGCCCTCCACAATACCACCTGGATCTGGACCAAAGGTCACGCCGCCCACGAGGACAACAACCGCTGCGACTGGCTGGCCCAGAACGCCGCCCGCACCCAGACCAGTTCCTGGGCCGATGGCCGCGCGCACGGCCCGCTCCGGCTGAACCTCGGGCGCGACTACGTTCCGCCCAACCCCCAGCCCGGCTTGTTCGATGGCTTCGGCTGCGAGGCTGACGGCGAAGCCGACGACGGAGATGACGAGCTGGACC
Source organism: Bryobacteraceae bacterium (assembly GCA_035505095.1). Classification (GTDB taxonomy): domain Bacteria; phylum Acidobacteriota; class Terriglobia; order Bryobacterales; family Bryobacteraceae; genus JOPF133. The sequence continues at coordinate 77,647 of DATJRE010000239.1, read as the reverse complement.
CCGGCTAGCGGCTAGCGGCGCCCTCCGGCCGCGTCAGTTGCCGATGGGTTTCTTCTCCGCCTGGTCGACCACGATTACCTCCAGCGGCCCCTGCTTCTTTTCGAGCACCAGCCCGAGTTGCTCCTCCAGCGCCCCGAAAACCGCCTGGTTCACCGCCGCCCGATCGTCGCCCGCCGCGGTTTCCGGCTTCCATTGCAGCTTCACATCGAAAAATCCCTGAAGGCCCGTCCGATCCAGCACCGGCTGCCCCAGGAACAGCGACAGCAGCGTCGTCAACTGTGTCATGGACATGCTGTTGGAGGAGATCTTCCCCAGCATCTGCGCGTTGCCGGAAGCATCCGAGCCATCCCTGGCGGGCCGGAGCTTCAGCCCCTTCGGCGACACCGCCAGCGCCAGAAACGCCAACTGCTTCGGTTCGCGCCGCAGGGTCATGCGGAACCGCTGGGCGAGAAGATTCTGCAGCATCAGGCGAAGCTGGTCAAGGGAGGTATTGGCGGGGGCCGTGCCGGTGACGTTATAGCGATATTCCCCGGACCGCATCCAGTCCGGTCCCTCAATCTGAAAATTATTGTCGATTCCGAAGGCGAACCGCAGGCACTCCATCATCGTGGCGTTGGTCAGACGGACCTCGCCGTGGATGGCCGTACCCAGCACGGACCGGAACTCGTCCTCCGCAGTCGGCACCGCCTGCACCGAGGCCGAATCGAAGGCGGGCGCCGGAGCCGCGGCCGGTTGCGCACCCACCAGCCCGATCGAGAACGGCACTGCCGCGATCAGAATCCCAAAACCCCGCATTGGTCCCCATGGTATCAAGCCGAACCGCCCGGACCGGGCGCACCGAACACCTTGCGGAACGTCAGGTTGATGCGCACGCCGCCGGTCAGCGGATGCTGCCCGCCCTTGAGCGGCGCGACGCCATGGTAGACGAACCGCGCCGGGCCGCCCCATACCACCACATCGCCATTCTCCACGCGCAGCCGGCGCACCGGATCGGCGCGGCGCTTGCCGCCCCACAGGAAGACCGCGGGCAATCCCAGCGAGACCGAAACGATCGGCGCCCAATCGTCCTCTTCGTCGCGATCCTGGTGCAGACCCAGCTTGGCCCCGGCCTCATAGCGGTTGATCAGGCAGGCATCCGGATCGTAGCCCGCAAATCCGCCGTCGGCGGCGGCCCGCCGCGCCAGATCGAGGAACCGCGCGGGCATGGCCGGCCAAGGCGCGCCGCTGTCCGGGTCCGTGGGATCGTAGCGGTAGCCGCGGCGATCGGAGACCCAGCCCACCCGGCCGCAGTTCGTCATGGCCACCGACATGGTATAGCCGCCGGGCGTCACCAGGCGCCGGAAGGGCGCGGCCTGCGCCACCCGCTCCACTTCCGCCAGCAGGTCCGCCGCCTCGCCCGCGGCGAAACCGCGCAGCAGTACGGCGCCTTCTTCCAAAGGCTCCGAAGAGCGCGGCCGGTCGTCTTCGAACAAAGAAGTCATTGCGCGTCGTGAAAAATAATCCCCAGGGTATGCCGGCAGCCCGAGCGGACGCGGCTCACGCCATGCCGCATGGTCACCCGGTACACCCCGCGCGCCCCGGCCACGGGGCGGTGATTCACCGGAAACACCACCGCATCGCCCTGATCGAGCGACACCACTTCGACGCGCGATTGGCGGCGCGGACGCTGTTCCGTCAGCACGAATTCGCCGCCGGTAAAATCGCCACGGGCCGAAAGCAGAACGGCCACCTGCAGCGGGAATACCAGGTCGCCGTAAAGATCCTGGTGCAGGCAATTGTAATCGCCCGCCCCATAGGCCAGCAACAGGGGAGTGGCCCTCGCCTGGCCGGCGTCATGGCAGATTTTGAGGTACGCGGCATGAACGGGAGGATACCGGGCGCTTTCCCCCAGCGACTCGTTCCAGGCGTTGGCAATGGCGGCCAGACCCGGGTAAAGCGCCGTGCGCAACTCGGCCACGGTGTCCGGCAGCGGATAGTCGAAGTATTTGTACTCACCCTGCCCGAAACCATGGCGCGCCATTACGATCCGGCTGCGAAACAGGTCGTCGCGCGGGTACAGGTCGCGCAGAGCCAGGCACTCGGCGGACGCCAGAAGCTGCGGGATCACGGCGCAGCCGTAGCTGCTAAGTTCTGCCTGGATGCCGGGCCAGTCCATGCTTCTATCTTCGTCTGTCCGGGCGTCCCGCGCATCCCGAAACTTGCGGCCGAGGCCTCCGCGGGCGGAAGCTCCTGACGCGGAGAAGCGGAGGCGCGGAGATGAAGAGGGAGAAGCACCAAGCACCGGTTTTTGTTTGGCTCGCCCCCGACGCCAGAATGCATATTGAGATCCGCTCCACGCAGAGACGGTTTTATTGCAACACCAGCACCGCCAGCCGGCCGTCGGTTTCCAGGGTGTCGCCGGTGGCGTTCTGGGTCTTCACCGGCACGGCGGGCCGGTCCACCAGCTCCACCGATTGCACCTTGCCGGTGAACAGCAGGTCCGTCACCACCTTGGCCCGTTCGCCGTCGATCCGCGGATCCACCCGGTGGATGAAGGTGCGGTCCTGTTGGGAAAAGTTGATCCCGATATCGTGGGTGGCGGCCACCGCCCATACCGGCTGGCCCAGAAAGGTTTCCGGGCGCCGCCAGATCCGCAGATGGTGGCGGTGCGCAAACGTGTTATTCAGTTTTTCGAAAACCATGTCCGGCGGCCTGCCATCCAGCATCAGGATCGACACCGGCGCTTCGCTGTATCCGCGGTCCTCCGCCAGCGCGCGCAGCGTCTCAAACTTGGAGAGCGGGTTCAGGTTGGTGGCCGCGGTCCATCCAGCCGCTGAAAACGCCTCGCGCACGGCCGCCTCGCTGCCGATGAGCATCAGGTTGGTGAGGTCCGAGGGCTTGGGCGGCTTCTGGGCCACCGTCTGGAATGGCTCGCGAGCCACCAGGGCCAGCAGCGCCGCCTCATCCGGCATGGGCCGCAGTTTGGCGGCCGGACCCGCGCCACCCGGGTTCTTCAACACCAGGGCCGCCGTCAGCTTCAGCGTCATCTCCACGCCGGCATCGTAAGTAATGTCGTCCTGGGCCGGCTGCAGCACCGCGCTCTTGACCTGGTTGAGAAAGCCGCCCAGCCCCGCATACTTCTCGGTCACTTTGCCGATCTGCTCGTCGAGCTTGCCGGTAATCGTATCGGAAGCCAGGATGCCCTGGACTTGTCCCTGGTCATCCACCTTTTCGCGCGCGTTGTCCACCTCTATCAGGCGCGCCGCCAGCGGGTGTTTCGTGCCGCCGAATTCCAACGTGGTGAAGCTCAGCGCCAGCACCGCGCGTTCGTCGGGCTTGATGGAGGACGCCACCTTCGCTACGGCGGCATGCACGGCCGCGCCTGCCGGAACGGCAAACACGCCGCCCGCCATCACGGGAGCAATCACCACTGCCTCCACCGGGTCCTTGACGTGCGAACTCGTGGTCGAGACCTTGGTCTTCAAACGGATCTGCACTTCGGTCCCCGCGGGTATGGTGAGCGCCCGCGCCGCCGGGCACACCAGGCAGCCGGTCAAGATCCACAGAAGGGCCGTCAGATTGACCGTGTGGTGGCCCAGCCAGGAATTGGGGACGGCTCCCTCGCGGGGCGCCCTCCGGGTCGGGCGCCCGGCCACGGTTACCGCGGCGCGGGTGTAAGCAGGCGGAAAGCCGGACAGCCCACTAGCCTTCGGAAAGCTCGGTAATCTGGCCATCGACTTCCTCGATGCGGATCACGAAGCGCTTGCGCGCCCCAAGCCTCGATTCCGGGGCGTTGAACCGCGCGGCCACCATGCGATCCTGCGAAGTCTGGGGCGGGATCTTGTCCCGCGTCACCAGGGTGTCGTTGAACTTCGGGCCCAGCAGCGGCAGATCGTCAAACAGACGGTTGGCATCCACTGCCGCCACGGTGTCGCCTTCGTAGCTCTTCCCGTCTTTCTCCTCCAATACCACCGTCACCGTCCGCACCATAAACGGATAACTGCTCGGATTGGTGAACCGGAAATCCAGAACCACCAGGGAGCTGTTCTCATCGAGCGGCGCGGTTCGCACCTTGAGGACCTTGCCGATCAGCCCCACGCGCGCCCCGCGCTGCATGTAGACCACCGCTCCCACGACCACCGCGATACAGGCGATCCCGATGGCAAAGGCGGCCAGGGAGTTTTCCTTCCCGGCCCAAAACTTTGTCTTCATGAAAGCTCACCCACGATCCGGTAAATCTCGTCCATCGAGGTGTGCGCGCACTGCACCAGGGTCTTGTCGAAGATGTGCGTCTCCAGGCCGATCCGGTACTTGTAATCGTCTTTTTCGAGCGCCGTCATAATGGCCTTCCAGTCCTCCTTTTCGGGACTGGACGGCATGACACCCTTAGCCTTGACCTGAATGTTCAGGATGCGCTTTTTGGGCAGCGTCGCGTAGCCGTTCGGGTAGCTGGTCTCCTTGCCGTAGGCGTTGTGCGGGTCCCAATTCATTCCCACCCACTTCGAAGGAATCAGCTTCATAATGTCGGCCAGCTCCTGCGAGAGGGCCACGTTCTGGGAGCCTTCGTTCTCGATCAGCAGATAAATCTTCTCCCGCTCGGCGGTTTTGGACATCTCGCCGATGGTGTCGGCGACCCGCTGGTAGACCGTCGCGGGCTCGGCCACGCGCGAGCCGGTAAACACCCGCACCCTGTCGCACCCCATGATCTGCGCGCAGCGGATGGCCTTCTGCAGATCGTCGGCGCGCCGGTCGAAGCGGGCCTTTTCGGTGGCCAGGCGTTTTTCGCGCGCGGCCGCCTGCTCCGGCCGGCGCCGTACCGCCTCCATCCCCGGCCAGGCGAACTTCATCAGGCTGGTATTGATGAAAGAAACCTTCAGCCCCTCGTGTTGGAAACGCAGGGCATCTTCCTTGATTTCGGGCTCCGTGAGGGTGAAGTACTCTTTACGGTTTCCGGGGTTCTTGCGGTCACGGATTTCCACCCATTGCAGCCCGTATTCGTGGGCGAAGGCCATGGCTTCGTCGGTGGATTCGCCGATCTCGTCGGTGATCGCGCTGATGTGGGATTTGTCGATATGGGTTTTGGCCCAAAGAGTGGTCGCGCAGGCCGCGCCCGCGGCAAGTAATTCACGCCTGGTCATACCCACGATTGTAATCCGTCGGAGCAGGAGCTTGCGCGCTGGGTTCCGGCCGGCGGGCGTCCGCTTTCGGACAGGGCCGGTCCCACCGGCGGCCAGCGCGGCTCGCTCGCCGGCCCCTTGCGCCTGATGCCAAAGGCGTTCCGAGTGGCGGCTGGCGTGCCGCACGACCCCCAGGTGCACATGCCCAATTTTCTCCCGGACCTTCGACTGGCGGCCCGCATGATGGCTCGCAACCCCGGCTTCACCGCTGCCGCCGTTTTGGCGCTGGGTCTGGGAATCGGCGCCAATACTGCCGTTTTCACGGTGGTCAACGGCGTGCTGCTGCGGCCCCTGCCCTTTCCGCAGCCGGAGCGCCTCTACTTCCTCACCTCGACTCCCAAGGACGGCCCGTTCGGCCCGCCCCGCCGCGCCCTTGGCGGGGGAATCGGCATCGCCGATAGCGCCTACCTGGCAATTCGCGGGCAAATGCGAGCTTTCGATCCCTTGGCCGTTTTCGACCTGGCGCAACCGGCGGCGCTGGCCGGCGCGAGCGAACCCGTCCGGGTGGGGCGCTCCGGGGTCACCACCGATTTCCTGCCGGTGCTGCGGGTGCCTCCAGCCCTCGGCCGCGGCTTCCAGCAAGGCGACGACCTTCCTGGCCACGACGGCGTGGTTTTGCTCAGCGACCACCTCTGGCGCAGCCAGTTCGGCGGCAGCCGCAGCGTGCTTGGGAAAGTGGTCACCCTGGATGGCGTGGCCCATACCGTGACCGGCGTTATGCCGCCCGGCTTCGCCTTTCCGCCCGGCGCCGATCTGTGGACTCCCCGCGCGGTCCGGCTCGATTCGCATAACTCCTTTACTCTCAGCGTGATTGGACGACTGAGAGGGGGTGTTCCGCAGGGTCGAGCGGAGGCCGAGTTGCGGACTCTCATGGACCATCAGTACGCCGCCGATTCCCAGAATTCCAAAAACTTCGCAACGGCCATCATCCCGCTGAAGGACGTGGTGGTCGGGCCATCGCGCAGTTCCCTGCTGGTGTTTCTGGGCGCGGTGGCTTTCGTGCTTCTGATCGCCTGCGCCAATGTCGCCAACCTGCTGCTGATGCGCGCCGCTTCCCGCCGGCAGGAGATGGCCATCCGGGTGGCGCTCGGCGCCGGCCGCTGGAGGCTGATCCGCCAGTTGCTCACCGAAAGCGTGGTGCTCTGGCTTACCGGCGGCGCGCTGGGGGCGCTGCTGGCGGTGTGGGCCGTGCCGGTGCTGCTGGCGCTGGCGCCCGCGGGGAAGATTCCGCGGCTGGGCGAGATCCACCTGGATGCCGCGGCGTTGGTCTTCACTTTGGCGGTCGCCCTGGCTACCGGGATCGTCTTCGGCCTTGCGCCGGCGCTCCAATCCATACGCCGGGAACAGCGCGGCGTCCTGGGAGCGGCCCGCGGCTCGACCGGCCGCCACGAAGGGCTGCGCGGCGCGCTGGTGGTGGCCGAAATGGCGCTGGCCCTGATCCTGCTGAGCGGCGCCGGATTGCTGCTGAAGAGCTTCCTGCGGATTCGCGCCGTGGATCCCGGCTTTCACTCGGGTCACCTGCTCACCATGACGGTGGACCTGCCGCCCTCCACTTATCCCACGGCGCAAAGCCTGCGCGGTTTCCATGAACGGATGCTGGCGGAACTAGCTCAGGCGCCGGGGGTGTCCGTGGCCGCTGCGGTGAATTTCCGGCCGCTGGGCGATTCCCTGGCCAGAGGCGATTTCCAGATGGAACACGGCCGCCGGCGCCCGCGCGGTTTCCTGGCAGACAAACCGACCGTCAGCCCCGGCTACTTCCGCGCCATGGGCATCCGCCTGATCGCGGGGCGGGAATTTACCGATGCGGACAACGCCTCGGCGCCGGGCGTGATCATCGTCAGCCGGAAGGTGGCCCAGCGGCTGTGGCCGAACGAAGATCCCATCGGCCAGCGGCTGTCTATGAAGGACCGCCCAGGGCCGGGCGACTGGCTGACGATTGTAGGGGTGGTAGACGATATCCATCAGCAGGGCCTCAAGCAAGCCGCCAGCCCGGCTATCTACGAGCCGTACGCGCAGGTCACGCTGGCGGGCTTCCTCGACCACATGACGTATGTGGTCCGCACACCGGGAAACCCGGCGGCCCTGGCGCCCGCGTTACGCCGCGCACTGCGCGACGTCGACTCCGGTATTCCGGCACAGTCGCTGGCCACCATGCAGTCCCTGGTTGCCGAGACCACCGCCGAGCCGCTCTTTCAGACCCGCCTGCTGGCGGCCTTCGCGCTGCTGGCGCTGGCGCTTGCGGCTTTCGGGATTTACGCCGTGCTGGCGTATTCGGTGGAGCAGCGGCGGCGCGAAATCGGCATCCGCATGGCGCTGGGCGCCGCCGCCGGAGACGTGACCCGCATGGTGCTGCGGCGCGCCGCCGCGCTGATCGCCTTGGGCCTCGCGGCCGGTGCGGCGGGCGCGCTGGCGGTAACCCGCGTGTTGGCCGCTTTCCTGTTCGAAGTCCACCCCACCGACGGAGCCACCGCCGCCGCGGTCGCTTTGCTGCTGGCCACCGTGGCCCTGCTGGCCGGATGGCTCCCCGCCCGCCGCGCCGCGCGCCTCGATCCGCTGGTGGCCCTCCGCTACGAGTGACCCAAGGGAGAGGCACGGAACCGGGGGGCGGGAGCGGAAGAGCCAAACCGGCGTACGCCACATCCCCCCAAGTGGGGGCCCTTTACCACCTCCATCTCCAGCGGTCGCCTTAGCCATCGACCAGATAGTAATGGTCAACGATTAGTAGGAGTTAGTGGCAGTTAATGTTATCTTTCGCGGCTATCGCGGCGATCTATACAGGGCTACAATTCGTAATTGGGAGGCGAAATGCGGTTCGTGACCACGTGCGGGCTGGTCGGATTGAGTGGAGGCTTCCTGATGATTTCGCCTCCTCTGCGGGAGAGCTTGATGGACGTGTGCGACCACGGCCAACAAATACTGCAAGCCCATCAGCCGTATTCCTATGTGGGGCTCGGCGCGCTGATGCTGGTCGCACTGGGAACTTACATGTATCGCTGCTCGCAGCCGCGATAACGGCGCGTTGCGGCTGGACGCGGGTGAACGCGGCGCCCCGCGCCTTGATCGGGGACGGCGGAGCGCATTACCATTAAGAAGTGTGGACCCTGGCGCGGTGGAGCGTAGTCCTGTGGCTCGCCGCAGCAGCGGCAAGTGCTCAGACTCCCGTCATCCTGATTTCCGTTGACACCCTGCGCGCCGACCATCTGGGCATCTACGGTTACCGGCGGATTGCCACTCCGAATATCGATTCCTTCGCGCGCGGAGGCACGGTTTTCGACGCCATCGACAGCCAGATTCCGCTAACCTTGCCTTCCCACACGGCGCTGTTCACCTCCACCTGGCCGTTTGCCAACCACGTGGAAGAGAACGATGGCCGGGTGCCCGCGGGGGTGGTCACGCTGGCCGGGGTGCTGCACGGCCGCGGTTACCGCACCGCTGCTTTTGTGGGCAGCGCCCCGCTCGACCGCCATTTAGGCCTTGACCAGGGCTTCGATTTTTATGACAGTCCGTTCAGTATCGCCTCCGAAGGCCCGCACAATCCGCTGACTGTGGGAGTGCGGCGCGATGGCGCCCTGGTGGTTCGCGCGGCGCGCCAATGGCTGGGCGAGAACCACGGCCAGGCGGTCTTCGCGTTCCTGCATTTCTTCGACCTGCACGCGCCTTACAGCCACGCCGCCTCGACCTCCGGCCTGCCGAATACGGCCGGCTACGATGCCGAAATCGAATACGTGGACCGTCTTCTGGGGCAATTGCAACAGGCGCTGGTGGCGGGCGGATGGTGGGACCGTTCGCTGGTGGTGCTGCTCTCGGACCACGGCGAAAGTCTGGGCGACCACGGCGAAACCAGCCATGGATACTTCGTATATCAAAGCACGCTGCGGACCCCGCTGATGGTTCACTGGCCGGCTGGAACTGCCGGATATCCCCCACGCGCGGCGCAACCAGGGGGCCTCATCGACGTGGCTCCCACGATCCTGGATTTTCTCAAGTTGCCGGCGCCACCCCAGTTCTCGGGCGCCAGCCTGCTGGCCGCGGCGCGATCCAGGAAGGACGACGGGCGGGCGGTGGTGAGCGAAAGCGTCTATCCACGGGATGCCTTTCATTGGGCGCCCCTGCGGAGCATCCGCGCCGGCGCCTACCAATATATCGACGCCCCTAAGCCGGAACTTTACGATCTTTCGCGCGATCCCGAAGAGCGCCACAACCTGGCGGGCGCGGACGCCGCCATGGCCGCGAAGCTGCGCGGCCGGCTGGCCGAGATCATGGCCCAAGCCACCCCCGGGCACACCACGGCCGGGGTTTCGGCGGAGCGGCGGCGCATGTTGGAATCGCTGGGCTACCTGGGCGGCTCGGCGGCTTCCAAGGCTTCGGCCCAGCCGGGGGCGGACCCCAAGGACAAACTGCCGGAGTACAACCTGTTCGAGCAATCCCTGGCGGCCATGTATGCGGGCCGCTACCCGGAAGCCATGGCCGGCTTCCGGAGGCTGCTCGGGGGCGACCCGCGCAACTCGCTGGCGCGATATTACTTCGCCGACGCCTGTTTGCGCGCGGGGCAATTCACGAGCGCGCTGCGCGAATGGCAGAACGCCCTCCAGTTCGACCCCGAGTACGTGCCGGCCGCGGAGGCCCTGGGTGCGTGGTGGATGGGCCGCGAGAATTACGCCAAGGCTCGCACCTATTTTCAGAAGGCGCTGGCGGCGGCGCCGCGCGATTCCACTGCATTGGTCGAAGAAGGAATTGCCGAGGAGCACCTGGGACTGCTACCGGAGGCGCTCGAACACCTGGAAGATGGCTGCCGCCTGGCCCCCGATCTGCCGCAGTGCGGGCATGAGCTGGAGACGGTCAAGGGGAAAGTGCGGTAGAACGGCAGGGGTCCGGCAGGGGTCCGCCTGTGGCAGAAGCCCACGCAATCATGCGATATTAGTGGGTGCCCGGCATAACGCCCCCAGCGAGGTCATTTGAAGAAGCTACTGCTCATTGGCACCCTACTTGTGTTCGTTTTTCAGGCTCGCACCTCACCTTTAGCGCTCATCGTTCTGGATACTGCCAGCTGGGGCGCTGGAAGGTTCAACACCGACTGGAAGATCGAGGTGAACCGCGGAAAACCCGACGTTTCCGTGTGCCAGCCCGTGGAAGGTTGTTGTTTGCATCTGAAGAGCGTGAAATCGTCCTTCTCGCTGGAACGGAGCGTGGACGTGGACCCCAACAAGTTGCCGGTGCTGACCTGGCGTTGGAAGGTGGCACAGATTCCACCGGGAGGCGATTTCCGGCGGGCTTCCACAGACGACCAGGCCGCGCAGGTGCTGGTGGCTTTCGCCGACCGCAAGGTGGTCAGCTACATCTGGGATTCCACGGCTCCCAAGGGCGCCGCGCAATCCACCAGCTTCATCCCGCTGGTGCACGTCTTCGCGGTGGTGTGCGAATCCGGGTCGTCGCTGCTGAATCAATGGGTTTCGGAAAGCCAGAATGTGGCGGCCGATTACCAGCGCGCTTATGGCAAGCCGGCTCCGCACGTGAAGGGGCTGCGCCTCCAGATCAACTCCCAGCACACCGGGGCCACCGCGGAAAGCTACTTCGGCGAAGTCGCTTTTCGTAGCGCCGCCGAGTAAATGTTCCTGGTTACCGGCGGGACCGGTTTCATCGGCGGTCATCTGCTGCGGAAACTGAGCGAGCGGGGTATCCGGGTACGCTGCCTGGTGCGCCGCGCGCGGGGTAAGCCGCGCTCCCACGGCAAGGACGCGATTCCGGCGGGCGTGGAGACGGCGCAGGCGGATTGGACCACGGGCCAGGGAATCGAGGCGGCGCTCGATGGGGTAGATACCGTGATCCACCTGGCGGGCGTGACGAAAGCCCTTGCCGCCGCTGATTATTACAACGGCAATACACGCGCCACCGAAACGCTGGCCCGCTTGCTGGCGGGGCGGCCCATACGGTTTGTGCACGTGAGCTCACTGGCCGCCATGGGTCCCAGCCCGGACGGTGCGCCGATTGCCGAAGACGCCTCGCCGCACCCGGTTTCGGAATACGGCAAATCCAAGCTGGAGGCCGAGCGGATGGCGGCGCGCTGGCGCCCAGATGCGGTGATCGTACGGCCGCCGGTGGTGTATGGGCCGCGCGATACGGACGTTTTCCAGATCCTGAAGTCGATTTCGGGTGGGCTGGTGGTGGAAATTGCGGGCGGCGAGCGCTGGTTCAGCGCTATCTACGTGGAAGACCTGGCAGAGGGCCTGATCGCCGCAGCAGAGGCCCCGCAAGCCGCCGGGCGGGCCTATTTTCTGGCCCATCCGAAAGTGGTGTCCTGGAGCGAATTGGCCGCCGTGGCCGCGCGGCTTATGAACCGCCGCGTGCGCGTGCTGCGCATCCCGCCGGCCGTGGCGCGGGTGGCCGCATACTGCGCCGAACTGTGGTCCCGCGTGACACGCCGGCCGGGCATTTTGTCGCGCGATAAAGTCACCGAGGCGTGCTGCCGCGCCTGGACCTGCGACCCCCGGCGCGCCGCCCGCGAACTGGGCTTCGCAGCCGCCACCCCGCTGGAAGACGGCTTGGCCCGCACCCTGGCCTGGTACAAGGAGGCCGGTTGGATCCACTATTGAAACCCTCGCCGACCAGTTTCTGGGCGGTGGACAAGGTGATCTTCGGCTACACCGCCTTCGCCACGGTGCTCATCCTGCTGGGGTGGTCCCGGCTGGCCGAGGGCCCCTGGCTGCTGGCCGCCCATGCCGCCGCCCTGGCGGTGATCGTGGGTGAGGTGAAATTCCCCAATCGTAGCAGTTGGGTTTTCCGGAACTGGTATCCGCTGCCCTACGTAGCCTCCTGTTACAAGGAAATGGCTCTGCTGGTACCGGCGGTGCGGCGCACCGATCTCGACCAATGGCTGGCGAACCTGGATTACCGTTTCTGGCACGCCAATCCGACTGTCTGGCTGGAGCGGGTGCAGACTCCAGCCTTAACTGAATTTTTGCAGGTTGTCTACACCTTATTTGTACCGGCGGTACTACTGATTCCGTTCCTGATCTGGAAAAGAGGCCGCTACGGGGAGTTCCAATATCTTGCATTTCTAATCGCCCTGGGCTTTCTGACCTCCTATGGCGGGTACCTCGTGGTGCCGGCGCGGGGCCCGCGTTTTCTGCTGCGCCATTTGCAACATGCGCCGTTAGAAGGACTTTGGCTGTTCCACTGGATGCAGGGCACGCTGGACCGTTTGGAATCCGCGCATTACGACTGTTTCCCGAGCGGCCACACGGAGCTCACCATCCTGGCGTGGTGGGGCAGCCGGATGGTCTCAAATCGGCTATTCCGGGCTTATTTTGCCTACACTCTTTGCATCATTTTTGCTACAGTTTATCTTCGATACCACTATACGGTCGACTTGCTGGCGGGAGCAGTGTTGGCGTTTCTGCTGATCCGGTTTGCCCCCGTCTTGTACCGGAGACTTTCCAATGGGAGTGTGACGATTGGCGGGAATTGAGATCGCTGCGGTTGAGGACAAAAAGGCCCTTCATCAGTTCGTGGAACTGCCCTACGAAATTTACCGCGGCGATCCCTATTGGGTGCCGCCGTTGCGGATCGCTGTGAAGGAGTTGCTCGACAAGGCCAAACACCCGTACTACAAGGACGCCGAAACGGAGCTGTTCCTGGCGCGGCAGAACGGCCGGGTGGTGGGGCGCATTGCTGCGATTTTCGACAAAGCCCACAACCGGACCCACGGAGAAGTGGCGGGATTCTTCGGCTTTTACGAAAGCATCAACGACGCGGCGGTGGCCAAGGCGCTGCTTAGCGCCGCGCGGCAGTGGGTAACGGGACGCGGCGCGCGTTTCCTGCGCGGCCCCGTGAATCCTTCCACCAATTACGAGTGCGGCATGCTGGTGGATGCCTTCGATTCCAGCCCCATGGTGATGATGACCTACAATCACCGCTACTACCCCGCCCTGATGGAGCAGGCGGGGCTGCAGAAAGCCAAAGACCTGCTGGCGTACGTGAGCAACGCCAACACCATCGACATCGACAAAATCGAGCGCGTTTCGAGCCGCGCGCTGGCCAAAAACGGGGTGGTGGTCCGCCCCATCGATATGAAGAATTTCGACGCCGAGGTAGAGAAAGTCTGGGAGGTATACAACAAGGCATGGGTGAGCAACTGGGGCTTCATCCCCATGTCGCGCGAAGAGTTCGTCTTGCAGGGCAAGGAGATGAAGCAGATTCTAAAGCCCAGCCTGGTACTGATTGGCGAGGTAAAGGGCAAAGTAGTGGGTTTCGCGCTGGCCCTGCCCGACATCAACCAGGCGCTGAAACCCGCGGGCGGCAAATTACTTCCCACCGGTTTGCTCAAAATCCTGTATTATCAACGTTTGATCCGAAGTGTACGAGTTCTCGCATTGGGCGTGGTGGAGGAGTACCGCACTTCCGGCGTAGCGGCAGCTTTTTACGCAACCCTGGTCCGCAACGCGCGACAGTTGGGCTACGGCGAAACTGAGATGTCCTGGATACTGGAAGACAATACCCTGATGAACCGCTCCCTGGAACTGATGGGGGCCAAGCGCTACAAGACCTACCGAATCTACGAATGGAACTGAGGACCATGCGCGTATCGACTGGCGACATCACCGGCAAAGGAAAGGCCCGCGGAACCAACGACATTTTCGAGAAATGCCGCAACTTCACTCGTCCGAGTGATCTGCAATCCGCCGGGTTGTATATGTACTTTGAAGTCTTTGGCGATCGCGATGGCTGCGGGCCGGGCGAAGTCCGCATGGGGAAACGCAAGGTATTGATGTTCGGGTCCAACGATTACCTGGACCTGATTACGCATCCCAAGGTGAAGGAAGCCGCCGCCCACGCGGTAAAGAGGTACGGCAGCGGGTGCAGCGGTTCCCGGCTATTGAACGGCACCCTCGATATTCACGTCAAGCTGGAAAGCGAACTGGCGGCCTTCGTACACAAAGAGGCCGCCATTATTTTTGGTACCGGGTTTCAAGCCAATTACGCCACCCTGTCGGCGCTTACCGAGAAGGGCGACGTGATGATCTGCGATCACAACCTGCACGCCAGCCTGGTGGAGGGCGCCCTGCGCTCGCCGGCCCGCACCATGCGTTTCCGCCACAATGACCTGGAGCACTTTGAGCGTTGCCTGGAGAACACGCCGCCCGACGACAAAATCCTGATCGTCTCCGAAGGGGTTTTCAGCATGGAAGGCGACATCGCCGACCTGCCCGGCATTCTCAAGCTGGCCAAGCCGTACGGCGCGCGGGTGTACGTGGATGAAGCCCACGGCATCGGCGTCCTGGGACCAACCGGCGCCGGCGCCGCCGAGCACCTGGGCGTGCTGGACGATGTGGATATCGTCATGGGCACGTTCAGTAAGTCGCTGGCTTCGGTGGGCGGTTTCATCGCCGCGGACCGCGCGGTGGTGGATTACCTGAAGCACACCGCCCGGCCGTTTGTCTTCTCCGCCAGCCTGCCGGCGGCCTCGGTAGCGGCGGTGGCCGCAGCGCTGGAAATTATGCGCGACGAACCGGAGCGCCGCCTGCGCCTGCTGAAGGTGGCGCGCTATCTGCGCGAGGAACTGCGCGCCCGCGGCTTCCAGGTGCTGCCCGGCGAAACCGCCATCGTGCCGGTGGTGATTGAGGAAGAGATTGATTTGTGCCGGCTGTGCAAGGCGCTACTGGAAGAAGGCATCTACATCAACCCGGTGCTGCGGCCGGCCGCCGCGCAGAACCTGCTGCGGATTTCCTGCACCGCCGCCCACACCGAGAAACACGTACAGCGGCTGGTTTCGACGCTGGTGCGCGTGGCGGCATCGCTGGGGATCGAGCAGTAAGTCCGAGCCCTCGCGCCGGTTCGCCAGGTTGCTATCATGTGCTGTGGCGGTGGAGGTTTTCAAGCACGGTGCAATCGGGCTTGCGGGCTCGGTTGGCCTCTCCGGGGCTACCCCGGGGGAGAGTGTCCCCTCGCCATTTCGTCGCGTGAGCCTCTCTGCGATGGCGAGCAGGCAGTTCCGCTCACGCCAAGTCAGACTGGTTGAAGTCTTCCGCCGCCATCTGGTATGCCCGCCGCGGCCGTGATCAGCGCCCTGGCCCGAAGCCTGATGGCCGGGGAGCCGACGGTCGAGAGTGTCCACGTACGGGCCATGCGTACGCTGGGCCGGCCCTGGCGCTGGCTGCGGCCCTTGGCCCAACGCTACGTGGAGGCATTCGCCGGGCGCACCCGTCCGCGCCACCGCGACGTGATCCGATTCCTGCTGGGGGACGCGGGTTTTCAGCGCGCCGCCCATCGCGATAAGCTCTCGGTGGCCGTCTGGCTCCCCGAGCCGCAGCGCATGCGCCCGGTGGCCGCCGCCGCGCACTGGGATCTTCCCGCGATCGAAACGGTGGGCGACCTGGCCCGATGGCTGTCCCTGCAGCCGGATGAACTGGAGTGGTTTGCCGATCTGAAAGGTCTCGGCTGCAAGCTCGATAATCCGAAGCTCCGCCACTACCGTTACCGGATACGCGCCAAGCGCTCGGGCGGCGTGCGCCTGATCGAGATCCCCAAGCCGCAAATCAAGGAATTGCAGCGGTGGATCTTACGCGAGATTCTCGACCGCATTCCGCCCCACCCGGCGGCCCACGGATTCGTCAGAGGGCGATCGGTGGCCAGTTTTGCCGCGCCGCATGCCGGCCGGCAGGTTGTGTTGCGCCTCGACTTGCAGGACTTCTTCCCCGCATTTCCCGCCGCGCGGGTGCAAGCCTTCTTCCGGACGCTGGGTTATCCGGAGGCGGTTGCGGACGGCCTGGGCGGCCTCTGCACCAACGCGGTTCCGGGCGACGCGTGGGGCCATCGCCCGCTCGAAATCGGCGCCGCGGAATGGCGGGAGGCGCACACGGTGTACGCGCGGCGGCACCTGCCGCAAGGCGCGCCCACCTCGCCGGCGCTCGCCAGCATCACGGCGTACCGCCTGGATTGCCGCCTCTCCGGCCTGGCCCGGTCGGCCGGCGCAGTGTACACGCGCTACGCCGACGATCTGGCTTTCTCGGGGGATGCAGAGTTCCGCCGGGTGGCCGGCCGCTTCGCCTCCCATGCGGCAGCGGTTGCCCTGGAGGAGGGTTTCAGCGTCAACCACCACAAGACCCGCATGATGCGGCAAGGCGTGCGGCAGAGTCTCGCGGGGATGGTGGTGAACCGAAAGCTCAACCTTCGCCGCGGCGACCTCGAACTGCTGGAAGCGGTGCTGATCAACTGCGCACGGCGCGGCCCCGCCTCGCAGAACCGCGAAGGACTTGCGGATTTTCGAGCGCACCTGACGGGCCGGATCGGCTTCGTGGAGATGATTAATCCCGCCAAGGCCCGGCGCCTGCGGAACATTTTCGAAACCATTCCGTGGGGGCGGTGATCCTGCGGCGCCGCGCGCGGCTCAAGCGCGATATCGATCGGCAGCGCGACTCTTGGCCTTGGCGGCCTCTTCTTCGCGATTCTTGGGCGGCGCGGCGGTTTCGAGCGAGCGAAGGAGGCGGTTGGACACAGCGGCAATTTCGTCCACCGCGGCAGCGAACGAGACTTCGTTGGCCTTGGACGGCTTGTGGAAGCCGCTGATCTTTCTGACGAACTGGAGCGACGCCGCGCGGATTTCCTCCGGACTGACGGGCGGATCGAAATTAAAAAGCGGCTTGATGCTTCGGCACATCGTGCTGGACCTCGAGCGTTTGCACGCGCCGGAACTGGACGGCTTCGGCGTGAAATCTAATCTTAGCAACGCGGCAATCACCGGGAGCGGGCGTTCCATCTCGGGCATATCGTCGCCCGCCGGCACGGCCGGGGCCACAGCCTCGACGATGCGGCGCTTGCAGGCTGGAGATGCAATTCCAAGAAGGGGCCAAACCTGTAAGCGGCGCTCATCGGCCGGGGACACTGCGCAGGTCCGCGCATAACGTCTCGAAGTCGCTTTCGGAACCCCAGGAGAGCGTGACGGTAGCGTGCTTTTCCGGGACCGGGGCAGTGTAGTGGCCGGATGGGGTGAGAGTGCCGTCGGGAAGGAAGTTCATGAACATGGTCTTGTGATCGTCGAGCGGCAGCTCCGGGCCATGCCAGGCACCGTACAGGCTGAAAGAGCGCGGGATTTTGGGGCCGCGGGGCTCGCCCAGCGAGAGGAACATTGCTGCGCCATCGGTGCGCAGCCAGGCCCCTGTAATCTCGCCCTGGACGTCGAAACGGTACTGCGCGCCGCCGGCAGTGCAAACCGTAGCCTTCCCACGCAGGTCGTGGCGCAACATGGGTCCGCTGCGCAGCCCGCCTTCACCGTCCGAGGTGTTATCGGGAAAGAAGGAGAGGTACAAGCCATACTGAGCGCCGGTGGAGTCGCGCAGCCGGCCCACTCCATACCAGGTGGTGGTGGGCGTCCATCGGCCGCCGATGTGGAAGGACCATGGCTGCAGAATGGCGAAGAGACCCACCGCGCACAGGAACAGCACGGCCAAGCCGCCGAAAAAGCCCAGCCGGCGCCTGGCGCGAGGGACAGACCGCATATCGGATTATAGGCAGATTGCGCTTACCGGGCCGGGCGCTCCTGCAGGAGTTTCAGGACGTCTTCGGTAGTGGCGGTCTCACCCAGACGGGGAAAAATCTTCTCCACGGTGTGACGGTGCGAATCGACATCGCGGTCGGTCATCGCGTCCACCACCAATGCCACGTGGTAGCCCAGGTCGTAAGCGCTACGGGCGGTCGATTCGACGCCGGCACTGGTCGCCACGCCCGTGAGGACAATCTGGGTGACACCGCGGCGGCGCAAATCGTCGTCCAAAGTGGTGCCCAGGAAGGCGCCCCAGCGCTGCTTGGTGACCAGGTGGTCGCCGGGTTGCTGCTCCAGTTCCGGGACCAGCTCGGTCCAATCGGGCGGAAACGAAAACTTGGGCCTTCCGGCATCGGTGCGGCCGGGAGCCATGCCGGAGACATTGACCAGAACCACCGGCAGACCGCGCTCGCGGAACGCACGGGCGAGATGGGCGGTTCGGGCGATGATCTCGGCGATGGGGTGCACGGTGGGAAAGCCGACAATGCCCTTTTGCAGGTCGATCACGACCAGGGCGGGGGTAGTATCGAGTTGGGTGAGAGGCATGGTTTCCTTTCGGTTTACGGGACTGACGATGAGGTTTCGCGAGCGGGCAGCAGCCCGAGCTCGTAGTAGACCGGCCGCATGAGGGCGTTGACTTTTGGCAGATCGAGCGTGAACCAGAGCGCGCCGGCGACGCAGAAAGCGCCAGTGACCATGACCGTGTGGGGCGCCCCGATCCGCTGAGCCAGCGCGCCGGCCAGCAGGCTGCCGAACGGCGCCGCGCCGAAAAATGCCATGGTGTAATAGCTCATCACGCGGGCGCGCTTGTCTTCCGTCACCAGCGACTGGACGATGGTGTTGCTGACCGATGCGCCCTGCATTAAGCCGAAGCCGGCGAAGACCATCAGCACCAGGGAGAGCCATAACGTGTGCGACAGGCCGAAGAGAATCAGGGCGCATCCGAGGGTGGCGGCGGCGATCTGCACCATGCGCGTCAGCCCGACCACCGTCTTACGCACCGCCAGCGACAGCGCCGAAATCAGCGCGCCGGTCCCGGAAGCTCCCGTGAGCCAGCCGAGGGTATGCGGACCACCGTGCAGCACCTGGCCGGCGAACACCGGCAGCAGCACGGAGTACGGCCAGCCCATCAGGCTGATCAGGGCAAATAGCAGCAGAATGGTGCGGATGGGGCGAAAGGTGCGCACGTAGTCCCAGCCCTCGCGCATTTGTTCGAACATGCTGGCCGCGGCCCGGCGGATGTGCAGCGGTGGGATGCGCATCAGCAGCAGGGAGGCGATCACCGCGAAGTAGCTGACGCCGTCGATCAGGAAGCACCAGCCTTCGCCGGCGGCCCCGATCACCAGGCCGGCGAGGGCCGGGCCGACCAGCCGCGCACCATTGGCCATCGAGGAGTTGATGGCGATGGCGTTGCTAAGGTCATTACGGTCCTCGACCATCTGCACCAGGAAGGATTGGCGCCCCGGCATGTCGAACGCGTTGATCAAGCCCTGGAGAGCAGTGAGGACGATGATTTCCCGGAGGGTGATGACATGCGCCAGGGTGAGGGCCGCCAAGGCGAGTGACTGAACCGCGGCGGCCGCCTGCGTCCACAACAGCAGCCGGCGGCGATTGAGGCGCTCCACCCAGACGCCCGCAAACGGCCCCAGCAGAAACGCCACAATCTGACCCGCGAAGCTGACCACCCCCAGCAGCAGCGCCGAATCGGTCATCCGGTAGACCAGCCAGCCAGTGGCCAGCCGCGTCATCCAGGTGCCGACCATCGAGATGGTCTGGCCGAAGAAGAAGAGCTGGAAGTTGCGGTGCCGCAGCGCGCGCCAGGCGTGCGACAGCGAACCTCTCGAAGAAACCCGCGGCCGACCGGGACTGGCGGTGGGCTTCACTTTTCCGCCAGCCTCCGGATGATCTCCCCGGCCTGAAACAGGGTTTCCCGCTCTTCCGGGCCGAGCTGGGCGATGGCTTCGGCCAGCCACGTCCGCTTGGCGTCGCGGGCGGTCTGGCGGACGGCGGCGCCTTTGGCGGTCAGCGCAATGTTCACCTGACGCCCATCGGTAGGATGCGGCTTGCGTTCCACCAGGCCCATTTCCTCCAGCGCCGCGACGGTGGTTCCCATCGACTGCGGCCGCATGCTTTCGGCGCGCGCCAGTTCGGCGGTGGTGGCCGGCCCATCCTGCGCCAGACGCTTCAAGACGGCGCTCTCGGTCAGGGAGATCTCCTGCGAGGCCGCCGCCGCGCGCACCCGGCGGACCAGCAGACCGATGGCATGAAGAAAATCGGTCACCGCGGCGTCGAGGGTCTTTCGCGGCATGGCAATCTTATGATAGCGAACCGGCAGGCAATCTGGCAAGGATAGCTTGCCAGTTTAGCTGTTTATTTAGCCCGCTCCATGCGCGTATAGCGGATGGCGGCGAGATCGGGCCCCGCCGTCCGTGGCGCTTCCCCACAGTTCAGCACGCCTGTTCGAGAACAACGATCACATGCCCTTTCTTGTGGCCGGCCTCCACGTAACGGTGAGCTTCAGCGATCTCGTCCAGCGAATAGCGTCTATCGATGACCGTCCTTAGCTTTCCGGCCTCGATGAGCCCCTTGAGAAAGGAGACGTCGCCCGGCGTGCCGCTCCCCACGCCGCCGATGACCTTCGCATTCCCCATGACGGAAGCCCACTTCTCTTGAAGAATCCCTCCAAGAATCGACGATAATCGTCCGGAGCCCCCCACACGAACATAGAAACCGCCTCGCTTCAGGGATTTCAGGCTGCGCGTGAAGCCGCTCTTGCCGACCGTGTCGAAGACGATGTCATAAGCCCGGCGGGCTGTCGAGAAATCCTCCCGAGTGTAGTCCACCACTTCGTCGGCGCCGAGAGACTTCGCCAAGCTAAGATTGGCGGTGCTGCAGACTGCTGTGACACGTGCCCCGAAGTGCTTCGCCAGTTGAACCGCGAAAACCCCGACACTCCCGGACGCTCCGTAAATGAGCACTTTCTGTCCCTCTTGGATGTTTGCCTTCTTGAGGAAATGCAAGGCCGACACTCCGCCAAACAAGACCGCGGCCGCTTCCTCGAACGTCATGTTGACCGGCTTGATCGCCAGTAAGCCATCTTCCGGTAGGCATACAAACTCGGCATGTGTGCCGAACTTGAACCCGGTCGATCCAAATACCGGGTCGCCCTCGCGGAACCGGGTTACAGTCCTTCCCACGGATTCGACTGTTCCGGCGAACTCCATCCCCAGTATCCGGATCTTCTTTGGCGCCCAAAGGCCGGTCATGAATCTGACGATAAAGGGAACGGCCCTTCTCATCCGCCAGTCCGCGGCGGATACGGTAGTCGCCTGAATCCGGACAAGCACCTGATTGTCCGCGGGAAGGGGCTTTTCGACGTCCTTGATTTGCACGACTTCCGGCGGTCCGTACCGGCAATAAACGGCAGCTTTCATGCGGCGAGCGGCCCCCAACGATCTCAGAGTCGGGCCTCCAAGCAGTCTATTCCTCCCAGGCGCGGCCGGCAACCGCCAAAGAGACCTAACCTTTTCCTGCCTCAGACGTCTGTATATTACGAAGTCTGAGTATGCCGAAAACCGACTCGCTCCAGGGATCGCTCGATCTGCTGGTCTTGAAGATTCTCTCGCGCCGACCGAAACTGCACGGGTACGCCATCATGACGGCCATCAAGGACTGGTCCGGCGAGGTGCTGCGCGCCGAGGAAGGCTCGCTCTATCCGGCGCTGCACCGCATGGAGGAAGCAGGCTGGATCCGCGCCCAGTGGATCACCAAGGACACCGGGCGGCGGGCGCGCATCTACGAATTGACCGCCGCGGGCAGGAAGCAGCTTGACGCCGAAGAGTCGCGCTGGGAGGCGGTGACGGCAGCGGTGAATCGGGTGCTGAGGACGGTGTGAATATGTCGCTTTGGTCGAGAATCGCCAATACCCTTCGCGGCGAGCGGTTGAGCCGCGAGATCGACGAAGAACAGCGTTTGCACATCGAGGAGGCCGTCGCCGAGGGCCGCGATCCCGCCGAAGCGCGGCGAGCCTTCGGCTCCCTGCTGCGGCAGGGCGAAGAAAGCCGCGACATCCGGCTGGTGGCGTGGCTGGAATCGCTGCGCGCGGATACGGTTTTCGGCTGGCGGCAGCTCACCAAGCGCAAAGTAACCTCGGCCGCGGCGGTGCTGTCGCTGGCGCTGGCCATCGGGGCCTGCACCGGGGCCTTCCGGCTGATCGATGCGCTGCTGCTGCGTCCGCTGCCGGTGGCCAACCCGGAACAAATGTACGCCCTCGCCCGGCAGGGAATCGGTTTCGATGGCCGGCCGCAGAGCTTCGATGGCTGGGCTTATCCGGATTTCCGCCTGATGCGGGCGGCCGTAAAAGGGCGGGCCGAGTTGATCGCGGTCTCCTATGCCGAGCGGAACGATCTGACCTACGGGTCGGACCAGGATATGGAGAAGGCCTGCGTGCAATATATTTCCGGGTGGATGTTCGGTTCGTTGGGGCTGCGGCCGGCGCTCGGGCGGCTGTTCACCGAAGACGACGATTTGAAGCCGGGCGCGCATCCGTACGCGGTGCTCTCCTACGACTACTGGTCGCGCCGTTTCGCACGCGACCCCAAAGCGATCGGCCGCACTTTTCGGCTGGATGACCGGCTCTTCGAGATTGTGGGCGTCGGTCCGCAGCCATTCACCGGCACGGAAACCGGAACCGTGACCGACATTTTCCTTCCTACGATGATGGATCCCCGGGTCGTGCGCGACGACACCACCTGGATTCGGACGCTCGCGCGGGTCTACCCGGGCACCGCCTTGGAACCGCTCCGCGCACGGCTGGATGCCACTTCGCGCGCCTTCGAAAGGGAGCGGGCCAAGGGCTTCACCGGGATGACGAAGAAGTTCATCGAGCAGTTCATCGACAACACCGTCATCCTGGAGCCGGCCGCCGCGGGGTTTTCCGACTTACAGGAGCAATACCGCCGCGGCCTGCTGGCGGGCGGCGTGCTGGTGATCCTGGTGCTGTTGATTGCCTGCGCCAATGTGGCGAATCTGATGATGGCCCAGGCCGCCGCGCGGGCCCGCGAAATGGCGCTGCGTGTCTCCATCGGCGCGGGGCGCGGGCGCCTGGTGCAACTGGTGATGGTGGAAAGCGCCATGCTGGCCGCTCTGGCCGCCGCGACCGGCGCGTTGTTCGCCTGGTGGGCCGCGCCGTTCGTAGTGGGCCGCATTGGCTCGCCCGGGCATCCGGTGCGGCTGGCGCTGCCGGCCGACTGGCGCGTGTGGGGATTCGGCGCGGCCCTGGCCGTGCTGGTCACCGTGCTCTTGGGCCTGGCTCCGGCGTTGCGCGCTTCGGCCACCCGACCCGCGAGCGCCCTCAAAGGCGGCCAAGACCCGCACGCGCGGCGGCGCCTGATGCATTTGCTGATCGCGGCGCAGGCCGCCTTCTGCATTCTGGTGCTGTTCGTCGCCGGGCTGTTCGTGGCCACCTTCGACCGGTTATCGCACCGGCCCCTGGGCTTCTCCGCGGATCGAATTCTGACGCTCACGGTGATTCCGTCGCGTCCCCAGCCGCCGGTGGTCTGGGAGCAGGTGGCCGATCGCCTGCGCGGGGTGCCCGGCGTGGAGAAGGTGGCCCTGGCCGGATGGCCCTTGCTGACCGGGAACTCCACCAATAGCTTCGTGTCGATCGACGGTGCGCCGCCCGGCCCGGTTCTGGCTTACTTTCTGCCAGTCTCGCCCGGCTGGCTCGACACCATGAAGATTCCGCTGATTGAGGGGCGGCCATTCCGCCCGGACGAGACCACTCCCGGCGCGGCGATCATCAACCAGACATTCGTCCGGCAGTTCTTCCATGGGGAGAGTCCCATCGGAAAGACTTTCGCGAGGGGGGCCAATGTTTATCAAGTAACCGGAGTGGTTCCCGACAGCCCCTACCGCAGCCTGCACGAGCCGATTCTGCCGGTGGCGTATACTCCCTTTCGCGGCATCGATGGGAAGGGCGCCTTCCGGCCCATCGGCAGTGCCGCCATCCTGGTACGCACCGCCGCGGCGAACCCGCTGGCGCTCGCCTCCACCATGCGCCGCGCGGTGCCCGAGGCGCGGCCGGATTTCCGCGTCAGCGAAATCGGCACCGAAGCCGAAATTGTTCGCGGCCAGACCGTGCGTGAGCGTTTGCTGGCCATGCTGGCGCTCTTCTTCGGGGCGGTCGCGCTGGTGCTGGCGGGCATTGGTCTCTACGGCGTGCTGGATTACTCAGTGCTCGCGCGGCGGCGCGAAATCGGGATTCGCATCGCCATCGGCGCGCAGGCCGGCGATATCGCCCGGCGGGTTACCGCGGAAGTCTTCCTGATGGTCGGCGCCGGGGCCGCGGCCGGTCTGGCACTGGGTATGGCCTCGGGGCGGTATCTGGAGGCGCTACTCTACCAGGTGCGGCCCGGCGATCCCGTCATGCTGGCGCTCCCGTCGCTGGCTATTCTGGCGGTTGCCTTGGGGGCCGCACTGCCGGCGGTATTCCACGCGGTACAGATCGACCCGGTGGCCATGCTGCGCTCCGAGTAAGGAACCATCGCTATGCCGTTATGGTCCCGTTTGGCCGCTTGGCTCGCGTCGCTCAATGCCGATGACGTGTTCGGCTGGCGGCGATTCGCAAGAACCGGGTGGCGTCCGCCGCTGCGGTTCTATCGGTGGCTTTAGCGATCGGCGCGTGCCTGGCGGCTTTCCGCCTCATCGATGCTCCGCCTGAAATATCGCTTTACGATATAATTGAAATGTGCCCGAAACCCAAGTCCTGACCGACTGCGATTACCGTTCCTTAAGCGCTTTCCGCTATCAGATTCGCCGGTTCCTGCACTTCAGCGAAGAGGCCGCCAAAACCGAAGGACTGGAGCCGCAACAACATCAGATGCTGCTGGCGATCCGCGGGCTGGAGGAGCCTTCGGCGCCCCCGACCGTCGGGCAACTCGCCGAATATCTGTTCATCCGCCATCACAGCGCGGTGGGCATGATTGACCGCCTGGCCGAACGCGGTCTGGTGGAGCGTCTGCGCGGCGGAGAGGATCGCCGCCAGGTGCGCGTCCGCCTGACCCCGGCCGGCTGCCGAAAGCTGCACCACCTGTCCCGCATTCACCGCGAGGAATTGCGCCAGAGCGGGCCGGCGCTGGTGGAAACCCTCCGCGGCCTCCTGGAGCAGCGCGCATGACCACGGGCAATGCGGCCGGTTCCACGGAAAAGCTGGGGGATTTCACCACGACCGGGCGGGTGGCCTGGATTGCCTCGCTGGCCGTTGCCATCGGGCTGGCCAGCGCCTATATCGCCCTGGCTCTGCTGCGCCTGATCGGATTGTTCACCAACCTGTTCTTCTTCGGGCGCTGGAGCACCCTGCTGGTTTCGCCCGCGGCCAACCGGCTGGGCCCATGGGAAGTGGCTGTTCCGGTGGCCGGCGCGCTGATCGTCGGGCTGATGGCGCGCTATGGCTCGGAACGCATCCGCGGCCACGGCATTCCCGAAGCCATCGAGGCCATCCTGATCAACGGCAGCAAAGTGGAGCCCCGGGTCGCCATCCTGAAGCCGCTGTCGAGCGCCATTTCCATCGGCTCGGGCGGGCCGTTCGGCGCGGAAGGACCCATCATCATGACCGGTGGCGCTTTCGGTTCCATGATCGCGCAACTGTTCCACCTTTCGGCCGCCGAGCGAAAGACGCTGCTGGTCGCAGGCGCCGCGGGAGGCATGTCGGCCACTTTTGCCGCGCCGGTGGCGGCCGTGCTGCTGGCCGTGGAGCTGCTGCTGTTCGAATGGAAGCCGCGCAGCCTGGTTCCGGTAGCTCTGGCCAGCGTCACGGCGGCGGCCGCGCGGCGGTATCTGCTGGGAACCGGACCGCTCTTTCCGGTTCCCCCGCACCCGGTCTTTATCGGACCGCAGGGTCTGCTCGGCTGCGTGGTGGCCGGCCTGCTGGCGGGCGGCCTGGCGGCCCTTCTGACCCTGGCGGTGTACGCGTCGGAAGACTTCTTCCGCCTGCTTCCAATCCATTGGATGTGGTGGCCCGCATTGGGAGGCCTGGCGATCGGACTCGGCGGGCTGGTCTTTCCCCAGGCTTTGGGCGTGGGCTACGATACCATCGGCGCGCTGCTTCAGGGCGACGTGCCGCGCACCATGATCCTGGGCATTCTGGTGGTGAAATCGGCCATTTGGGCCCTTTCGCTGGGGTCGGGCACTTCCGGCGGCGTGCTGGCGCCGTTGCTCATGGTGGGCGGTGCGCTGGGCGGCATCGAAGCCATGTTCCTGCCC
Organism: Bryobacteraceae bacterium; assembly: GCA_035505095.1. Classification (GTDB taxonomy): domain Bacteria; phylum Acidobacteriota; class Terriglobia; order Bryobacterales; family Bryobacteraceae; genus JOPF133. The sequence continues at coordinate 51,694 of DATJRE010000239.1, read as the reverse complement.
CACGAAGGCGCCGGCTTCTGGCCGTTGGTCAGTATGGGGGCAACCCTCGGCGGAACCCTGCGTTCGCCCTTCACGGGCGTAATCTTCGCCTTGGAGGTGACTCACGATGTGAACATGCTGGTTCCGCTCTTGCTGGCGGTGACCATGGCGCATGCCTTTACGGTTCTCACCTTGCGCCACTCGATCCTCACGGAAAAGGTGGCCCGCCGCGGCTACCATTTGAGCTGCGAATACGCCGTGGACCCGCTCGAAATCCTCCTGGTCCGCGACGTGATGCGCGACAATATCCTGGCGCTGCCCGCTCCGTTGAAGTGCGCTCAACTGGCCGACCTGACGGCGAACGATGGCCGCCGCGGCCAGTTCCTCTATCCTGTGGTGGACGGAGCGCGGCGCCTGGTGGGCGTGATCACCCGCAGCCACCTGGGCAAGCTACTGCAGGAACCCACCGCCGATCTGGCGCTGGGCGATCTGGCGCGCCCGGATCCGGTGGTGGCGTACCCCGATGAGCCGTTGCGTGTGGTGGTCTATCGCATGGCCGAAACCGGGCTGACCCGCTTGCCGGTGGTGGAACGCTCGGACGCGCGCCGCCTGGCAGGCATGGTCTCTCTCGAAGACCTGCTGCGCGCCCGCACCCGCACGCTCGAAGAGGAGCGCCGCCGGGAGCGCGTCCTGCGCATCCGGCTGCCCTTCCGCGCCCGGCACGCCGCGTCGCAGAAATAAAAAGGCGCCAGGGCTCTAATTCCCCAGGCTGATTCCGTCGTTCGCCAGCGTGCCCAGAATGATGTTCAACGGATTCAGGGCTTCGCCTTCTGAGTCATTGTTGGTATACGCTCCGAATAACTGGCTCAGGGTTTCACTCGCGGTGCTGGTGCTGCCGGTCGAACTGCTGGAACCGGTGGAACCGGCCGCAGTGCCGGAACCGGTCGAATTCGTGGAAGTGCCGCTCGCGATGCTGGACGAGGACGAGTGGGCCCCCGAGCCGTGGTGGTGATGGTGCCCGCCACCCATGGCCTGCGCCAGATCGGAGATGTTGGGAAGCTGGTCGTTCGTGGAGGCGCTGGTGAAATCGTTCGAGAGCGTGCTGAGCTGTTGCGCCTGCACGGTGTTCCCGTTGGCGAGCGCGGTCTGCGACGCCGATTGCAGGTTGGCCGCAATCTGCTGCGTCACCTGCGCATATTGCGTTGGGCTATTCTGCTGAAGCTGTTGCAGTGTGCTCATCAGTTGGGCGAAAGGCGAAAGCTGCGGCGAGCTGTCCTGCGGAAGCGCGGCGGACCCCGAGATCCCGCTGGTGCCGGTTGGGGACTGAGATGAGTTCAGCGCGGACATGGCTGCGTTGGTGAGCGACTGAATATAAGGATTGGCAATGTTGGAAAGCGCATTGACGTTCATGCCACTGGAATGGCATTTTCGCGTCCACTCCAAGCCACACAAAACAAAGGCCGCGGCACTTACCGACCCGCCATCTTCCTGCCGCCGTGACAGAATTTTGCCGCGCGCGTGTTACCCTGTATTTCTGCCCGAATTCAGATGCGAAACGTCATTATTATAGGGTCCGGTTGTGCCGGGAACACGGCCGCGATCTATACTGCGCGTGCCAATCTCAAACCCCTGGTCATCGGCGGCCACGAAGCCGGCGGCCAGCTTTCCCTCACCACCCTGGTGGAGAATTTTCCCGGGTTCCCCGAGGGCATCAACGGCCCCGACCTGGTGGAAAACATAAAGAAGCAGGCCGAGAATTTCGGCGCCGAGTACGTGCACGGAGCCGTCATCGACACCGATTTTTCGGGCCACCCGTTCCGCCTCAACGTGGAGGGCGACTGGCTCGAAACGCGCACCGTGATCATCGCCTCCGGCGCTTCGGCGCGATGGCTCGGCCTGGAATCCGAGCAGAAGCTCATCGGCCGCGGGGTCAGCTCGTGCGCCACCTGCGACGGCTTTTTTTACCGTGGGAAGAAGATCATGGTGGTGGGAGGCGGCGATTCGGCCATGGAAGAGGCGAATTTCCTGACGCGGTTCGGCAGCGAAGTCACCCTGGTACACCGGCGCGAAGAGTTTCGCGCGTCCAAGATCATGCTCGACCGCGCGCGCCGCAATCCCAAAATCCAGTTCCTCACCAACGCCGCCGTGGAACACGTCTTCGACGTCTCCCAGAACATGGTGACGGGTGTGCGCCTCCGCAACCTGAAGACCGGCGAGGTGTGGGACCGCGATGTGGACGGCTTCTTCGTGGCCATCGGCCACATCCCCAACACCAAGATTTTCAAGGGCCAGATCGAAACCGACCCGGACGGCTATATCCTTTCGAAAGGCGGCGCGCGCACCAACATCCCCGGCGTTTTCCATGCCGGCGATGTGCAGGATCGCGTTTACCGCCAGGCCATCACGGCCTCCGGCGCCGGCTGCATGGCGGCCATTGAAGTCGAACGTTACCTGGAAGCGGAAGGATAATAAAATTCATGATCGAGCGCATTTTTCCTCCGGGAGCGCCGCAGCCGCGCGGTCCCTATTCCCCAGCCGTGCGGGCGGGCGACACCATCTACGTAGCCGGGCAGGTGCCGATTGACGCGGTGACCGGCCAGTTGGTGCTGGGCGATGTGCAGACCGAAACCCGCCAGGTGCTCACCAACATCAAGAACATCCTGGATGGCTGCGGCGCCACCATGGCCGACGTAGTCCGCTGCGGCGTGTACCTCACCAATGTTGCCGATTTCCAGGCCATGAATGAGGTGTACGCGGAATTCTTCGGCGCGTCGAAGCCCGCCCGCACCACCATCATCGTGGCCGCTCTGCCGCTGAAGGACGCCAAAATCGAGATCGACGCCGTCGCGTACAAGCCGCGGTAGCGGTTGCTGCCCGCCACGGGTCAAAGCGGCGTGCGCCCCAGCTTTTCCAAAAAGCGCGCATCCACTTTGGCCTTCACGGTCCTGCGATCCAAGCCCAACTGCCGCGCGGCGGCTTCGTAACTGCGCGTCCGGCTGTACACCAGAGTGACATACCGCACCAGCAGCTCATCGGCAGTCAGGCGCCCGGCGCGGACTTCCTCCGCGAACCCTTCGAGCACGCCCGCCGCGCCGCCTCCCGAGGGCCGGTAATTGCGCCGGATCAGCACGTTCTTCACGCACTGCTCCAGCTCGCGGTAATTCCCCGGCCAAGGGTAATCCGGCCCCAGGTTGGCCTCGATCCAGCCCATCACTTCGCCGCCCAGTTCGTCGCCCTCGGCGCCCGCCACGCGCCGCGCCATGTACCCCACCAGCTCGTTCAGCACGGCCGGCGAATCCGCCAGTTGCTCGGCCAGGGACGGCGTGGTCACCTGGTCCGAGCACAACCGGTAGTAGAGATCCTCGCGAAACTGGCCCTTCCGCATCAGCTCCGCCAGGTTGCGGTTGGTGGCGGTGATCAGCTTGCCGCGAAACTCCAGCCGCGCGGTATCGCCCACCGGATGGAATGTGCGCGTTTCAATCACCCGCAGCAGCTTCACCTGGATGGCCGGGTCCAGATCGCCCAGCTCGTCCAGAAATACCGAGCCCAGCCCGGGACAGGTTTCCAGATGCCCCTTGCGGTCGGCAATCGCGCCGGTGAAGGCGCCGCGGCGGTGCCCGAACAGCTCGGACTCCACCAGGGCCGGCGAGAGCGCCGAGATGTTGATCGGGAAGAACGACTTCGCCCCATCATTGGCAAACACCAGTTTCTGGTCGTCGAATGGCGCGTAGCGCGATTCCGCGATAGAGCGCGCGGCCAGCTCTTTGCCGGTTCCCGAAGGCCCCGTGATCAGCGTGGCGAACTCGCCCATGCGTGCGTAGAGTGTGCGGCGGTAGCGCCGCATGTCGTGGGTGAAGATGGATTGCCAGATCGCCCCGCGCAGCCGCGCCGCCGCCAGCGAGCTGCCGATGATGTCGCGGAAGACCAACTCGAAGGCCCGCTGGATCTGGCGGAAGCAGGCAAAGGTGTGGCAGGGATCGTGCCCCGTCGGGAAGCTCACACCGTCGAGGTGAAAAAAGCGCCGCCAGTCCGCCAGGAACTGGTTGTAGAAGCGCCACCGCGCCGGGTTCGGCGAATCCGCCCGCGGCCCGAAGCCGGCTTCCAAAAACTGCCCGTGGTAGCGGGTGAACAGGAGCAGCATCACGGCGTCTTCGTACCACACCAGCTCGGTTTCCGTGGTCCCGCCTTCGGACAGGCGCGGGCGCAGGGCTTCGAGCAGCGGTTCCAGCACCTGCTGCACGCGCACCACGTTGACGCGGGTTCCCTGCTCGCCGGCGCGGTAGCTCCACACCGGTTCGCCTTCCTGGAAGGCCGCGCCCAGGACGGCGCGTTCCAATTCCACCCGCTCCGGCAGAAAGGGATTGGCATACCCGAGACGGGAAATCGATTCGAGCAGCGAACGCTCGCGAGCGGAAAGAAATGCCATGGGCGCGATCATTTATTGTACAGTGCGGTGCTTTTGGACCTGCCCTGTGCGGGTGGCGGAAACAGAGATCGGCAGGGATGGTGTGGCGCCACCCTTGCAGGCGGCGGCTCTTGCCGCATGGCTGCGCCCCTAGGCGCCGGCGCACTGCTCGCGTCCACCGGCGCGGGGCCGGCCCACGAGGAATCTGGTTCGGAAAACTGCTGGTGGTTTTGATCGGCCTCGGGCTGCTTGGAAGCGCCTGCGTGCTGATGGTGTGCGATTGCAAGCTGCGGTGAGCCGTCCTCTCACCAGCCGCCGCGCCTCGCTAGAATAGGACGGTGCGGTTTTTGACCCTCCTGGTCCTGGCGCTACGGTTGGCCGGGGCACAGGACGCTGGCGAAGTCCGGGGCACGGTGGTCGACGGACGCGGCGGCGAGGCCCTCTCCGATGTGATCGTCCAACTGGTGGGCGGCGCCTATCGCACCACTTCCGATCGCACCGGCCACTTCCGCATCGAAGGGGTGGCCGCGGGCGATTACGTCCTCACCGTGTCCACCGTCGGCTACCACCTGGTCAAACGGCCGTTCCACCTGAACGCCGGCGAGACCCAGGATTTCGAGGTGGTGCTCAACTCCGATACCCTGCGCCAGACCACCACTGTGGATGTGCAGGCCAGTCCCTTCGAAACCGTCCGCCAGGATAGCCCCGACGCTCTCGTGCTGGCCGGCAATGACGCCAAGAACCTGGGCAGCGTGCTGGCCGACGACCCGCTCCGCGCGGTGCAAAACCTGCCCGGCGTCAGTTCCAACAACGACTTCGACGCCCGCTTTTCCCTCCGCGGCGCCAATTTCAGCCAGATCGGACTCTACCTGGATGGCGTCCTGCTGCATGCTCCATTCGATATGCTGCAAGGCGAGAATGCGCCGGCTTCGGTGACCGCCTTCAACGGCGACATGGTGGAGGAGATGGAACTCCACGAAAGCGCCTGGCCCGAGCGCTTCGAGGACCGCACTGCCGGAATTCTGGACGTCCATACCCGCGATGGCAACCGCGATAACATCAGCGTGCGCGCGTCTGCCAGCGCCTCCAACGCCAGCGTAATGGCCGAAGGTCCGCTGGGCAAGCACAAGCACGGCTCCTGGATTTTCAGCGTGCGCAAAAGCTATCTGCAATATATTTTCGAGCGCACCTTTCCCGACACCAGCATTATCTTCGGATTCGAGGACTTCCAGGGGCGTCTATCCTATGATCTGACTCCTCACCATAGCGTCACCTTGTATTTACTGGACAGCTACTCCACTCTGGACCGCTCCAATCGCTCGACCCTGGGAGTAAACTCGCTGGCCGGCGCCGCGTATCATTACACCCTGGCTAACCTGGGCTGGCGCTATTCGCCGGGAGAAAAGTTTTTGGTGTCCACGCATGCCGCCTGGATGCGCGAGAAGTACGACAATACCAATCCCACGAATAACCCTCTGGGCAGTGGATTCTATGGGGAATGGGTCGCCAACGGCACGGCCACGTGGTTTTGGAATTCGCGCCTGCCGCTCGATTTCGGCGCTTCCGTGCGGCAGATTCGCGAATCCGGGGATTCCTTCCAGTACAACAACGCAGTTACCAACTTACAGTTACTGGACCACTCCAACGGGGACGCGGCGCATAGCGGCGGTTTCGCGCAGCAATCCTGGACGGGATTGGAGGGCCACATCCACCTCGTGGCCGGCGCCCGCTGGGACCATCTTTCCATCGGCCAGACCACGCCGCTCTCGGCACAAGCCTCGGCGGCCTTCGTGCTGGGGGATTCCACGCGCGTGCAATTGGGCTGGGGCCAGTATGTGCAATACCAGGAACTGGCACTGCTCACCTCGCCATTGGGCGGCCGGGGGTTGCTGCCGGCGCGCTCGATCCATGCCATCGCCGCTTTGGAACAACGCCTCGGAGCGCGCACCCGCCTGCGCCTGGAATACTACAACCGGGCCGACCGCGACCTCACCTTTCAGCCGCTCGACTATCCGCGGCTGTTGTTGCCTGGCTTGACGGTCTTCGCTCCGCCGCTCAATCCGCCCTATGTCAATTCCGAACGCGGTTACTCGCGCGGCGCCGAGATCTTTCTCCAGCGCAGCAGCGCCAACCGCTTCACCGGATGGCTCTCTTATGCCTATGGCCACACCGAAATGACCGATGGAGTTACTCTATCCCACTTTCCGTCGGACTATGACCAGCGCCACACGGTGAATATCTACGGCGGTTATCGAATCAAGCCCACCGTGAATCTGAGCGTGCGCTCCAGTTACGGCAGCGGTTTCCCCATTCCCGGGTATTTGACTAAGGCAGGCAGCCTGTATTACCTCACCACTGTGCGCAACCAATTACGGATGCCGGCCTACTTTCGCACCGACCTGAGAATCAATAAATCGTGGACCGGGAATAAGTGGAAGCTGACGCTCTATGGCGAAGTGCTCAACGTGACCAACCGCACGAATTATATTTTCGACAGCTTCAACGGCTACAATGCCACCACCCACCAGGCCTACCTGACCCTGGATACCATGTTCCCCATCCTGCCTTCGGCCGGAATCGTGTTCGAGAAATAACCGCCGTTTCGCGGCGCCGGCAGCGTGGCTACGCCGCGCGAACCTCTTCCGCCAGCGAGCGGGTCACGCCGTCGATTCGGCGGAGCAGGATTCCGAAAGACCGCATCTGCGGCGGCAATTCCCGCGCTTCGCAGCCGCATGCCGCCAGAACCTGGTCCACGAATTGTTCGTCCCCATCGGGCTCCGGCATTGGCTCATTCATGCGGCCCTCCAGCCGGTCCGCCATTTCATCCAGCATGCGCGCGGAGCGTTCATTGTACTGCCGCAGCGTGCGGCGCCCGGCTTCCGGCAGTTCGAACCCCTGCAATCCCAGGCTGAATCTCAAAGAAGCGCGGCGCATCAGGAAGAGCGCGCGCAATCGGGGCTGCCAGCGCCGGACGCGGCTGCGCAGAGCCAGGCCGTAGGGCCGCGAAGGGCCGAATTCGAAGAGCACCCCATCGGCCAGGGATCTCACTTTATCCCACTGGGCGTTGAGCATTTCGCTCAGGACATGACTGCGCTTGATGGCTGCGCGGATTTCGCTCGATGACGGTTCCCGGGTAAGTTGGGCCAGGAGGCGAATGCCGGCAAGGAACGCCGTCTTCATCTCGACGGCCGCCGGGGCGGTCCAAAGATGATCGAAAACCAGCCACATCATAAACAGGCCCAAGAGGATGCCAACGAGGCGATCGCGCGCTACGGAAAGCGATAATTGCGGCGCGGATTCCTGCAGGTGGATGAGATAGAAACCAAGAGCCGCCTGTAAGCCCAGATAAGACAGGCGGGGGCCGGACGTCATGATCCAGGCGGAGAACAGAGTAACCGGCACGAAAACCACCATAAACCCGGCGATGGAATCGAGCGATGGCAAAACGAAGATCTGCACGCCGATGCCAAGAATGCCGCCGATCAGGAACCCCACGAGCCGTAGAAACTGTTTCTGGCGGGACGCGCCCATCGTGGAAAGGGCTGTCAACAGGCAGGTAGAGACCGAGGTGCTGAGGCCCGGCCAGTCGATCGCATGATAGATGACGTAAGCGCCGCCGGCCGCCAGGCAGCCTCGCAAAGCAAATCGATAGTTGGCTGGATTGGAGAATGCGCTCGCGCCAAATAGCATTGGCCGCGGCAGATCGTCGGCGCTCACCTCGTATTCATCGATCGCGTGCGAGCCGGCAAACGCTTGGGGAATCAGCGAGACCGAATCTTCCATTTCCCCTAAAAGGGAGGCTTCCGATGAAGTATCGCTATCGCCCTCGAACTGGACTGGTTGGGGAATCCGCTGCTGCAGCAGGTCGTCGCTGATGCGCCCAATGGACGCCGCCAGATTGCGCGCTCGGCTCGCGACCGCTCCGGAGGCTTGCCGTGGAATATCCGCGAGGGCAGCGGCAATGTCCACCAGCCTGCCCGTAAGGCCGGCGACACCGCTCATCTGGGCGCGATACAAGGGCGAATAGGTGGACCGATGCAAAAAGCGCCGCAGAAGGGAGGTGCCGAGCACGCGCTGCCGGACGATATCCACTTTGGCGGCGTGATTCCGAGCGCCGCCTTCCGCGCAGGCGGCCAGCACATTCCGCACGGCGGCCAGACGCCGCGCGATCGGGAGGACGATATCGTCGCCATGCCGGGTGCGCGCAAAGGCCAGTTCGATCGCCATCGATACGGAAACCCCGATGGCCCCCTCCAGAACGACCCAAAGCGTCAATTCGACATTCGTCTCCGCCGGCACGAGGCTGTCCCATAAAGGAATTCCAATCGCAACGAGGACGGCGAATATCACCGCTGCGGTGTAGTTGGTCAGCGCGGCAATTACAAAGAAGGCCAGGAACAAGGAGCAGATGTTCCAGAGGAAATGCAGCCACGGGATGTTGATCACGAACCACGCGCCGATCAAAACGTAAGCCGCGCCCATCCCCGTAACCAGAAAAATCGTGCCCGCCGACCGCACGGTGGCTTGAGGACTCTCCCGGGAAATGAGAAGCGTAAAAATCGTTCCCTGAAATGCGAATGGAATGCGAAAGATTTCGCAAATGAGCGCGACCAGAGTGGCGGCCAGCACCATGCGTCCCACGGTCGCCACCCGGCCGGGGTAGGGAGCCAGCTCCGCTTTGAGGAACTCCCAAAACCACCCTTCCGGCGGGGAGTCGCCCATGGCGCCCATACGTTGCGCGAGCGTGGCCATTTTCAGCGTCCTCGAATCGAGACGACCGCCGATTCGCTCACGCGCAACAAGTCCGGCGGGGCATTTTCGATGCGGACGCGAACCGGAAACCGCGAAGCCAGGTGTACCCAGCTCAGAGTGCGTTGCACGTCCGGCAATCCGGCAGGTTCCAAACGTCCGACCACATCGGCGTCCGGAGTCACACCGAAACCGATGCTGTCCACCACTCCCGAAAAGCGCACGTTCGGTTTCGACAGAACATAGACGTCGGCATGCATCCCCGGGGCGATGTGCTGTAGCTGGCTCTCCCGAAAGTTGCCGATGGCCCACCAGGTACGGGCGTCAATCAACGTGAAGATCTGCTGGCCGACGTGCGCGTAGGCGCCCTGGGAAATGATCAGGTTCGTTACGCGCGCATCGAAGGGCGCATAGACGCGGCAGTTATTCAGATTGTAACGGGCGGTTTCGATAGCCGAGGCTCTGGCCCCGCGCTGATTGACCAGGGGTTCCAGCGTGGTGACGGCATGCTGCGCCTGTTCGTGCCCGGCGATGGATTGTTGCAGCACGGCTTTGGAGCGCTGCTCCTGCGCCAGGGCGGATTGTAATCCCGCTTTGGCCAGCAGCAGTTGGGATTGGGCCTGCTTCAAAGCTTGTCCCAGTGCGAGCTCCGACGTTCTGGCACGGTCCACTTGATCGGCCGTGACGAACTGTTTCACCAGCAGCGGCTCAATGCGATGCAGGTTGTGATCCGCATAGCTCCACTCGGCTTGGGCGCGGCTTACGCCCTGCTCGGCATCGGCCACATCGGCGCGTGCCTGATCGACGGCCGCTGCCCAGCGAGCGATGTCGGCCGTGCTGGCCTGAATATTGGCCTCCGCCACAGATACGGCGCTCCCCTGGGCCGCGATTGTGCGGCGCTCGTCGACAATCTGGCCTTCGAGCGCCGCCTGTTCGGAGATGGCTCGCTCCAGGGCATAGCGGTACGGCCGGTCGTCAATTTCGAACAGCAGATCCCCTTGTTTGACGAACTGGTTATCGCGAACATTCAAGTGGAGTATCGGACCTTCCACCTGCGGAGCGATACCAATGAAGTTCGCGAATACCTCGCAGTCGTCGGTTCGCGGATAGCGATTCTGATCGTAGATCACCACCAGTCCAACGGCGATGGCGCCGGCCACAATCGCGCCGGTAAGGAACCGCCCAACGATTTTTCCTGTCTGCGGACTCACAGTGTTTTCCCCGCTATTGAAAGAAGGCCAGCCACAACATGCAGGCGAACAGCGCAGTGAGGCTGGGATAGGTCAGAACCGGGACTGCGATCACGATTCCGAGGCGCAACAGCAGCCAGCCCGCCGCGAAAGCGAGCACCACGCCCACGGCGAGACACAAGAGCCAGGCCGGAAAGAAGGATCCGAGAAGGTCGAACGAGGGGGCGCGGGCGCAGCCGGCTAACCAGATGGCTGCCAGGAAAACGGCGATCGGGCGGTAGCGACTGCCGCTCATGGGCTGGGTGTCCGCGTGTTGGCCTGGATCGAATCGGCGGCACGATAAGCCAGATCCGCCAGAGCAGTGAGTACCTGCGTTCGCGCCAGCACATCCGCCGATCGGGCCCCGGCCAGCACCTTTTGCGCGGCAGTTACATCCAATAAGTTCCGCACCCCATAGTTGTAGGATTCCAGAGAGGAGTTATAGGACTGGGTCGCCGCAGTCAAAAGCGCGGTTGCGGCTTCCCGCTGCCGAAACGCCGTGGTCAGGTTGGCGTAGGCCGTCCAAACCTCGTCTTCGATGCGGTCGGACACCGCGCCGGCCCGCGCTTCCGACTCGCGGATGTCCGCCTCCGCCTGCGCCAGGCGGCTTCTGCGCGCGCCTCCGTCGAATACCGTCCAGTTCAGGGCCAACGCCATTCGGCCGGTGATGTCGGCCGTGTGTCCCCACGGAAGAGTCTGCTGCTGAAAGTACAGCGACTCGGCGGTAGGTTCGGCTTGAAATTTCAAATCGGGAAAAAACGCCGAGCGCGCCTGCCGGCGCTCGGCATTGGCGGCGCGGACATTGGCTGCTTCCACCTGCAGGTCGGGCCGCTGCTCGAGCGCACGCTGGATCACCTGTTCGACCGTCTCGCCGATCGATTCGGCAGTTGGAATTTCGTCCAGAGGCTGAATGGGAATCATGGTGGCCGCGGGAAGGCCCAGAGCGGTGGCCAAATCGCCCCGGACGATTTGTTCCAGTCCCAGGATCGCCTGGAGGTCGTACTGCGCCTGGGCGGTGGCGCTGCGCGCTTCGAGAACGTCCGGTAGAGTGGCCAGGCCATTATGCAGGCGGGCTTCGGCGGCCTGCTGCACCTGCTCCGCGTTGGCCAGACTCGCCCGCGCGGCGGCTTCCTGGCCTGCGGCATTCAGCAGCCGGTAATAAGCCTGCTGCACCTGAAAGATCAGGTTGCGGTGAAGGTCATTGAAGGCGAAGTTGGCCGCCAGTAACCGCGCACGCTCCGCATCGATTCGGCCCCGGCGGGCCCCAAAATCGAAGATGGTGTAGCTGAGATCGAGCGAGGCGTCGAACGCAGGCACCGTATCCCGGTAGAACCGGCTCCCGAAAGGAATCTCGTCCCGCTGCACTCCGGAGGTGGCTACGGCGGATAACAGCGGAAAGAGTTCGCTACGGGCGATTCCCAGAGCTTCGCCTTGGGCAAGGGCGTTTTCCCAACTCACGCGTGTTTGCGGATTGTGGCTCTCGGCAAAATCGATCAGTTCCGTCAAGGAGTAGGCTTTCCCGGCCGGAGGAATCAACGCGGTTTGGTAGCGCCTCCCCTCTGCAGCGAGGGTTCGCTCGTCAGGCGAATGCCAGGGATGATTTGGCGAAGCCGGCGGACTCTGTGCGAAAAGAGGAGTGCACCAAAGGATCGCCACCACGAGAGACAGAAATGGCTGCCCCATAGCTGAGGGAGACTCGACCTTCAATTCACCGGCGGTGACAGCCGATCGGGTCATAACGTCTCCCCCGGGCCCGTCATGCAGACTTGACTTTCTGGACGGCCGACTCGCTCTTGGCCTGCTTTGATTTGACGAGGGCCGCCGAGGATGCTCCTTCGAGCGCCAGTCCGTAGCCAACTTCACGCACGAGGCGCTCCTTCAAAGGTTGAATGAAGTGGATGCGCGTATCGCGGCGCGTCACTTCGGGAGCCTGCAGGTATATCCCGGCCAATTCTTGCGCGCGGCCGAGCGCTTTACCGTTTGGCACTATTTCCGCGACCACTCCCCATTCATGGGCCGTGCGCGCCGGCAGCGGCTGTGGGTAGAGGAGGAACGCTTCGGCGCGTCCCGCTCCAGCGCGATAACTCCAGGTGGTAAAGATTCCGTCGCCGGGGACCACGCCGGCCGCGTAATGCCCCACGTCCTGAAAGGTCGCCCCCTCGGCCGCCACAATCACGTTGGCGAGCAAGGCGTAGTCTGAGTGAATATGCGCGCGTCCCTCAATCGCCGCGATGACCGGCACGCGAATGTTGGCGATGTTTTCCAAAACCTGAGTGCCTTCGTCGTGAATCTGACTCCAAACGCCTGGATCGGCGACGTCGCCGAAAGATGACCAATCAACCCCAATAATGAAGTCCCCGCCTGCGCCAGTCAGAATCACAATCTTGTTGGCTCGATCTTGCGCGATCCGGTGAAACGCATCGACAACCTCGGTGTGATGGAGCGCCGAGAAGGTACACGGCCCACCGTTGCTGTGAAACTCAACGACGAGCACACCCGCGGCGTCTCGCGTCAGCTTCAGAGTGCGGTAAGCGGTGAAGTAGTTATCTCGAATTGTTGGCATAAGGTTCTCCTCTCTATGTCTGCCTGTCGCAGCGGAGATCCCGCCGGGCTGGTCCTCAAGGACGCTCAGGGATAGAGATACCCTCTCGCAATAGTCAACGGAATACGCCGCCAGCCGCCCTCCCTCAGCGGGCTGCGGCTACTTCCAGCCGGCCGTGATCGTCGCAGTGCTGGCCATGGGGATGATGCAGATGGCCGCTTACCAGGTAGTCCACGTGATCCCCGTGCGGCACCCCGGGATGGCCGCATTCCGGGCCGTGAACATGGGCGGGGTCGTGCGCGTCGCAGCGATGTGCGGGAGTGCACTTATCCGGATTCGCCCCGCCCGCCGAAAGCCTGTGCTCATCGACATGGCCGTCGTGGACGTGGTGCAGATGCCCATCGTGCAGATAGTCCGTGTGGCCGTCATGCTTTACGGCGGTATGGCCGCAGTCCGGTCCGTGGACATGTGCATGCCCTTCGTGTTTGGTGCACGTTTCGGTCATAATTGTTGCCTCTGAGGGCATGATCCGCCCGCCTGGGAGTGAAGTCAACGATCATGCCCAGCCAATCGTGCGAACGAATCCGCTGGCTTCAGTTATGGGCTTTTCCTCCGCATGGTGGATCACCAAACATGGCAGGGACGCTTTGGCAATGCCGGTTTCTGCCCGGCTTCCGTTGGGGATGGCTCCCGGAAGGTGGTGGTTTTGGCGATGATATCGAAGCGATCCGTATCCATCCCTGTCGGCGCGCATGCCACGGAAATCGGCGACGGTGGGTTGCACCTCAGCCACCTCGAACCCGGTCGGCGGTGGAAGGCGCTGGAGGAATGTGCACAGAGTCTTTGGCATCGGGCAGGTGTTCGCGGGCGCGCGGTTCACACGGCCTCGCCTCCGCGGCCCCGCGGCCTATGGGACCAATTGAAAGCAGCGCATGTGGCGCAGCAATTTACTCAGGTCGATGGGCTTCACCAGGTAAGCGTCGCAGAGTTCCATGTAGGACTGGGACACGTCCTTGACCCCGTCAAGCGCCGTCGTCATGATGATCTTCACGCCCCAGGTAGAGAGGACGCCATGACCTTCCTCGATGGCCCGCACCTGCTGCACGGCTGCGTGGCCATCCATTTCGGGCATCATGATGTCCATGCAGATCAGATCGTATCCCTGGCCGCGCTCCAGTGCGGAACGAAACGCCTCCACGGCCTCCCTGCCATTGACGGCGATATGACAATCCCCATAGCGGCTGAGGAAGGTCTGCAGGAAAAGACGGCTGGTAAAATCATCTTCCACCAGCAGCGTGCGCAAGCGATGCGGGCCTTGCCCCTGGCCGCGCAGGCTGTCTAACTCCGCCAGGATTCCGGCAATATCCTGCTGCCGGTCGTCGCGCGGGTCCTCCACCAGTTCGCACAGCCGGTCGGCCGTGCGCAGCAGAGTGTGCACCGCGTCCGGCGTGGGGACCAGCTCGCGCGAGCGCATGAGCGAAAGCACGTCCTCCGCCCGATGGGCCAACTCGGCGATCTTCACCAGGCCGAAAAAGCCGGCGCCGCCTTTGATCGAATGAATGGCGCGGAGGACACTGTGGATCCGTTCCTCATCGATATCCGCACCACGCTTTTCGATGGCCAGAAGGTCCGTTTCCACCTCCGCCAACTGCTCACGGCAGTTTTCCAGATATTCGTTGGCCAGCCCGCGTGCCAGATCAATCATCGTCTGATCCCCCTTTCGTCTCGTTCATCGCAGTACCTTGCGCTCCACGGCGCTCTTGAGCCGTTCGAATTCCTCCGCCGCGCGGGGCAGCAGCTCGCTGCACCGATCCAACCGTCCCGCCGCCCCGGCCCGCTCGATGGCCCGCGCCATAGCTTTCAGGCTGTCGGCCGCCACGGTCGCCGCCGCTCCCTGCAGCGCGTGCGCCTGGACTCGGGCGCCGGGAGCGTCGGCTTCCTCCACCCTCTGGCGCAGCCGGTCCAATTGCGACGGCGTATCCTTCAGAAACCCATCCAGAAGCTTGCCGGCCAGCTTGCGGTCTCCCATCAGCCGCCTCAGCAGGGCTGCTTCGTCGAACACGGCCACAGCGGCATCGCCAGCCGCTTCCCGGGCGGGCCGGCTGGACCCAGCTCCATTCCGACAATCGGAAGCGGGCAGCCACCGCGCCAGCACCTCCGCCAGGCGGCACAGCTCCACCGGCTTGGCCAGATAATCGTTCATCCCTTCCATCAGGCAACGGTCCCGGTCGGCCGGCATGGCGTCGGCGGTCACGGCCACAATCGGCAGGCCCGCACCCACCGAGCCGCGGATCCGGCGGGTGGCTTCAAACCCGTCCATCACCGGCATCTGGCAGTCCATCAGAACCAGGTCGTAGCCGCCGCGCTCCACCGCTTCCACCGCCTCCCGGCCATTGGCGACGGCTTCGGCCTGGCACCCCAGCTCCTGCAATTGCGCCAGCGCCACTTCCCGGTTGGTAAGGTTGTCCTCGGCCACCAGAACCTTCGCCCCGCGCCCCTTCAGGCTTGCCACCACCTCGACGCTGCGCCGGGGTGCGCCCGGTTTCGGAGCCTGCTCGCGGCCGGATGGCGGCTCAAAAACGGCCGTGAACCAGAAGGTGGAACCCTGGCCCTCGCGGCTGTCCACGCCGATGGATCCTCCCATCAGCTCCACCAGGTGTTTCGAAATCGCCAGCCCCAGCCCCGTCCCGCCGTACTTCCGGGTGGTCGATTCGTCGGCCTGCACGAAGGGCGAAAACAGCCGGCCCACCTGGTCCGGCTGGATACCGATGCCCGTATCGGTCACCGTGAAACGCACCGTTGCCGCCCCTGCCTGCTGCTTCACGAGCGAAGCTTCCAACCTTACCTCGCCCCGCGCGGTGAACTTGATCGCGTTAGAGCTGAGATTGTTCAACACCTGCCGCAGCCGATGGGCATCGCCGCAAACCATCGGCGGCACATCCGGCGAAACCCGCCACCGCAGGTTCAATCCCTTGGCGTCGGCTTGGACGCGCATTCCCCGCACCACCTGTTCGATGGTCTCCGGCAGCCCGAAATCGCGGTGCTCCAGAACCGTCTTGCCACCCTCGATTTTGGAGAGATCCAGGATGTCGTCGATGAGCGCCAGCAGAATCCGCCCGCTTTCCTGCGCCACATCGGCGTATTGCCGCTGCTCTTCGGTAAGGCTGGTTCCCTGAAGCAGTTGCAGCATTCCAATGACGCCGTTCATGGGCGTGCGGATTTCGTGGCTCATGTTGGCCAGGAAGCGGCTCTTGGCCTGGTTGGCGGCGTCCGCGCCCTGGCGGGCCCGGATCAACTCCTGCTCGTAGCGCTTCCGCTCGGTGATATCCTCGGCAATCCCCGCCACGCGAATGGTCTGCCCGTGCTCATCGCGAATCGGAAAGGCCCGGTCGCGGATCCATTTTTCCTGCCCGTCCAGCGCCCGGATGCGGTACTCGGCTTCCACCGGTTCCCCGTGGACCTGCTCCGCCAACAGGGCGTGCGCCTTCTCCCGATCGTCGGCGCGGATGGCGTCCATCCAGGACGCCGGGTTCTGGTAGAGACTCTCGCAGCTCCTGCCCCAGACCTGCTCATAGGCGGGGCTGACGTAGAGCATCTCGTGGGCCCCCGAATCCGCCATCCAGAAGACTTCCCGGATGTTCTCCGCCAATTGGCGGAACCTCGTTTCGCTGCGTTGCAGGGCCTGTTCGGCCTGCTTGCGCTGGGTGATGTCCAGGCTCAGGCCCACGTGCCCCTGGTACTCGCCCGACGGCGACAACCGCGGCGCCGCATACGAGACTACCCACCGCCACTCCCCATCGGCCCGCCGCACGCGTGCTTCGCCCTGGAAGCCCTTCCGTTCCCGCACCGCGCGCTCGAATGCCTGCGCATACTCCATCACATCTTCCGGGTGAACCAGCGCCTGCCACTGCCCATCCCGCACCTGCGCGCAAGTCGTCCCGCAAAACTCCCGATACGCCCGGTTGATAAACTGCTCCCCGCCCGCCGCGTCGGTCACCCACATCAGCGTAGGGCAACTGTCGGCCATGATGCGGAAGCGCTCCTCGCTCTCGCGCAGGGCCTCCTGGGCCCGCTTGCGCTCGGTAATGTCTTCCACCCGAACCACGAAATACACCGGGCTATAGAGCGATTGGCCGCCCTCCCGCAAGGACGAAACCTTGACACGCGTCCACACCACCTGGCCATTGCGGTGAAGGTAACGCCTTTCCGCCTCCAGGAAGCAGTCCGGGTCCATCCACAACTGCTCCATCATCCGCAGGCCCGCCTCCACATCGTCCGGGTGGATCAAATCCCTCCAGGCCCTCGAAAGCATTTCGTCTTCGGAGTAACCCAGCATCCGGCAAAACGCCGCATTCACCTGAAAGAAGCGCCCGTCCAGCCCGCTCACGCACATGCCGAACGGAGCGTGCTCGAAGACTTCGCGAAAGCGCTCCTCGCTTTCCCGCAGCTTCCGCTCGGCCAGCAGCCGTTTGCCGATATCGCGGGCGATGCCGGCCGCGCCCACCACCTCTCCGGCCGAATTCCGGATCGGGGAAATGGACAGCGAAACCTCGATCCCCAGCCCGTTCTTGGCCCGCAGAACCGTATCGAAAGGGCTGATCGCGTTCCCCTGCTGGATCGCCTGCAGGCATTGGCGCACTTCCTGCCCGCGGCCTTCGGGAGCCAGCAGGGCCACGCTCTTACCAACGATTTCCTCGCTGGTATAGCCGAAAAGCGCCTCCGCCCCGCGGTTCCAACTGACCAACGTCCCGTCCAGCCCCACGGCATGAATGGCGTCGTCGGAAGATTCCACGA
The DNA here is from genome assembly GCA_035505095.1 of Bryobacteraceae bacterium. Classification (GTDB taxonomy): domain Bacteria; phylum Acidobacteriota; class Terriglobia; order Bryobacterales; family Bryobacteraceae; genus JOPF133. The sequence goes on along the minus strand of DATJRE010000239.1, from coordinate 33,996 downwards.
TCGAGGCCAGCAGCGAGCGCGCCTGTTCGGCCTCCCGTACTGCCGACATATCGCGCAGAATCACTGCGATCGCAGTGGTCTCACCGGCCGCGTTGCGGATCGGATCGGCGGTCAGCGAGGCCACTACCCTCCGCCCATCTTTGTGCAGGCACACGGTTTCGTGCTGCGAAACCAAATGGCCTTGCAAAACGTGCTGGTTAAAGGGCGCCAGCCGGGACAGCCGTTCTGGCGCCAGCAGCATGGAGACGTGCTTCCCGACCACCTCGTGGGCGGCATAGCCCAACACCGCTTCCGCGCCGCGGTTCCAGCTCAGGATGGCGCCCGAGGGAGCATAGGAAAGGATGGCGTCGTCAGAGCTTTCCACAATGGCGGCCAGAAAACCGCGCATTTGGTCTGCCGCCCGCCGCTCGGTCACATCGTGCTTGATGGCGATATAGCTGGTGATGGCGCCGCTGGCATCCGCCACCGGCGTGATCCGCATCTCCTCGTCATAGAAACTCCCGTCCTTACGCCGGTTGACCAGTTCGCCGTGCCACACGCGCCCGGCGCGGATGGTATTCCACAACTCTTTGTAGAACGCTTCTGTCTGCCGACCGGATTTGAGGATGCGGGGATTGCCCCCCACGGCCTCCTCACGGCTATACCCGGTCATGGCGGTGAAGGCCGGATTCACGTACTGGATGGTCCCGTCCAGGTCCGTGATGACGACGCCATCCACGGCCTGCTCCACGGCCGCCGCCAGGCCCGCCCGCTCGATATTTCCACAGCCCTTAGACATACCGAACCTGTTGGTTCTAATGACCTCGTCTCTGCTTATCGGCGGGATCGGGCATTCCGTGAGGTCCCGGATGTATGCCATCCTGTTCTCATGCTGGAATCCATTGAAGTGCAGGTGGCCGAGTCGCTCACCCTGCGCATCTCCGCTTCCGCCAAAGGCTTACGGGGCATTCAGTTCGATCGCCCAGGGACCGCCGCGGCGCCCGCGGAGGCGCTTTCCGAGGCCGGCGCCAGCCCCAATCCGCTGCTCGCCGAGGCCGTGTCCCAGTTGCGCGCCTACTTCGCCGGCCGTCTGCGGGAGTTCCATTTGCCCCTGGACCTCGCCGGCACGGATTTCCAAATCCAGGTCTGGCGCCAGGTGCAAACCGTCCCTTACGGCCAGACGTGTACCTATTCCGCGATTGCCCAAGCCATCGGCCGCCCCTCGGCAGTGCGCGCCGTGGGCGCCGCCAACGGCGCCAATCCCCTCCCCATCGTGGTGCCCTGCCATCGGGTGATCGGCGCGAATGGCAAGCTGGTGGGCTATGGCGGCGGCCTGCCCCTCAAAAATCGCCTGCTGGCGCTGGAGCGCCCAGACGCGACACTCCTGCCGCTGCCGGGTTAAACTCCGAGTAGGCCCCCCAGAGGAGGACTGGTGTTAGCCGGGCTGCGATCATTCGCCAATTCGTTGGAACAAACCGCCTTGCGGGCATTTCCCCGCCCCATCCGGCCCTACGCTTTGTCGCTTGGCAGCGTGGCGGCTTTGATGGGTCTGACCGAAGTGGGCTACACGCTATTCGGCCCGCGCCTCCCGGCTCTGCTGCTGGGTTTGCTGGTGATGGTTTTTCTGCTGACCATCCTGGCGTCGGCCTGGCTGGGATACGGCCCCGGCATTCTGGTCTCGGCGGCCGTTACCCTGGGGCTGCCGCGCCTCCGCCCATCCTCTAACCGGTCTGTGAGCGGCGAGTTGTTCCGCTTCGGCCTGGCGCTGGTGGTTTCGCTTCTGATCAGCCGTATCTCGCAGGTCCGCCATCGCCGCGAGGCCGCCCTGCGCCGCACCGCCGAGGAACTGGAAGCCCGCGTGCGCGAACGCTCCCAGGAAGCGCTCACCTCCGCCCTGGCTTACCGCGAGGCCGAAGACCGCCTGCGTTTTGTGTTAGATTCGGCTGACATCGGCTACATCGATTACGATATCGCCCGCGATACCAGCACCCGCTCGCTTAAACACGACCAGATCTTCGGTTTCCACGACGCCATTCCCCACTGGGATTACCACATCCTGCTCGGCCGCGTGCATCCGGAAGACCGGCGGCCCGTCGGCGACCAGCTCCGCGGCATCCTCACCCGCGGGCAGGCGGAGGCGGAATTCCGCGTCCTGTGGCCCGATGGCAGCCTGCACTGGCTGTGGGCGCAGGCCCGCTGCCACCGCAACGTGGATGGCAAGCCCGCCCACATCAGCGCCGTGGTGGCCGACATCACCCGCCGCAAGCTGGATGAGGAAAGCCTCCGCGAGCAGGCCCAATTACTCGATTTGGCCCACGACGCGATCATCTCTCTGGACCGCACGGAAACCATCCAGTTCTGGAGCCAGGGCGCCGCGCGCATGTACGGCTGGACCCGCGAAGAGGCTGTCGGCCGCGTCTCGCAGGACCTGCTGCACACCGAATTCCCCATTTTGCTCGACGAAATCCGCCGCAAAGTGGCCACCGAAGGCCACTGGGAAGGCCAGTTGACGCATGTGCGCAAGGATGGCACGACCCTCAAAGTGAGCAGCCGGTGGGCCGTGCGCCTGGGCTCCTCCGGCCAGTTCCAGGGCACCCTGCAGATCAACACCGATGTCACTGAGCGGCTGCGCATCGAGGAACAGCTCCGCCACACCCAGAAACTGGAGAGCCTGGGCGTGCTGGCAGGCGGGGTGGCCCACGATTTCAACAATCTGCTCACCGGCATCCTGGGCAACACCAGCCTGGCCCTGGAAAGCGTGCCCCCGCACCATCCCCAGCGCCAGTTTCTGGAAGAAGTCATGCGAGCCAGCGAACGCGCCGCCGATCTTACCCGCCAATTGCTTGCCTATGCCGGCAAAGGCCGCTTTATCATGCGCACCATCGATCTTTCGGCCGTGGTGCGCGAAATCCGCGGCCTGCTGCTGACCTCCATCCCCAAGAACGTCCAGCTTCACCTGCAGCTCCACAGCCGACTTCCAGGCATCGACGCCGACCCCGGCCAGTTGCAGCAGATCGTCATGAACCTGGTGATCAACGGCGCCGAGGCCATTGGAGCGGAGGGCGGCTCGGTGCTGGTGCTGACCGGCGTGGAGGAGGTGGACGAGGCTTATATCGCCACCATGTCGTCGGCCGGCGAGGTCTTACGCCCCGGTTCCTACGTCATGCTGGAGGTCCACGATACCGGCTGCGGGATGGAACAGGAGACTCTGGCGCGTATGTTCGACCCGTTCTTCACCACCAAGTTCGCCGGGCGCGGGCTGGGCCTTTCCGCCGTGCTGGGTATCGTGCGCGCACACCAGGGGGCCATCAAGGTTTACAGCAAGCCGGAACAGGGCACCACCCTCAAGGTGCTGCTGCCGGCCTCCGCCAATCCGGTGAGCGCCGCGCCCAGAGCCGTCACAGGCAACCTGGGCGGAACCGGCACCATCCTTGTGGTGGACGACGAAGACCTGGTGCGGCAGACCGCGCGCCTGACCTTGCAGCGCTACGGCTACCAGGTGATGCTGGCGAGCAACGGAGCCGAGGCCCTGGAATGCTATCGCGGCCAACCCGATGCCATCGCACTGGTCCTGCTGGATCTGACCATGCCGGTGATGAACGGCGAGGAAACCCTCACGCACCTGCAGGTCCTCGACCCCGGCGTCCGCGTGCTGCTGACCAGCGGCTATAACGAGGTGGAGGCGGTGCAGCGTTTCGCGGGCAAAGGGCTGGCCGGATTTATTCAGAAGCCCTATACGGCCTCCGCCCTGGCCGAAAAGGTGAAGGCGCTGATTACCCACTGAGGCGGGACCTCAGTGGGTCATCGAGTACAGGATGTAGTTCACTCCCAGACGGATCGCCAGGTCGGAGAAACGCTCGGGATAGTACGGATCGTCGGCCCACTCCCAGGCATCGCCCACATCCGAGTTGTAACTGATGGCCACCATGATGCGGCCCTTATCGTCGTAAATTCCTCGCCAATGGGCGCCCAGGGCGCTGGGGCCGTTCACGCTCTTGTAGCCGGCCCGGAGGTGGGCCTCGCCCGGAAGCTGATACTTCTGGTCGAGGTCATAGACGATGTGGAAGATCGGGTCGTCGTCCGGTATATCGACAATCTGCCGGTCGGGGAAGGCCTTCTTCATGCGCGACGCGAATTCGTACCACTCCTCGTTGCCGTGGAAATCGTCGGCCATGAAGAAGCCGCCGCGCAGCAGGTATTCGCGCAACGCCTGGCCCTGCTGGTCGGTCAGACCCCACTCGCCCACCTGCACGGCGTAGAGCCATGGCCAATCGAACTCGTCGCCTTCATCCAGGTTGACGATCTGCTCGACGGAGCGGACGTGCAGCCGCGTCAGGCGGCGGACGGCCAGGGCGAAATGCCGGTCGGCGCGTGGAAAATCCTGGCTCCACAGGGAAATACCGGTGTGCCAGTCCAGATCGCGGCCTTCATAACCGTTCAGCGGGCCAGGCGGAAACATTAGGCGCGCGAAGGCCCACTCGGTCTTTTCCTGGTAATCCGGCGGCAGGGGAATCTGCCCCAGGCGATACTCGATGCCGGGCAGTTCCCGGAACGGCCGCTGGAAGGCATACACCAGCCCGAGGCAGCAGAGGCCGTATCCGATTCGCCGCAACGCCTTCGGCAATCCCATCCCTCCTGTCCGTCCCCGTCCGTGGCTACTTCGAGGATATCATTGCCCCGGTGGAGTTCCGGGAGGGCCGGGCGGTTCGCACACGGAGCGGGCGCGGAAGGGGACTTCTATAAGCCGTTCTCAAGTGCCCACGACGATTCTTACCGGTTGCCAAAGCCGATTCTCACGGGCGCCTGCGCCGATTTTCACCGCCTCCCGGCGCCGACGCGCACCACATCCCGGCGCCGACTCGCATAAGCCCCCGCGCCGACCCCTCGCCCGCTGCTGGCACCGACTCGCACCGCCTGCCGGCGCCGATTCTATCGTCTCCCGGCGCCGACGCGCACCACCCCGCCGCGCCGACGCGCACCGCGCCGATTCGCCCCCCGGCCGGCGCGTTATACCGCCGTTTGTCAGGGCTGGGCATGCATCCGCCTGCCGGTTTTTCTATCCTGGTACAAGATCGCTATGCATTCCCGGTTCTCCGTTCTGTGCCTGATGTGCTGCGCCATCGGTTGCGTCAGCGCCTTCCATCCGCCCGCCCTGGCTGCCGATGCGTCCGGATCCCCCATGCTCGCCCTGTTGGACCAGTTCGTGGCTCCTGGCATTCCGGCGATGAGTCCGTCGGAAGGATTGCCCTCGCGCAACTGGCCTCAACCAACCACCCTCCCCGCGCGCCCCGGCCGCGGCCTCGCCGAGCATCCCATGCTCTATGCCGGCGAGGGCTACAACAGCGTTTTCCTGGTGAACCACGGCAAGGTCGTGTGGACCTATTCCCCTTCCGGACGCGGCGAGATCGACGACGTCTGGATGCTCACAAACGGCCACGTCCTGTTTGCCCAGCAATATCACGTGCTGGAGGTGACCCCGGATAAGGAAGTGGTGTGGCACTACGATGCGCCCCCCGGCACCGAAGTCCACACCTGCCAGCCGCTCGGCCTGGACAAGGTCATGATCGTCCGCAACGGCCTGCCGCCCAAACTGATGCTCCTCAACAAACGCAACGGCGAGACCGAAGAAGAGCACGATCTGCCGGCCGAAAGCTTCGTCGATACCAAAACCGTGCACGCGCAGTTTCGCCGCGGACGCGTGACTGCGGCGGGCACCTACCTGCTTCCGTTTCTCAAGCTGAACAAGGTGGTGGAGTACGATCGCGATTTCAAGCCCATCTGGACTTACCAGATTGCGACCCCCTGGGCGGCCGTCCGCCTGCACAACGGCAACACTTTGATTACCGACGAGCACGACCGGCTGGTGCGCGAGGTCAACCCAAAGGGTGAGGCGGTGTGGGAGCTGAAGCAATCCGACCTGCCCGCGGACATCGTGCTGCACAACCCGCAAACCGCCGACCGCCTGGCCAACGGCGATACCGTGGTCTTCAGCTCCACCGGCGGCACCAAGCCGAACGATCGCCCCAACATCATCCAGGCGGTGGAAGTGACTCGCGAGAAGAAGGTGGTTTGGGTATTGCAGGATTGGAAGGATCTCGGCCCGGCGACCACCGCCCAATTCCTGGACCAGCCCGGCATTCCCGAAAAGGCGGGCGACTTGCAGCATTGAGGGCGGTCGCGCCGGCGCACGGCTCTAGTCTGAGACCGCGCGATTTGGTTCCCCACCTATTCGACGCCCGCGGCTCCGCTCCGAGTCAGAGCTGTGACCGAAAGGGAGCGGAGCTGCGGTCGAAGGCTTGGCGCGGTTTTCGGGCCTTGGAAAGCCATCGGGTGCTGGCAGCCTTCGCCTGCGGATGTCTCCTTCAATTTTCACCGAATTTGCCTGACTCCCCTAATGTTCGAAGCGGTTTCCGCCGATAGGATACTCGGAGTGTGTAAAATGACCGAACTTGTAGCCCGTCCCCAAGCGCCATGGGCGCTCCGCCTGGTGCCGCCATTTCCTGCGGTTGCCCACCGCATCCTTGCCTTGGTCAGTAAGGAAGACGTAGACCCACGCGAGCTGGGGGACCTGGTCAAAATGGATCCCTCTTTTTCGGCGGAGTTGCTTCGTTTCGCCAACTCTGCGCTGTTTGGGCTTCGCCGCGAGGTGACCAGCCTCGCCCAAGCCATCCTGACGGTCGGAACCGACCGCATTAAGACAATGGCGACCATGGTCGCGCTGAACCGCATGGTCCGCTCCTCGGTACGCATCACGGCCTTGCGCAAAGTCTGGCTCCATAGCCTGGTAACCGCACTCATTGCCGAGGAAGCCGCCCGCATCGCGCGGGTGGATCGCGACACCGCCTACACCACCGGTCTGCTGCACAACCTGGGTACGCTGGGCCTGATGTCGGCCTATCCCGACGAATACTCGCGCATGCTGGAAGTCTCCGACGATTTCGGCTTCGATCTGCTGCTGACCGAACGTGATCTGTTCGAAATCGATCATTGCGCCGCGGGCGCTTATCTGGCGCAGGATTGGGACTTCCCCGACGAACTGGCCGCGGCCATTGCCACCCATCATGACGAGCCGGTTCCCGGCGAAGCCAGCCTGGACAACCTTATCCAGGTGAGCTGGCGCCTGGCGGATGTCCTCGGCTACGCCGCCTTTTCTCCGAGCCGTTGTTGGACGTGGGACGAGCTGATCGCGATGCTCCCCGATACGCGGTCCTCCTGGCTCGCCGAGCAGCCCGAGGCTGCCAAAGCCAGGATCGACGGTCTTCTGGCCAATGCTCCAAACTAAACCGGCGTTCTGCGCGCCGGGGCAAGCGGCAGCACCTTCATTTCACGTATTTCGGTTGCCGCCCGGCGCTCCACGGATCGTACTGGGCGGCGAAGCGCACGCGGTCGCTCACGGGAGGATGGTCGTACAGCCAGAACTTGATAAATCCGTTCGGATTGGGGTCCGACAGCGCAATCTCGCCCAGGATCTGAAAGGCGGTGGCCGCGGCTTGCGAGGAATCCGGCACGATTCCGTGGATCACCTCCAGCCCGTAGACATCCGCGTTGTGCTCCAGGACCCGGCTGACGGAGTTGAGCACCGGCTCGGAGAGGAATCCGAATACCGCCAGCGACAGCAGCATCACCGGCAGGGAAGCCCAATCGTCCATTCCGCGGATCGACCAGCGGGCGCTCCAGCGCCGCAGCATCCAGCGCGCCGAATGATAGCCCAGGAAGAGGAACAGCAGCATGGTTCCGCAGGTCATCCCCACAAGGATGCGGTTGTGCCCCAGCACATAGTGCCCCATCTCGTGCCCGAAGACGAACAGGATCTCGCCCGTGGTCATTTTCTGGATGGTGGTGTCCCAAACGACTACCCGCTTCGAAGCGCCAATCCCCTCCACGTCGGCGTTCAGCGACCGCAGTTTCTCGCTGGCCTTCATCTCGTACATGCGCTCTGGGGGAATGGCCAGCCCGCCGCGCGCCACCACCTTTTCGATCTCGGCTACCAGGGCGGGCTGCCTGGCGGCCAGCGGCTGGAACTGGAAGAACAACGGCTCGATCACCAGCGGTTCGATGAACATCAGGAAAATGACGATGGGCACCGCCATCAGCCAGAAATAGAACCACCACCGCCGCGGGCTGCGGCGGATCGCGCCATAGAACAGCCACACCAGAACACCGGCCAACAGGAATTCCAGCAGTTCGCCCTTCGTCCAATCCCAGAACCACGACCCCCAGCCCTGCACCGATTGCCGATATTCGAGCGACAGGTGCTGCTGGTAGAGGTCCAGCGGCAGCGCGGCCCCATCGGTCACTAGCAGGAGCACGGGTGCAAACAAATAGGCCTGCAGGAACCGCACGCCGGTGACACCCTCCGCCCACGTGCGCAGGCGCGGCGTGACTTTCGCGGCCAGGATCAACAGCAACAACGCCATCCCATAGCCCGCGCTGAGGAAGTGCAGCCAGTTGCGCGCGCGGGCGTAATCGATGGCCTTGTGCAACTGATCGGGCGGCAGGCTGTACGTCTTCACGGGCGGCGTGGCGTGCGCCGCGGGCTGCCCCGGCGCCGGCGGAGCCGCGGTTTGCGACGCCAAAGGGAGGGCCAGCAAAACCAGCAGGAGTAAACGGCGGAGCATGAGACTTGGTATCCTCCTCTTTGATCCAACAGTCAAAACTGCTGCTGCGTCTATTGTGGCAGCCCGGCGCGGCGATGGGGGAAATTCTCGACCGCGGCAGCCTGCTCTACGCCAGCCTGGCCGCGCTGGCCGTGATGCTGGTGCTGAACTCCGGCCTGATGCTGCGGATCCCCCTCAGCTTTTATACCCCGCTGCTCATCCTGGCGGGCGTTTATGTGCCCGGTCTCCTGCTGCTGGCCGCGCTGCTGGGCCGTTTGGGGGGCGCCGGCTCGGTCTTCCAGCGCGATTATTCGCCGCTACTCACCTGCATCGCCATGGCCTTCAGCGCGGCCGTCGTCCCCGTGATCCTGGCCGCGTGGACGGGAACGGTCGAGGTCTTCCTCATCATCGCCGCGCTGGCCCTGGCGTATTTCGCAGTGCTGGTATTCCTGGCCGTGCGCACGGTATTCGGGGTAGGAAACGGGACCGCCGTGGCAGTGACCGGCCTGTCCTGGATACCGCTGGGGGCCCTGGTGTTCGTCTGGGGGCCGCTGGCCTGGCTGCTACGCCTGGCGGCCTCACCGTTCTTTCTGTTCTACGCCTTCTACTACCTGGGCGGCGAGCTCAGCAATCTGGGCGGCGGCCTGCGCAACCGCCAGCATTTCCATCGCATGCTGGAAGCCGCCGCCATCAACCCCCACGATGGCGAGGCGCAATACCAGCTCGGCTTGATTTACCAGCAGCGCCATCAGTACACTGAGGCCATCCGGCGCTTTCAAGCCGCCGTGGCCATCGATCCCACCGAAACCGACTCCCATTTTCAACTCGGCCGCATGGCCCGCGATCAGGGTCATCTGGAGGAAGCCCTGGCCCGCTTCCAGACCGTGCTCCAGCAGGACGACCGGCACTCGCAGAACGAAGTCCACCGCGAGTTGGGCTCGGTGTACCTGGCGCTCGGCCGCGTCGAGGAGGCCCGCCGCGAGCTGGCGCTCTATATCGATCGCCGTCCCTACGATCCCGAAGGCCTTTTCTACTTTGGCGAAGCCCTGGAACGCCTGGGCCAGACCGCACAGGCCCGCGAGATGTTCGCCGCCGCCGTGGAGGCCGTCCGCACCGCCCCACGCTACCGCCGCCGTGTGGTGGCCCGCTGGAGCCGCATGGCCCAAAAGCAGGCGCGCAAGCTGGCGGCGTAGCTGCTAACCTCCGTGGAGAGCACCAATGGATCAGACGGCTGCCTCGCAAGTGGGAAACGCGGCACACGATCAAACACAGATCTTCGGATTGCTTGGCGGCCTGCTGATTCTGGCCTTCTTTGCCAACCGTGTCTCGCGCCGCACACGGGTGCCGGACATTGTGATCCTCACGGTCACAGGTGTCGTTCTGGGGCCTTTATTGGGCTGGATCCATGCCGGTGAGTATCCGGTCTTCACGGAGTATCTCGGCACTTTCGCGCTGATCCTGATTCTGTTCGAAGCCGGCAATGAACTCCATCTTCGCGAGGCCATGCGGAATTTCCCAGCCGGAGTTCTGTTCGCCTTCCTGGCGTACGGAATGAGCTTTGCCGCCGTAGCGTGGATCGGATTCTGGGCCCTCCAACTACCGCTCCACCAGGCCTTATTGCTGGGCGGTGTGTTTGGGTGCACCAGTGGCACCATCGTCATCCCGGTGCTGCAACAGTTTGGTATTCAGGGACCTGTAACGGTGGTCCTGGTGTTGGAAGCGGCTCTGGGCGACGTAATTGCGGTGATCCTGGTCGGAGGTCTGGCCGATATCCCGGAAGGAAACCCACTGGCCGGACTGGTGACGGGGATCCTGGTCCGGACAGCGGTGGCGATCGGCGCCGCGATTGCCGCCGGCGTCCTGTGGTCGCGCGAGCGCTCGCGGTTTACCTCCGATCGCTTCGGCAGCGTGTTGCACGTGGGAGCGGTGCTGCTCGTATACGGGCTGGTGCGGGCGGCCGGCGGCAGCGGATTAATGGCCGTCCTCGCATTCGGTCTGACGCTGGCCAATGTAAACACCGCCGCGGAGCGGAACGAAACGGCGCCCAGGCAGGGTTTCCTGGTATTTCACTCCGACCTCAGTTTTCTGGTGCGTTCGTTCTTCTTCGTGCTCCTCGGTGCGTCGGTGCAACTGATTGGGCGAACCTACGCGGTAGCCACCGCCTTGATTCTGGCCGGACTGGTGGTGGCCCGGATACTCTCGGTTTATGCCGCGGGCTGGGCCATGCGGGGAGTGAGCCGGTCCGGCCGGGAACTCATTCTGTCTCTATTCCCGCGCGGCCTTGTGAACGCCGTTCTGGCCATTCAAGTGGCGGGTAAGGAAAGCGGCATGGCGTACCTCCCGGCGATGGCCTTTACCGTAATCCTGGTGACGAATCTGCTGGTGGTGCTGGCCGCAGTTCGCCTGCGTCCCCTGATGGCTGCTTCCGCCGAACATCCCTGAGACCACGCCGGCCGCAGCCGCCGTTTGCGCGATCGCCGCGCGATCAATGGTACCGTCGAAGCATGCTGTTTATGGTCGTCGAGCGATTCAAGAGCCGCGATCCCAAGCCCATTTACCGACGCCTCGCCGAGAGCGGCCGGCAGGTGCCTGAAGGATTGCAGTACCTCGATAGCTGGATCGAGCCGAACTTCGACCGGTGTTTCCAACTGATGGAGACCGCTGACCTGCGGCTCTTGCAGTCCTGGATCCTGGCGTGGTCCGATCTTATGGAATTTGAGATCGTCCCGGTCGTCCCTTCGAAAGACACCCGCCGGACGGTCGATGCGGCGATGCGCCAAAAGGTTCCTGCCGGGGACCCCATCGCCGGATAGCGGTTCTTCCGGTGGCCGGCGCCGCCCGGCCCTGCCCAGCCGCCGGGTGGCTGGTCCTGCGGCATTGTAATCAAATTTCGCTTGCCATACCTTTGCCATTTCTACGACACTGAGGGTTTAAGGAGAACCGCCAAGTTGGAAAGAAATGGACGCAAGGGCTCGTTGGTTGTGGAGCCTACCGAACGCTGGACGCCCCAGGTGGCCAGCGATTTCTACGACGTCCCGAGCTGGGGCAAAGGCTACTTTTCGGTAGGCGATAACGGCCACGTGCGGGTGCACCCTGAAAAAGACCCGGCCCGCTCGATCGACCTGAAACAACTGGTGGACACCCTGGTTCTGCGGGGCATCGACCTGCCCATCCTGATCCGCTTCGCCGATATCCTCAAGCACCGCCTGGGTGAAATCCACACCGCCTTCGAAACCGCCATGGCGGAACACAAGTACCAGGGAAGTTACTGCTGCGTTTACCCCATCAAGGTGAACCAGCAGCGCCAGGTGGTGGAGGAAGTCCTGGAATTCGGCAAGCCCTTCCGGTTCGGCCTGGAAGCCGGCTCGAAGCCGGAGTTGATGGCCGTGATGGCCATGGCCGATAACGACACTCCCATTATCTGCAACGGTTTCAAGGACGACGAATATATCGAGATGGCCATGCTGGCCCAGAAGGTGGGCCGGCAGATCATTCCGGTGGTCGAAAAGTACACCGAGCTGCACCTGATCCTCAAATACAGCGCGCGGGTGGGAGTGCGCCCCAGGATCGGCCTGCGGGTCAAACTGGCCAGCCGCGGGTCCGGCCGCTGGAAATCGTCCGGCGGCTACCGCTCGAAGTTCGGCCTCTCGGCCACCGAGGCCACGCGCGCGCTCCAGGAATTGAAGGATCTGGGCATGGCCGATTGCCTCAACCTGCTGCACTTCCACCTGGGCAGCCAGATCACCAACATCCGGCAGATCAAGGGGGCCGTCAACGAGGCCGTGCGGGTGTATGTGGACCTGGCGCGGGCCGGTGCTGGACTGCATTACCTGGATGTCGGCGGCGGGCTAGGCGTGGACTACGACGGGTCGCAGACCGATTTCGAATCCAGCGTCAACTATACGCTGCAGGAATACGCCAACGACGTGATCTACCACGTGCAGAACGTGTGCGACGAAGTCGGCGTGGCGCATCCGACGATCGTCACCGAGAGCGGGCGGGCGATCGCGGCCTATCACAGCGTGCTGGTGTTCAACGTTTTGGGCGTGGCTGGGATGGGCGAATCCGACGCCCCGCTCGAGCCGCCCGCGGACGCCGAACAGCCCATCATCGACCTGCAGGAGACCTACCGCTCGATGACCGCCAAGAACCTGCTGGAGAGCTATCACGACGCCCAGCAGGCGCTCGATCAGGCGCTCAACCTGTTCAGCCTGGGCTACCTTTCGCTCGATCAGCGCTGCATCGCGGAGAACCTGTATTGGGCCATCACGCGCAAGATTCAGAAGCAGGCGCGCGAGCTGGAGTTCTTTCCCGAGGAACTGGAGGGCATCGACGCCATGCTCTCGGACACCTACTTCTGCAATTTTTCGCTGTTTCAGAGCATGCCGGATAGCTGGGCCATCAAGCAACTCTTTCCGGTGATGCCGATCCACCGGCTGGAGGAGCAGCCCACGCGGCCGGCCGTGCTAGGCGATATCACCTGCGATTCGGATGGCAAGGTGGACGCCTTCATCGACCGCCGCGATGTGAAGCGGACCCTTTCGCTGCATCCCTTCGATGGTGGCGACTATTATCTGGGCGCGTTTCTGCTGGGCGCTTACCAGGAGATTCTGGGCGACCTGCACAACCTCTTCGGCGATACCAACGCCGTGCATGTCCGGCTGAGTCCCACGGGGGAAACGATTCTGGATTCGGTGATCAAGGGCGATACGGTGCGGGAGGTGCTGAACTATGTGCAGTTCTCGTCCGATTCGCTGGTCACGCGCCTCCGCCGCGACATCGAGACCGCGCTGCGCGAAGGCCGCCTGAGCTACGAAGAGAGCGGCGCCCTGCTGCGGTTTTACGAAGAGGGCCTGCACGGATACACCTACCTGGAAGACGTTCACGAGCGCTAGAAGCGGTCCACGTCCGCAATGATTACAGCCGCGTCCGCCGCTGTCAGTACGCGGCTCACCTGCTCGCCGACGCCGCTTGCTCCGCCAGTCACCAAAGCGCGGCGGCCGTCCAACCGGGAAGGAGATCCCATCCGCTGGATTGTATCGTCCCGCGCCGCCCGGCCGCTGATGGTTTGCGGAATTACGGAACAGCGGGTCCAGTAATCCGGTAAAATGAAGTGGGGGGTGAAGCTGTGCCGAGCCAGGAACAGTTTGCCGCCGCGCCCTACGACAACACCACCAAGATCGCCTCCTTCGCTCTGATTGCTGTCATCGTGGTGGTGACGCTGGCCACGCGAAGCGCCATCGCCGTGCTCATCGGCGGGTTGATCGTCGCTCTGGCGTATGCCTGGTCGCCGAGGGGGTATACGGTGGCCGGCCGGGCCGTCACCGTGCGCCGGTTGATCGGCAAGGCGCGAATTCCGCTCGACGGCATCCGCGAGGCTCGTACCGCCACTCAAGACGATCTGCGCGGCGCGATCCGCCTGTTCGGCAATGGCGGCTTGTTCGGCTATTACGGCATCTTCCGGACGATGCGGCTGGGGAAATGCAGTTGGTATCTGACCAACCGTTCGGAGGCGATCGTCGTCATCACGTCCGCGAAGACGGCGCTGTTCAGTCCGGTGGACCGGGAAGGGTTTCTCGCGGCCATCCGGGCGACCGTCCCGGTGCCCCTGGCGCCGCCGGCAGGGACGCCCGCCGCTTATGACAGCGGGCGCTCCTTTCGGGTGGGATCGCTGTTCGGGATCGTTGCCGGAGCGATCGCGCTGGCCGTGGTGGTGCTGGCGTTCTCCTATTCACCCGGACCACCGGATTACACCTTGACGCCCGCCTCGCTGGCGATCCACGACCGATTCTATCCCGTCACCGTGGAGGCCGCCAACGTCGATGTGAGCGGGATTCGCGTGATCGACCTGCGCCAGGATCCGCAGTGGAAGCCCACCGGGCGCACCAATGGATTTGCGAACGCGCACTACTCTTCGGGATGGTTCGAGGTGGCCGGCGGCGAGCGCGTCCGCCTCTACACCGCCGGCAGTCCGCGCCTGGTGCTCCTGCCGGCCAAGGGCCGCGGCGTGCCGGTGCTGCTGCAGGTGCAGGACCCGCAGAGTTTCGTGGCCCGGATTCGCAAAGAATGGTCGCCACACTCATAGGGCGACCGGGCGTAGGCCGGGCCGCTGACTGTCAGCGCACTGCGAAAGGGGCCGTGCCCGCACAGATGCGAGGCTGCGCCAGTTCGCGGATGACTTCCCGGACGCGATACGCACCGGGCCGCGCAACCGGAAACGATGTGGAGGTTTGAACGCCATCCCGCCGCTTCTCCGCAAGAGTAGTAGGAGATGGCCCTGCGCGTCTTCGACCACAGTGAGCAGGGTTAGTTCGCCCACAGGCCGGCCCTCCTTCTCCGGAAACCGCAGGCTTTTCGCATCGGCCGCTGCCTAGACCGCGCCAAGGAACATGGATGGCCGTACGTCGTACCGGCTGCGTTGCCACTGTCCGACAGTAAGAGATAGAGGCGTCAGCGTGGGCGGATTTACGATTTACGTTTCGGCTCCGTGCGGGCCGAGAAGCGGGCGATGCTTGTGTGACTCATTTTACCGGGCAGACCGGAGGGACCAGCGTTCGGCACAGGCTCCGCCGGGGGTCCGCCTCGGGCCATCAAGCGGTCCACTATTGCGGGTCGTCCCCTGCGGCAGGCGGGGGGATCGGAAGCGGAGATCGAAGCCGTTGGACCTCCCCAACCGCGGAAGCTCCGGGCGCCTGGGTGGCATGGGCAGGCGGCGTAGGATAAACCTGGCATCCGCGTCTCGGGAAAGAAGATTCGCCGGTGAACCGATCATACGGTGGCCGGAGAGGGGACGGCCTTCCCGCGGACACGGCGGAAACGAAACGGCTCTTCCGAGGGTGTTATGATGGCTGGCGATACCGAAGCATGATGGGCTTTTTCAAGCACCGGGGCGAGGCCGGCGGGCAAGGCGCGGCGCTGGGGCACCTGGAGACACAGGTGATGGATCTCGTGTGGCGCCATGGAGACAGCAATGTCCACGACGTGGTGCGCGGCCTGGAGCGTCCCCTGGCGTACACCACCGTAATGACCACGCTCGACCGCCTGTATAAGAAGGGCCTGCTGGAGCGGCGCAAAGAGGAACGGGCGTTTGTGTACACGCCGCGGATCTCGCGGGCCGAGTGGGAGCGCAAGCGGGCGGGCGAACTGGTGGCTGGGTTCTTGGCCAGCCCGGCCACGCCCGGCGAATTGCTGGTTTCCTGCTTCGTGGAAGCTGTGGGCGAGCGCAATGAAGCGCTGCTCGACGAACTGGAGCGCACCATCCGCAAGAAGCGCAAGGAACTGGAGCGGAGGGCCAAGGCATGACCGTCCCTTACCTGGCGAGGCTGTTGTGTCTCTCGTTGGCCTGCTATTTTCTGGTGCACACCGCGCTGGCGGCGATGGTGTGGGCGGCGGCCGGGCGCGCGATCCGGGTGGCGGAGCGGCTGCGGCCGCGTGACGGCGCACGGCTGCTGCTGGCCCTGCGGCTCCTGCCCGCTACCCTGGCCTGCGTGGCGGTGGCCGGCTTGTGCGTGCCGAGTTTCCTGTGGCTGGAGCCATCCGAGACCGCGGAAGAGGCCGGTGGGGCCTGCCTGGTAGCGGCCCTCCTGGGTGCGGCCGTCTGGATAGCCGCGCTGGGACGCGCCTCCAAGGCAGTGGCGCAATCGTGGCGATACACGCAAATCTGCGGGCAGGTGGCGCGGCTGGATACGGTGGCGGACGGATCGCTGGCCTGGGTGGTGGAAGCTGAGGTTCCGGTGCTGGCACTGACCGGAGTATTCCGCCCTCGGGTGGTCATTTCGCGCGGGTTGATGGAAGCGCTGGATGCCGAGCAGCTCTCGGCGGCCCTGCGGCACGAAGACGCCCATCGCCGCTCGCGGGACAATCTGAAACGGCTGGCGCTGCTCCTGGCGCCCGAGATTTTGCCGGGGTGCCGGGCTTTCGCCACACTGGAACGGGCCTGGGCGCGGGTGACCGAGTGGGCCGCGGATGAAGGCGCGGCCGGCGATGCCCGCCAGCGGCTGGCACTGGCGGAAGCCCTGGTGAACGTGGTGCGGCTGGGGTGCGCTGGGATGCCCGCCGGTCCCTTGGCGACCACCCTGCTGGAGAATCCGCTGGACCTGGAAGCCCGCGTCGGGCGCCTCCTCGAAACCCCCAGCAGCGGTGACCCCGGCGGGCGCTACTGGGCCGCGGCGGCAGGGTGCCTGGCAGGCGGAGCGCTGGCGGCCCTCCTGCTGCAACCGGGGACACTGTACTCGGTGCATTGGCTGCTGGAAGGGCTGATGCGCTAAAGCCCCGCCGGCGGTTCGCACATTTTCCCTCAAAGTCCGCGCCGCGGTGACCGCTGCCCATCGTAAGCTATAAATATATGCGGATGCGCGCGGCCCTGTGGACGGCCGTCTTATTTTCTATCCCCGCGGCGTGGGGTGCTGTTCCCAAACCCGCGGACTGGGTGCCGGTGCGCTGGCCATGGCAAGACACCGGTTCGCTCGAACTGCTCCGCGGCACGCCGGTGAATTGCCTGCTTCTCAAGTCTTACCCGGCCGATTTCGTGGCTGCCGCTTCCGGCCGCGGGCTGGTGACGCTGGCGGTGCTTTCGCCGGGTGGCGATGTGGTGGCGGCGGCGCGCCAGGCGATGGCGGCCAAAGTCACCGGCATTGTGATGGATGGCGATTTTGCCGAAGGCGCTTCCACTGCGGTCGAGGGGGCCATTGGCGGCGCTCCGCTGATCGAACTGGTGTCGCGAAGCCGCCTGCGCCTGGATTCCACCGCCGCCATTGTGGGTTCCTGGCAGGGGGTGTGGCCGGGAGTCGCTGCGCAGCAGGACGGGGCGAAAACGGCCGGCCCCACCGGATCGGTATGGATCGACACCAACACCGGCTTTCTACGCGCCCTGCACGCCTGGCGCGACGCCACGTTGTGGATCGGCAATCTGCCTCCGGCGGGAGCCGTGGTGACCGGCTCGCGCTACCTGCAGGCGATCGCCGATGCGGGAATGTCCGGCGCGCGCTGGGTGGTCGCCTTCGACCCGGATTTCGCGCAGCGGCTGCATGCCGGAGAGGCCGCGGCGGTGCGTGACTGGCGCCAGATGGGTGACCTGCTGGCCTTCTTCGAACGCCACGCGGAATGGCGTCACATGCAGCCGTTTGGCGAACTGGCGCTGGTGCAGGACCTGGCCAAAGGCGGCCTGCTCTCGGGGGGCATCCTCGACATGATCGCGGTGAAGCATACTCCCGTGCGGCCCGTCCCTCTGCAGCATCTTACGTCCGAATCCCTGGCCGGCACGAGCATGGCGGTGGATGTGGACGCCGCCTCGCTGTCCCCCGAGCAGAAGCAGATTCTGCGGAACTTCACGCGCGCCGGCGGAACCCTGCTCACCGGCCCGCCGGGATGGAAGGATGAAGCCGCCACGGGCAACAGCATCACCCTCAACAAGGACCAACTGGCGCGCCTCGACGACATCTGGCGCGACGTGAATTCCATCGTGGGCCGCCGCAACCTGGGTGTGCGGCTGTTCAACGTGTCCACCATGCTCTCGAACGTAGTCGCATCCGCCGGGGACAAAACCGTTGTCGTGGAACTGGTAAACTACTCGGATTACCCGGTGAGCGACGTCACGGTGCATTTTCTGGGCAAATTTCAGCGGGCCACTCTGCTAACGCCGGAAGGCGCGGAGAAACCCTTGACCATTTATCCAACCGAAGACGGTGGCGGCGTAGACATCGACCGTGTGGGTGTCTGCGCTGGTATCCGCCTGGAACAATAAGCCGGACCGAATCAGGAGGGGAATCAACATGACTCGCAGAGAATGGATCGCCATGATTGCCGCGGCGCCCCTGGTGAACGCCGCCGACAATCCCAAGGCCCCGGCCGCGCCGGTGTCGATTGCCAAATGCGCCTCTTACGACGAGGATGTCACCGCCAAACTGGCCGCCATGTTCGACCAGTTGGGAGGCCTCGAACGGGTGGTGAAGAACAAAACCGTCACGGTGAAGCTGAATATGACCGGCGCTCCCAGCCAGCGTTTTCAGGGCATGGCGCCGGCCATCACGCACTACACCCATCCCAAACTGGTGGGCGCGGCGGCTTACCTGATGGGCCGCGCCGGCGCCAGGCGCATTCGCTTTGTGGAGAGCGCCTGGGCCACCGGGGGACCGCTGGAAGACGTGATGCTGGACTCGGGTTGGAACGTGCGGTCGCTGGCGGCGGCCGCCAGTCCGGTGGGGCTGGTGGAATTCGAAAACACCAACGCGCTGGGCAAGGGCAAGAAGTATGCGCGCTTCCCCGTGCCAGGCAGCCCGTACATGTATCCGGCCTACGATTTGAACCACGCCTACCAAGATACCGACGTGTTTGTGAGCATGGCCAAGCTGAAAAATCATGCCACCTGCGGGGTGACGCTTTCGCTGAAAAACTGCTTCGGAATCATTCCGGCGTCGATTTACGGCGACGATGCGGGCGAGCAGGAACCCAACGAAAGCCCCACCAGCGGCCGCTTGCGAGTCGGCCATGAAGGCCGGCGGGAACCCTCCAAATCGGCGCCGCAGGAGCTGCATTTCGGCCAGAATCACGACCCCGGCTACCGCGTGCCGCACATCGTGGCGGATCTGTCGGCGGCGCGGCCGATCCACCTGCAAATCATCGATGGCGTGGAGACCATCGCCGGCGGCGAAGGGCCGTGGATCCGCGGCATCCGGTCGGTGAAACCGGGAGTCCTGATCGCCGGTTTGAACCCAGTCTGCACGGATGCCGTGGCTGTGGCGGTAATGGGCTACAACCCGCGCAGCACGCGGGGCACGGCGCCCTTCGAAACCTGCGATAACACGCTAATGCTGGCCGAAGGCCACGGCGTGGGCACCACGGACCTCAAGCGCATCGACGTGCGCGGAGTACCCATCGAGCAGGCCCTCTTCCGGTTCCAAAGCTAGCTGGTGGACGCGGGCTGACGAATACGGGCAGGCGTGGGCCTGCACACCTACGAAATAATCCCCTTCCGTACGGCGTACAGAATCAGCTCGGGAACGCTATGCAGCCCGAGCTTCTGCAGGATGTGGGTGCGGTGGGTTTCAACGGTGGTGATGCTGACATTGAGCAGGTTGGCCACTTCTTTGTTGGTGCGGCCCTCGGCCACCAGTTGCAGCACTTCGCGTTCGCGGTCGGTCAGCAGATCGTAGCTGTCGTCGAGGTTGCGCCGTTCCATCTGGCGCACATAATCCTCCTGCATAATGCGGCTGACTTTGCGGGTGAGGAAGGAACGGCCCTGCGAAACCGAGCGGATCGCCTCCAGCACGTCGGAACGCAGCGAGTCCTTCAGCAGATAGCCTTTGGCGCCGGCCTTCAGCGAGCGCAGCACGTAGCTCTCGTCCTGGTGCATGCTCAGAATCACCACCGCGGTGTGCGGGTTGGCGGCCAGGATACGGCGGGTGGCCTCAATGCCATTCATATTGGGCATGGCGATGTCCATCACCACCACGTCGGGCGATTGCTCTTCGGCAAGGCGGACGCTGTCGCGGCCATCGGCGGCTTCGCCCACGACAGCCATATCGGGCTGGCGCTCCAGCAGAGCGCGCAGGCCGTCGCGGACAACCGTGTGATCGTCAGCCAGCAATATACGAATGGGCATCATGTCCGTTCTTCAGGGCCAGTAACTCGATGGGCAATTCGGCGGCGATCCGGGTGCCGCGGCCCAGGCGGGAATCGATTTCCATTTGGCCGCCCAAGCGCCGCACGCGCTCCTCCATCCCAAGCAGTCCAAGTCCCCGCACGAAGCGGGTGTCGAAGCCGGCGCCATCGTCGCGCACGGAGAAGCGGACGCAATGCTCCTCTCGCTTCACGTCCACTTCCACGGTGCGGGCGTTGGCATGGCGGGCCGCGTTGTTGATGGCCTCCTGCGCCAGGCGAAAGATGCAGGTCTTGTGCTCGTCGGGCAAGTCGTCCGCGTTTTCGTCGGCCGACAGCACGACATTCAAGCCAGTGCGTTTGCTCATCTCGCGCGCATACCAGTTGAGGGCCGGCACCAGCCCGAAATCGTCCAGCATGGAAGGGCGCAGGAGCAGCGCTAGGTCGCGAACCTCGTTGACGGTCTTCTCGGCCAGCGTGCGGATGGCCCCCAGGTGATCGCGCATAATGGCGGCGGTGGCGGCTTCCTCGGCGTTCTCGGTCTCCATGAGAATGGCGGATAACGATTGGCCCACCTCGTCGTGCAGCTCGCGGGCCAGCGTGCGGCGCTCGTTCTCCTGGGCGCGGAGCAGCTTAGCGGAGAGTTCCTGCAAGTCGGCGCGGGCGCGGGTGTTCTCCTCCAGGCGCCGCTCCAGTTCGCGCTCCAGCCGCAAGGTGCGGGTAACCGTGAGGAGCGCCAGAAGCAGGCCGCCGGCCAGGGTGATGCCGAAAGTAGCGATCAACGACCGGCGCAGGCCATCCGAGGAAGCCGTGATCTGCTCTTCGGCACTATTGAGACCGTGCTCGTTGGCGATGGCGATGCGATCGGCGATTTGCAGCATGGCATTGCGCCGGGGGATGAGTTCGTCGTAAAAGAACGAATCGCGCAAGCGGTTGCGCTCCTCGGGCGTCCAGGCCATGGTCTGGTCGAGGATCTTCCAGTAAGCCTCGATTTCCGAGTGCAGGGCGAGAAACGGTTCGCGTTCTTCGGCTTCGAGCGAATGCGAATAAGTGGTCAGGGCAGCCCCGCTATCGCGTTCCAGAGCGGCCAGGCGGGCAACCTCGGCTGCGGCGCCCGAAGGATCGGGGGAGAGCAGGACATCGCGCACGTAGGTGCCCGACAAAAGGATCTGCGAGCGGATCTGGTCGAGCGCGTCGAGGCGCGTGACGAACGCCTTGCGGATGCGAGTCTCGTCCTGGTGAACCCGGTCCATCACCACCAGGCTCCCGGTAGCCGCGCCCAGGATGCAGACCAGCAAACCGCCAAAGCCCAGCCACAACACAAGACCCGAAGCTTTGCGCGGAGCAGATTCCAGCAATGTATTCTCCTCTACTAGTGTAGACAAGCGGGAAGCCGTTCAAAATCCTGTCCGAACAGGATGGCCTTGCCGGTCGAGACAAGTTAAAAGTTAGAAAGGAGGTTGGAAATGAAGAATTTTCGAGAAGTGGCCGTGATCGCGGTTGCGGCTTTGTCGATGGTTGTGGCCGGATGTTCCAAAAAAGTGGCGGCAACGCCCCCGGCGACGCCTGCGGCCCGGCCGGCTGAGGCTGCCGCGAGCACGCCACCATCCAGATCGATGGAGCGCGCCGCTAACCAGCCATCGGAAGCGGCTCCGGCGAAGTCGAACTATCCCGACGCTGCCACGCGCGCCAGAATCGATCAACTCCTGGCGCGGATTGAGGATGCGTACTTCGATTACGACCAGCACACCCTGCGTCCCGACGCCGTCAAGGCGTTG
Organism: Bryobacteraceae bacterium; assembly: GCA_035505095.1. Taxonomy (GTDB): domain Bacteria; phylum Acidobacteriota; class Terriglobia; order Bryobacterales; family Bryobacteraceae; genus JOPF133. The sequence goes on along the minus strand of DATJRE010000239.1, from coordinate 12,047 downwards.
CAGGGCGATTCCAGCGAGTTACGCGATATCCTCAAGGATTATCCGAACTACAAGCTGACGATTGAAGGGCATTGCGACGAGCGGGGATCGGCCGAATACAACATGGCGCTGGGCGAGAAGCGCGCCGAATCGGCCAAGGATTACCTGGTGCAGGTGGGCATTCCGTCAGGCCAGCTTGCGGTCATCAGCTACGGTAAGGAAAAGCCGGTGTGCGACGAGCACGATGAAGGCTGCTGGCAGAAGAACCGGCGGATTCATATCGTCGCCAACGCGTCGTCGAACTAGTCGGTCGAGGGGGCAGGCCGGTGGGCGGCTGGGCGCCGCCCACCGTTGTGGCCGTGGCATTTTGGCCCTTTCGGGCCTTCCATGTGCGCCGTGGCAGCCCGGTATAATGGGTTTAATGCCGGGCGCTACGATACTCGTGGTTGACGATGATCGGGCGGTTCTGAGGCTGCTGGAGCACACGTTGCGGGAAGCCGGTTATCGTGTGCTTGCCGCGGAAAGCGGCTGGGGCGCGCTGAGCGCCTTCGAGAACAGCGCCGAGCCGGTGGATTTGCTGCTGACCGACGTGATTATGCCGGATTTGACCGGTCCGGTGGTGGCCGAGCGCCTTCGCGCCAGGCAGCCGGGTTTGCAGGTGCTCTTCATTTCCGGCTTCCACGATGCCGATCTGGTGCAGCGTTTCGTTACCCGCAAAGGGTTCACTTTGCTCCCCAAACCATTCACGGTGGGCAGTCTGCTGCGTGTAGTGGAGGAATCCCTGAGTGCGGTGGAAGGGTGAGGCGCATTCGGCGAATCAGAATTTTCGCGCGGCAGCTCGCAAGTGGTATACTGAAGACGCCGCAGCGTTAACCTTTTCGGGGCGTGGCTCAGCCTGGCTAGAGCGCCTGGTTCGGGACCAGGAGGTCGGTGGTTCGAATCCACTCGCCCCGACCAACTAAATCCACTCGATTCAACTCGTTATCGGGCTTCTCAACGTTCGTGGCCTTCGCGGGTTTTTCCTCACTGTGCCCAGAATTGTGCCCACGCCGCGCCTCTCGCGCCCGCTCCATGGCGTCCAGAACCGTTTGTGCTTGCGGGTGAACATACCGCCGGGTGGTTGAGAAATCGCTGTGCCCTGCGAGGTATGCCAGTGTGTACGGGTCCATGTAAGCCGCCCACCGCGTCAGGCAGGTATGCCGGAAGGTATAGAGCACAAAATCCGCAATCTTCGCCAGCTTGCACGCCTTCGCGTGCTGCTTCTTCAGGCTCGATTTCTCGATGTGTCCGCTCTTGGTAGTTGCCGGAAACACCCATTCGGTCTTCGCCGCGGGCCGCCGCATCTCCAGGAAAGCCGCGGCCCGTGGCGTCAGGGGGATTGTCCGCCGCGCGTTCTCTGTCTTCCCGAAAGGCACATTGACCGCTCCGTCCCGGACGTGTTCCCAACGAAGCCGGAAACACTCATCCGGCCGCAATCCACAATCGATCAGCAAAGCGGTGGCGTCTCGGAGTAGAAACGGGTCTTCGGGCTTGCTTGGTTGTTCGCCGCGCATGGTAGCGCGGATGCCTTCCAATGCGCGCCGATAGGCTTCCTCAATGCCATTGCCGATGGCGGTTGCAGCTTCCAGGTAGCGGTTTTCCTCTTCTCCCGATAGAACCCGATCCCTATGATTCTCACCGGGCAGCATCTCCACCTTCGGAAGCGCCTTCTCAACCTTGCCCCACTCCATCGCCACTTTCAGCAGCCGCCGCAAAACCTCCAACTGGCGGTTGATGCTGGCGACGGCTAAACCATCCTGACGTATCTTCGCCACGAATGCGCCGATTTTGTCCGCGGTGATGGTGTCCAGAGTGCAGCCCGAAAGTGGAGCATGGGCCTTTATGCTCTTCAAGCCGTTCCGGTAGTAGTCCAGGGTATTGGGCTTGTTCTGGAAGCGGGCCTCAATGAACGGGAGGAAGTCCCCGTCGGCGAATTCCTTTAGGGTGGGCACTGGTTTCCGGTCCCGAAGCCCCACTTCGCCCTTCGCGAGTGAGGTCTTGTGTGTGGCCTCCTTCTGTTCGGCCGTCCGCTTGTTCGATTGCTTCGTGCTCTCCCGGATCGATGCCCCGTTCCAGTTGAATTTGTACCACCAGACTTTGCCCCGCTTGTATACGGCCATCGCTCAGTGTTCCTTCCCTTCTTCCAGTTCCCGCCTGAATTGCTCTTGCCGTTCCGCCGGCAGTTTATCCAGTTCGGCTTTCAGTTCGGCCACCTTCCGACGAAACCATTCTTCGTCCTTCTTCGGCGCCGTCTTCTTCGGCCCGCCCGTTCGCTTCTTCATACCGCCCTCATATCTTGCCGTTGCCCCGGTGTACCGCGCCTTCAAAACCATCAAAACCCCGCCGCGCCTGCCTATGCCGCCCGGAGTGCTTCCGCGACATACTGAAACCGCCATGCCGTCCCGCGGCGGGTGGTGAAACCTTCCCTATTCAGTTCGGCCGCAATCTGCCGGGTGGTGTGGCCCGCCGCCTTCAGTTCCCGCATTCGGGACAGGATGCCCAGTTCCGCCGGGTCCGCTTCCAGGTGTAAGCCGTCCGCCGCGGCGCGGTATCCGAAGGGGACTGTCCCCACCCGCTCACCGTTCGCCCGCTTGTGGTCCATTGCATCCCGCGTCCGTTCGCCGATGGCTTCGCGCTCCCATTGGCTCACCGAAACCATGATGTTGAGCACAAGCCTGCCCGCCGCGCTCCGTGTGTCCAGAGCATCAGCCACGCTCACCAGGGACACGCCGCGGCGGTTAAACCGCTCCAACAGTTCCGCCAAATCCTTCACGCTCCGGGTGAGCCTATCGAGCTTAGCGATAATCACCGTATCCACGGCGCCGGCATCCACCAGGGACAGAAGCCGCTCCATGCCCGGACGGTTCAGGGACTTTGCCGACTCGCCCGCGTCGATGATGACTTCCGCCAGCTCCGCGCCTTGTACCACTGCCATGGCCCGGACCTTCTCCGTTTGTGCTTCGAGCGAAACGCCCAAGTCCGCCTGTTTCTCGGTGCTCACTCTGACGTAGCCGATTGCCTTCATGCCTTGATTATATCTAATACCCCCTATTAGGTAAAGAGAAATGTTGATCTCAGCTAATACCCGCTTTAAGATGGGTTCATGGCGAAGAAGAAACTCCCGCCCGACGTTCTGGAGTTCTTCCGCAAGCAAGGCGCGAAGGGCGGAAAGATCGGCGGGAAGATCGGTGGGAAGCGTTCCCTTGAAACCATGACGCCAGAAGAACGCTCCGCCCGCGCGAAGAAGGCATCCGCCGCCGCCGTTGCCGCGCGCAAGGCGAAAAAGAAGCACTCCAAAGGCTGAAGGAGATATTCTGTGGCTGACCAGGATAGTTCGAGGCGTAACGCCTTTCCAATCATAGTTTGGGTGGTCATTTTGGGTTCAGTTATCGTTGGCCTCTATATTGGGCTGAAGCCGGTATTAGAGTGGCTTGGCATTTCGCAAACCGAGTCCAGAAGCGACTTCCGCCTCTTTGCCGCTCTTATGCTTGGCATAGGGTTCGGCATTCTGCGAGCACTGATGAACATTGACGAGAAACTCAGGCGGATAAACGGCCAGCTTGCAGTGTTGCTCGACCCGGATGCCGGCCGTCTCGCCAGAATGATCGAACCCCTAAGTGCGATCAATGCACATGCGCGTGCGATTCGGGAGTGGACCGATACTCGTTGAAGCCCAATTGTCATCCAACGGAGCGGTTGCATGACAGGGCAGCCGGCGGACGACCGAAAAAGTGTGAAGTTGTGTCACCTGCACGGTCAAGTAATGTTAATTATCGGAGATGTGTGTAAGTGTGTAGCCCGCCTCACACGAATGCCGCCCGGCGCACCGCGAGGGTACCGGCCAAAGCCAGTTCATCCCTGCTTTTACAGGAGTGCAGCGGTATCAGCCGGGTAGGAGCCATCGGCGCAAGCCGGTGAAGCTCCGCGAGGGTCGAGAGTGCCGCCCTCACGATTTCGGAACGCGACACTTTCGCGCCCGTGTTCACTCGGATTTCATTTGCAAGCGAGTCCAGCCAAGCGGAATCACGCCGCGCCAGCATCAGGTTTACGCGCTCAAGCGCGTTTTCACGGTTCTGTTCTTTGCCCATTTCTGACTCCATTCTCGGACTTGCCCGCCTTCCGCCCACCATGCCCCACGGTTGACGCCGTGATGCGTCCCGGTTTCACGGTTGTGCCTTGCTCTTGGAAAAGCCGGTTCGGCGCCGCCGCCTTCCACTCCGCCCACGGGATTCCCTTCGAGCACCAGCCCATTTCGTTCAACATCCGGTCCCGGACCTTCCACGGTTCCGCCGGGTTCCGTTGCATTTCGGCAAGCACGTCCGTGGGCACGGGTTCACCTTCCACCCGCCGCAGCTTGTACCGCATGGGAACGTCTGCGCCATCCAGGTAGCGCAACCGAAGCCGGTCCGATCCAAGGGTGCGAAGTGCCGCCCGGACTTCCGGCCCGTCCAAATCGCTCCACACGCCGATGGTTGCGCCGCCCTCAAGCGCCATGATGCGGACGCCCGCCCGATTTACCAAATCGATGGCGCGCGCCAACTCGGCCCGGTCTGGCTGTGCCTCAATCTCTGGAGATTTGGCAGAGACCGCGCCTTCAAAACCTTCAGAACCGGGTTTTGATGGCACTGTAGGTTCGCTGTCTACTGATGTGGTCGGTATCTGCCGCTTCGGTTTCCAGTTCGCCCAACGGCTTGTGGCCGGCAGAATCTCAGGGCTACTCATTCCACACCCCCGGATTCACCTCGTACCGATCTGACGGGCGCCCGCCCGCCGGCCCCGCCTCCCCTCTGGCCTCCCGAATCCAAGCGAGATCCCGAAGCACCTCAATAGCTCGCTTCACCATTTCGGACGTGTCCAGACCGCTCCAGCCCTTCACATAAACGTCACGGCAACAGAACTCGCCATCAGCCCCGATCTTGCGTTGCTTGATCTTGTTCGCGAGTTCGCGCGCCGCTCGCCATTGAGGAGTTACAACACACGAATAAACGCGCCGCGCGTGGGTTTCCAGATATTCGCACCACTCCACCGCCCGAAGGGCGCTTCGGAGCGTCACCGCGCCATCGTTTTCGCCGCCGGCCGTCTCTGCCAGGTGAAACAGAAGCGCCAAGTTCGGCATCAAGCCGCGGTACTTGCTCAGGTGGGAGATGAGGGCCGGGTGAAGCTCATTGCCGCGGACCCTTAACTCCAGTTCAGACCGCCATTCGGTGAAAAGCTCTTGTGCGTCGGACGCGAAGCGATAGCGAATCGGATTCGTCGGGTCCAATGCCACTAGCTTGCGAAAGACCTGGGCGGCGCGCTCCTCCGAAGCCGCGTTCGGTGCCCGATCTACATCCTCGTAGTTCTTCGAAGTTTCCGGCCACACTAGCAGTTGAAACCGCTGTATCAGACCGTCATTCCCTGGACCGTCTTCGAGCGCATCCACCAGATAAGAGCGGAGCCGGCTCGGTTGAATGCCGCCCAATACAGACATGCAGCACGCATCTACGTGAATGGTCCCTCGACCAATGCGGATGATGTCATAGGCTGAGTTGCCATTCCACGCCTGTAGGGCGAAGCCCCGCTCCGTTCCATATTGCTCCTGGTCCAATCGACTCAACCACCCGGTAAGCTCATCCCTGATAAGCAGGATTCCAGCAGGGTTCTCGCTCATGGTCTGATGAAGCGCCTCGAAGGTGGCGTCATTTACGATCAGCCGGCGCAACTTCGGTTCTGTTGGATCTTCCTCCGGCCGCTCGGGTGCGACACCGCCTCTCTTGGATGCCGCTTTGTATTGCTCCTTCCACGCCGCACGGCGAAGCTCGCATTCTTCCTTTTCGCGTGCGTAGGCCTTTAGCGACTCTTCATGCTCCCGCCGCCACTCGGTTTGGATCAGTTCCAAGGGGCGGGTTGCGGCGTTAATTACGGGAGACTTCATGAAGCCCGGAGGGGCGATGATTCCGCCCCAGAGATTCGGCACTTCCACCCATCCGGTGTCATTCGCTTTTGGCTGAATCACTGCCCGCCGATTCACAGCACCAGCAAGGCAGAGCACGGCGGCGGCCGCTGGGTAGTCCAGGGGCACCTGCATCCGTTCGGCAACGTCGGACACCAACGGCCTGAGCGAATCCGGCAACAGGGCTTCGGAGAACGACTGAACCGCCGGAAGTTCGCATTGGATGGGTTCCGGCTTCGGCCACGGGTCCGTCACCTCCACGTGCGCCCCGCCGTCCGTACCGGCCACGCCCCACCGCGCGCACAGTTCTGAAAGTCCTTCTGTGTCGATCGGTGCCGTGCGCTCGGTCAGTTCACAGAAGACCCCCCGCGTGCCGCCGGCATCGCGCCAATCAGTTACATCCCCCTTCGGCGGCAAGCCTGGAAGTTCCACGATTCGAAGAGAAGCCGCGACACCCAGGAGTGCCCCGGCCACGGCCACGGCGTGCTTCCATCCGGGCTTGTCGTTGTCGGGAAGAATCACGACATTCCGGCTGCGGAAATAGTCCGCCCACCTCCGGTACAGATGGCTGCCGCCCGTGCCGCCAGGATTACATGACGCCACCAGCCCCCAGGATTCGAGCGTGTGCACGTCTTTCTCCCCCTCGGGAAGGTAGACGGTATCAGCGTTCAGAACCCGCGGCAGTCGGTACGGAACCCGCTCGATACCGTCCAGGTTGGGGATAACACCGCCGCGCCCATCCGGCCGGCATTGCCGAAAGTCCTTTCTCCCGTCCGGCTTGCGATACCGGATCACTTCGTAGAGAAGCTCCCCCCGCATCCCCTGGTACGGGTAGCGCTCGATTTCGCGCCACCCGCCCTCGGTACCGGTCGGTTCTGTTGGTTTTGAAGGTGCCAGTCCCAGAGATTTTCCATTCGTGGCGGGGCCGTTGCGCCGGAATTCGGGTTCGGACCGGCCGACCAGCCGGAACACTTCGGCCTTCGCCGCTTTGAAATCCGCGCCTGTTAGCCGCATTTCCAATTCGAGAATGTCTCCACCCCGGTCGCACGTGGAGAAGCACGTCCAAAGGCCAGTCTCCGCCTGCACGGCAAAACTGTCCCTCTGGCCCTTGTGGATGGGGCAGCCGCCCCGCCACTCACCCGCGCGCCCCTGTTTCAGATGTGGGACGCGCGTGGCATAGTACTGGGTAACCTCGCCCCGAGTGAAAGTGATGGCTGAATCCACCACCTACGCCTCCACCTGTTGCCCGCCGCCCGTGGGCCTAGTCGCCACGAATTCCCGGATTGCCTCCGGGGTATAGCGGACTGCCGCGCCAATCTTCAGATACTTCGGCCCCTGCCGAAGAAGCCGCCAGCGTCGGACGGACGCGACCGACAGGCCGGTAATCCGCGCCACGTCGAATTCGTTCAGAAGGCTCTCAATCGCATTGCTCGCTGTTTCCATCTAATCTCCTTTGAGCGGTGGTATTGCTCCGCCCAACTAGGTATCGCCAGCGAGGTGGATAACGGGTAGTAAAACTGTATACCCCAATGGGTATATTTGGGGGTTTTCCACAGGAAATTGTGAGAATCCTTCGCCGGCAAAGGTACTACCGGCTGCAAGCCGCGCCCTCGGATGGAAACGTGATGCGCCAAATCCGCGGCCCGCACTGGTCCCAAGGAGGATCAATTGAGACTATTCCTGTTGCTTACGGTTGTCGGTTCCCTTGCGCTCTCTCCGGGTGCGAACGGGCAAGCCAAGGCTCCTAATGTCCATGCTTGGGGCATAACGTTCAGCCCCGACTGCTCCGAACAAGATCTCCGCAAGAAATTCGCCGAATCGAAGATTGATTTAGTCCCTGTTAATGCCCTTTATTTTGACCTTCAACGCAACGGCATTCCCATTGGGGAGGTCGGATTCGCTGGCGGCAGGGTTTTCATGGCGAAACAAACCTGGTTTGTCTCCCGCGACCAGGGCGCTATCGCTTTCGTTCGCGGCCTTCTGGATGCTGTGAAGTCCATAGCTGCCAAATCTGGCACGGATGCTGAATTCGGCGAAGAGATTATCCCTGACGCAAGCCTTCGGTGGGCCAATTTCATGTTTGCAGGCAAACGGATAAGCGTTTCCGAATCCGACTTCCCCCTCGATGGACAGCGGGTACACATAGTGACGGTCAAAGCGACGGTGTTCTAACCACTCCGGGCCTTCGCCTCGCGGGAGTAGCGGCCGAAGGGCTGTGCCTAATTTTGTGCCCACCCCCCACATAGAAGCATTGCCCGCCTTCGCGAGTATTACGACCACAGCCCTGTCTCGGGTGGCCCGCAAGCTCCTTGGCAATAGCAACTTATCGCAAGGTCGAGCAATGTCTCGCCATGCCGGTGTGCCCACTGCCAAGTTATTGATTCTTTTTGCGTTCGTGGTTCGGGACCAGGAGGTCAGTGGTTCGAATCCACTCGCCCCGACCAATTCCTTCAATAACTTGCAGGGATTGGACGACCAAACAACCCACCCAACTGCCCACCCAGTTCCAAAGTTGCTGCCGGATTCGTTCGCTCCTATACTGCGGGCATGGCGAAGAACGCAGCCACGCATCCCTCACCGGCCCCTTCTTCCGCCAGCCAACCCGCCGATTCTCGCCCAGCACTCGCTCCCGTCATCGAGATCAACGTTCGCCACATCGGTCGCACGCCACAGCCAGAGAAGCTGACTGGAAGCGAGGTTCCGGAGGGCTGGATAAGAGGATTGACCGCCGAGCTTTGGAAGACGTTCTCGGCCGTAAAGGTGGCCTCCTGGGGCAAGAAGATGCGAGAGGACATGAAGTACCTGTTCGACAGTTCGACAAGCACGTGCTTCCTGCCCTCGGCCAATACTCTCCCGCAAAATCACGCTAACTCCGCTTCAGTTGCTGGTGAACAAGATGGCTGAGGATAGGTACTCGAGATCCGCAGTAAAGCATATTCGGACGTACTTGAAAGCGTGCTTTGAATACGCGATTGACGAAGATCTCCTTCGGCGCTTGGCAGAAATGACCCAGCCGTGCTTGTTTGAAGTGGACCTGGCCGGGAACAGGATTGGGAAACCGGACGACAGGCATCATCCCCGCCCCCGGCGGGATGTGTTGCTGGGAGAAAGGACCCGGGACGAGCGGTATCATCCACGCCGGAGGCGTGCCGGGGGTGCTTTCCCATCATCCCTGCCGGAGGCGGGCCGGTGTTCGCCCTCGAAGAATCAACTGCCAGTCTGGGTGAGACGTTGAATCGTGTGGCGTAGGTGCTGAAAGTAATTCGGGCTTACCCGCAGGGTGAGCACTTCTTCGATCACTCCGGAGAAGTACGCCAGCGAGCGAACCGGGGGCAGCGGCGGCGCGCCTGCGGGACGTACCATCCGGCGCGCTGCCGCCAGGACCAAGGCGTTTTCGACCGCCAGCAGGGGCACGCCTCGTTCGTGCAGTTGGGCTGCCAGCAGGCGATCCGGGCGGCGGACCGTGCCCGCCGTTCCCGGTGTCTGCCGGTAAGCCATAAGAACCTTTTGGATATATTCTTCCCGGCTGAGGAGTTTCTGTTCCACGCCATCCCCCTAACCTTGCGGCTCGCGCAGCGACGGCCCGTCGATGGTCACCGTGTGGCAGTAGTGCCGCAACCGGCTCAACAGGGCTTCCACCATGGGCCGATTCCCCAGAAAGTTCGGCCACTCGTCATAGACCAAGTTACTGGTGATGATGGTGGAATGCTGCCGGTAGCGCTCTTCCATCAACTTAAAGAAGATGTTGGATTGCTCCGGTTTCAAATTCAAATACCCCAGCTCGTCAATCAGCAAAACGTCCAGGCGGGCCAGGCGCTTGAGCAACTGCCGCGTCGAGCGGTCGGCCAGCGACGCATACATCTCATCGAATAAGTCTTGGGCGCGGACGAACTGACAGCGATAGCCGTTCTCCAGGGCCTTCAACAACAGGCCGCAGGAGAGTCCGGTTTTACCGACGCCCGTTTTCCCGACCAGCACGATATTCTCCGCCTTGGCGATGAACTCCAACTCCGCAAACCCGCGCATCTGTTTGCGGTTGACGCCCGGCTGGCGGGCGAAGGGAAACGTCTCCAGCGTCCAGCGCTCGGGCAGATTGGCGCGCTGGATACGCCATTCCAGGGCGCCCTCCTGCCGCGACTGCCACTGCGCGCGCACCAGCCGCGTCACGAAGTCCGAGTAACTGATGTCGTCCCGATCGGCGGCGCGCAACTGTTCGTCGTAGATCTCCAGAATGCGCCGCAGCTTGAGATTCTTCAGCAGTTGTTCCAGTTCTTCAGTCATCCTCCGCTCCCCCATCCAGCAGAAAGTACTCGCGTGTCACCCGGCGTAAGATCATTCGTTCCAGCCGGTCCAGATCGTAAAGACCATACCGGCCGGCCTCCCGCACGGCCCCCAGCAGCGGTTCCCGCGGATACTCCCGCACCAGCCGCAGCAGTTGCCGCAGGGCAAACGTGACGGCCTTGCGGCTGCGTTGCTTCAACCCCACGATATAATCGGCCAGTTCCGGCGCGGTCGTGACAATGGCTTGCTCTTCGGGATGGGGATCGGGTCGAGCGTCCCGCTGACCGCGCGGCGACCGGTGCTCGGCCAGCAGCACACGTTGGTGCTCGGCTTCGGCGATGCGCCGGTGCGTGACCAGGTGGCGGGCATCGAGTTGAATCTCGATCTTGTCCTTGGTCTCGCGCACCTCCACACGGCGGCCGATCCAGTCCACCGGGACTGAATAGCGATTGCTGTTTAGCGCCACATACCCTTCGATATCGACTAGGCGCTGATGCAGTCTGTAGACCTCCGGAATCCACGCCGGCAGCGGCTTCAGATGCAGGCGTTCGACCGCGAATAGCTCACGCGGAACCGCGCGGATATGTTTCTTGTAAGTCGAGTTCACCTTGTCACACCACTCCCGCGCCCGCTGATTCAGATCCTCCCAACTACTGAAGGTGCGCCCCGCCAGGAAGTTCCCCTCGATAAAGCTGAAGGGTCTCTCCACCCGCCCCGAACGGTTGGCGTTCCCAATCGCGTGCGCCACGAACTGAAAGCCGAAACGCTCTCCAAAGGCGGCCATCTCTGGCACCGGGACCATGTCGCGTCCGCTGCCGCGCAACACCACCACGTGCGTGTTATCGATCATGGTCCGGGCTGGCGCACCGCCGAAGTAGCGTAGCGCTTCGGTGAGAAACACTTTGCAGTCGAAACGCCGGAAGTTGGGGTAGCACTGGAAGAACAGAATTCGCGAATAGCACAGCACTGCCGATGCGGTCTGCACCCTGCGTTTCCTGCCGCCCAGTTCCAGATCGTGGGGAGACGTGTCATGCTGCATCTCCTCACCGGGAGAAAAATTATACTGGCCCGCTGGCGGCGGCGGCGCGTATCCGATTCCGTGTCGCCGGCAGAATGCAGTGAGTGCCTGATACGACATCTCCGCGCCTGCGGCAACCAGATCCTCATGGACTCGCACGAGATTCCCCTTGCACCGGTCGAAAAGCTCCAGGATCTGTTGTCGGTAAGGTTCGGCCTTCTCGACTCGGTGCAGTTCCGGTAGGTCTGTCGAGTTGGATCGCAGAACTTTGCGCACCGCCACGCGGGAGATCCCCAGCACCCGCGCAATCTCCCGTTTGCTCACTCCCTGCGTGTTCAGTTCCAGAATCGTAGTGCGTTGCGCTTGGCTCAACATGTGGTTCTTTCTCCGGTGGGATCTTTTCATCGATGCGGCGGAGTTGGTTTTGAGTGCGCTCGATCTGGTGCCGCGCGGCTTTGCACTGCTGGTGATCCAACTCCGTGGCCCCCGCACCAGCCAACCGCCGCTGTGCACGGCTCACAATCGCCACCACCATCTCCAGATCGCGCAACAGTTCGGCGCCGGTCCCGGGGGAAGCTTTCTCTTGCACCTGTCGCTGGGCTTTGAAGAACAACTCCGGCTCATCCAGGATGCGTTTGCGGATCGCGGGCGAACCTTGGCGCCACGCGGCATACAGTTGGCTGGCTTCACGCGTTTCGCAGTGATGCTGGGCGAAGATCACCGCCATCCGTTGGCAATCCTCCAGGCTTTGGCGTGCCACCGGCACCAGAAACTTCAACGCCATCTGCGCCGAGATCT
>DATJRE010000238.1:0-14553 GCA_035505095.1 Bryobacteraceae bacterium | reverse complement strand
GGTGTTTGTCGAGGTTGGAGTCGCTAGTTCTTGCCCTGGTTGCGGCCTTGTTCCGTGGCAAGTTCTCACGCCTAATATTGTGAGTATCGACATCCAGTAGAACCTTCAAAGAAGGATTCAGTTGACGAACTCAGAAGACATTGGAGCGACCAATAAAGAACACGCGCGTGTAGTCGATAAATAGAGTTATGGAGGATCGTCTCTTCCCCGAAGGCCACCAGGTGCAGAATCCACGATCCCGCAATATCGGCCGGCGCGCCCCAGGCAATCGCCGCCAGGGCGCAGAAGCACACCAAAGCTTTCATAATTCCTCCTGACGGCAGGACGCGCCTTGCCGCCAAAGGTTTGCCTCCCATCGCATCTGCGCCGTATTTATCCTGCGCCCGTGCGCACCACCGTACCCCTGCCGGCCGGCCCCCGCCTACCCGCGCCCCAGAAGTTGGCGCAAAGTAACCTTGACGGCCTGCTCGCGAGGCGATTTCCCGCTGGTATCCAGCCACGCCTGCAGCCGCCCCACGCTCAGCTCGTGTACCGTGGTCGGCGCTTCCACCTCCACTTTGAGCCGCGTCCCCGGCCCCACCCCCGCCAGCGCGAATCCCGATTTCTTGAATTCCGCCACCGCCAGCGCCGCCGCCTCGTACAGCGACGAAGCCGCCACCGACACCGTGTGGGTCATCCCGGCGCCATCCTCGAAGGAAACCCGGCAGGTATGGGCCACGCCTTCAGATTAGGCGAATAAACGGCGAAAGTCAAGTGCCGGCAACCGATCTCCGCCACCCGGCTCTTTGGTGCTCTGCCGTCCATCGGTAGCCGCCGTGCTTCTCTCTCCCGCGGGAGCGCATCATGGATGAGAAAGACTTCAAGAAACACCTCGCCGCGCTGGTTCACGGCCACCACCACCCCGAAGAGCACGATTGGTCCCCGGATGGCGCCGCTCCGAAGACCGCCGGGCACCCCAGCGCCAACCGCCGCAAGGCTCGTTCCACCGCCCGGAAGCCCAAACGCCGCGCCCGCTAGCGCCGCGCCACGCGTGGGCCGGGCGCTCCTCGCGAATCGCCATGCGCGACCGCTTTCGCAACTTCGCACACTCCACGGCTGACCTGGTCGGTTCTCCGTGGGCATTCATCGCCGGCGTCGTTATCACTCTGATTTGGGCGGCCACCGGCCCGCTGTTCCATTTCTCCGACACCTGGCAACTGGTCATCAACACCGGAACCACCATCATCACCTTCCTGATGGTGTTCCTGATCCAGGCCACCCAGAACCGGGATGCCAAGGCCATGCACCTGAAGCTCGATGAACTCATCCGGGCCGTCGGCGCGGCGCGCACGCGCCTGGTCCACCTGGAGAATCTCACCGACGACGAGCTTTCCAGTCTCGAACAGGAATTCCAGAAGCTCCACGACCGGCTCCAGAAGAAACCGGCCTCGCCCCCCTCGTAGTCCGCTCCGCCGGCGCCGCCGGCGCGATCCCAACTCCCTCCGCCCGCGCGCTAACGGTCGCCGTCCGGTGGCGGATGTCATCCTTGCAGCCGCGGCCGGCAGTCCACGCGCCATCGCCACACTCACCGTCACCGCAAAGTACGCGGCCGCCTCTGCCCGGCTCGGCTTTCCGGTGGAGATCGCCTGCTGCATATCCGCGGGCAACTCATCCGATGGCAGCGGCGTCCCGCCGATCGGGTGGCCTCATACGCGGCACCGCCCCCGCCACCCGCGCGGACCCGCACCCGATGGCCCCCCAGCTCCGCAAACGCGGCCTCGCAGAAACCCGCCGTGGATTCCATTCGCGTCGGCGCTCTCACCAGCTTCCCCTTTTCAAACCGGATAGCGCCGGGCCGGTATCCGCCGCTAGATCACCGCTAGATCGGCCCAATGTGTGAACGGAATGCAGATCCTGAGTCTGCATCCGCGGCACTCTCCATCCGCGGCCCGCCGCCCGCGCAAACCGACGGCGGAAACCGTCTCCGCTCAGCCGGAAAACCGGGGTTGGGCGATCACGTTTGAGCTATAATTTTTGTGATGGAGGCCGGCAGTCTCTCCTCGGTCGAGCTCACTCGCATGCTCAAAGCCTGGAGCGACGGCGACCAGTCGGCCCTCGATCGCCTCACCCCCGTCGTCTATGCCGAACTCCACCGCCTCGCCCGCCGCAATATGGCTGGCGAACGCGAAGGCCACCTGCTGCAGCCATCCGCCCTGGTCAATGAAGCCTTCCTCCGCCTCATGGGCAGCGCCCCCGTGGAGTGGGCCAGCCGCACCCATTTCTTTGCCGTCTCCGCCCGCCTCATGCGCCAGATCCTGATCGATTTCGCCCGCGCCCAGGATACCGGCAAGCGCGGCAACCGCACCCCTCACGTGGGCCTCTCCGAGGTCCGCGATCTCCAGGAACTCCCCCGCGACGCGGCCAGCCCGGTCGATCTCATCGATCTCGATGCCGCCTTGCACGACCTTTCCCGCCTCGATTCGCGCCAGGCCCAGGTCGTGGAGTTGCGCTATTTCGGCGGCCTCGAAAACGCCGAGATTGCCGCCGTTCTGGGCGTCTCCGAGCCCACCGTGGTCCGTGACTGGCGCGTCGCCCGCGCTTGGCTCTACTCCCGCCTCCAACCCCCCAACGGCTCCACCCCCCAACCGCAAGCGGCCGTAAATCGCTCCGGCCAATGAGCGCCGAAGACTACCGGCGGGCCGGCCTGCTGTTCGACCAGCTCCGCGATCTCGCCGAAGCCGACCGTGCCGCCGCGCTCGATGCCGCCTGTGCCGGCAATGCCGAGTTGCGCGCCCAGGTGTTGAACCTCCTGCAGGCCGATCGCGAGGCCGCCGGCGGCGCATTCCTCGAACGCCGCGCCCTCGAAGATGCCGCCCGCCTGCTGTCCTCCAGCGGTCCCCCCTTGCCGGCCCCCGGAACCGTCATCGGCAACTACCGCCTCGGCGCCCGCATCGGAGCCGGCGGCATGGGGGTGGTCTACGAAGGCCACGACCTGCGCCTCCACCGCCGCGTGGCCATCAAAATTCTGCCCCTGCCGTTCGGCGGCGAACAGGCCGAGCTGGTCAAGCGCTTCCAGCGCGAGGCCCGCGCCGCCTCCATGCTCAACCACCCCAACATCCTCTCCATCCTGGATGCCGATTTCGCCCAGGGCCACTACTACATCGCCACCGAATTGGTGGAAGGCAAAACCCTGGGCCAGCTCTCCACCGAAGGCCGCTTCGACCGCAAGGTCCTGCTGGAGATCGCCATTCAGCTTTGCTCCGCCCTCGCCGCCGCCCATGAAGCCGGCATCGTGCATCGCGATATCAAGCCCGATAACGTCATGGTGCGCCCCGATGGCATCGTCAAAGTGCTCGATTTCGGCCTCGCCAAGCTCATGGAATCGGCCGCCCCGCCCGATCCCGACCTGCGCACCCGCACCGGCATCGTCGCCGGCACTCCGCAATACATGGCCCCCGAACAGGTGCTGGGCAAACCCCTCGGTCCCCCCTGCGATATTTTCAGCGCCGGTGTGGTGCTCTACCAGTTGGCCACCGGCAAGCGCCCCTTCGATGGACCCACCGAAGGCGCCATTTTCGCCGCCATCGTCAGCCAGGCGCCCGCGCGGCCCTCCGAGCTGGGCGCGCCCATCGATAGCGACCTCGAAGCCCTGATCCTCCGCGCTATCGAAAAAGACCCCGATCTGCGCTTCCAAACGGCCGGCGACATGCGCTCCTCCTTGCGCCTGCTGCTGCGGGGCTCCCAGGATTCCCTATCCTCCCCGCCGCCCAAGCCGCGCCCCGTGCCATCCCGCCGCTCCTGGCTGGCTCCCGTGCTGGCCGCCCTCGGCGGAATGGCGCTCATGACCCTGGTGTGGCTGGCCCTGCGCACCGCGCCCAGCCCCCTGCCCAACCGCTTCGACCGCCTCACTTTTGGCGTAGGCGAAAAGATCTACCCCAACCTCGCGCCCGATGGCAAACAGTTCGTCTACGCCAGCATGGTGCGCGGCAATTGGGATATCTACCTCCAGCGCACCGGCGGCAGCGCCGAAATCAACCTCACCGCCGATTCCCCCGCCGACGACACCGAGCCGGCTCTTTCCCGCGACGGATCGCGTATCGCCTTCCGCAGCGAGCGCGACGGCGGCGGCCTCTTCGTCATGGAGGCCACCGGCGAAAATCCCCGCCGCATCGCCGCCCGCGGCCATCTGCCCGCCTGGTCCCCCGACGGCAAATCCATCGTCTATTGCGACGACACCTTCATCATGCCCAACGACCGCGGCGCCCCCGGCTCCCACTTACACGTGCTCGACCTCGCCGCCAATACCCAGCGCGACCTCCCCACCGCCGACGCCGTCCAGCCCAACTGGTCCCCGCACGGGCGCCGTATCGCCTATTGGGGCACCAATGGCGACGGCAACCGCGAGATCTTCACCGTCGCCGCCGATGGCGGCCCGCCCCTCCAGGTCACCCACAACCCGGCCGTCGATTGGAACCCCGTCTGGGCGCCCTCCGGCCGCGAGCTGTATTTCATCAGCGACCGCGGCGGCACCATGAACCTCTGGCGCGTTCCCATCGACGAACGCACCGGCCAGACTCGCGGCAGCCCCGAGCCGGTCACCACTCCCGCCGTCTATGTGCGCTTCCTCAGTTGGTCCGCCGATGGCAGCAAATTCCTCTATTCGCAGGCCCAGAATCGCATCAGCCTCTTTTCCGTGGCCTTCGATCCCGCGCGCCTGGAAACTTCCGGCGCTCCCACTCCGGCCGGCGGCAATTACTATGTGGGCAATTTCAGCTTGTCGCCCGACGAGTCCCAAATCGTCCACGACACCCTGGGCGATGTTCACGAGGATCTCTGGATCGTCAACCTGGATGGCTCCGGCCGCCGCAAGCTCACTTCCGATTCGTTTCGCAACCGCCTGCCGCGCTGGTCACCCAAGGGAGACGAGATCCTGTACATCTCCACGCGCTCCGGCCGCTACCAGGAATGGATGATCCACCCCGATGGCGGTGGCCTGCGGCAACTGACCGCTGACACCGCCGGCCAGGTGAATACGGGCGTGTGGATCGACGGCGGCCGGCGGATCGTGGCCTCCCTGTTCGGCTCCGGCCTGGCCCTGCTCTTCCCCGATGCCGCCGTGCCGATCCCCGACCCCCAGCCGCTGCCGGGCCTCCAACCGATCAACGGCCTCTCGTACGCCTTCACCTCCCAGCCCGAGAACGGCCTGCTGCTGGGGCACATCGCCGGCAATGGCGAAAACCCGGTGGTCGAGTATTCCATCGCCGAAGGCAAACTCACCCGCCTGGGCGTCCGCGGAACCCGCCCCGCGTGGGTCCCCGGCTCCCACAACCGCTACTTCGTGTTTCTGCGCGACGACGCCTGTTTCCTATACGACCTGGCCGCCCAACGCGAAAAGCGCCTCTTCTCCACCGGCCACGAGCTGTACTTCATGCAAATCGGCGCCACCGGCCGCCGCATCTATTTCACCCAAACCATCCGCGACGCCGACCTCTGGATGGGCGAAATGCCGCCGAAATGACCCCTTACTCCCGCGGCCGACGCCGGTCAGGCTTTGCGCTTGCGGAACAACCAGTAGACCCCGTACGCCATCGCCCCCCCGGCCACCGCGCCCAACCCAATCACCAGGCTGGCCGAAAGTGCCGTGGCCGCCCCCTGCGCGGCCAGCTCCAGAACGCCGACGGTCGCCCCGCCAGCCCCGCCCACTCCGGCCCCCACACTGGCTACCGCCACGGCTTTGGCTTTTTCCTTCTCGTCTTCCGTCATTAGCTGGGTGATCCTTTAGGTCCCCCTCCCATTATCCCCGGTCTTGCGCGGCCGTTTCTCGGGCCGCAGAGGTTAGAACAAGGGAAACCGCTCCCCAATTCCCGTTCCCCACCATCGCAAACCTGTCCCATAAAATAAAGAAAACCTTCCGAAGTGAAACGCCGCGCCATCTGTCATCACTACTGCTACAAGCTATGCCGCGCGGCCGACGTTCCGCGCGAAATGTTTAACAACACAATTAAGGAGGGTAGCCGATGGACCCGTTCAAAGAGTTCACGCACGGCGGCACGCTCGACGTCGCCGAGATTTTGTTCAACACACGCTTCAACTATATGTTCCCGCTCCTGGCTGCGAACCCGGAATGCCTGCTGACGCCGGGAGCGGCCACCCAGGGCGCACTCCTTTCCCTCGGAACGGCGATGGCGGCCGACGTCGTCACCAACCCGCTCGACTCCACAATTCCCGCGATCTTCACCTATCTTGGTCAGTTCATCGATCACAACATCACCGCCCAGACTGACCGGGAAATCGGCGTGAGCCGCATCGCCACACCCGACGGCAACGTGATGGATATCACCCCGCTGCCCTCCCGTGAGGTAGTCAAAAAGCTTGTCAACGGCCGCCGTCCGAAACTCGATCTCGATCAACTCTACGGCGATGGCCCGGCGCTCGGAACCAATCCCAGCCCAACCGAAGGCGATGAGCTTTTTGATCCCGCGACGCTCAATTTCAAGATCACCGCCGACCCGCCCGGCTTCGACGTGCCGCGGCAGAACGACGGAACGGCGATCATCGCCGATATGCGCAACAACGAGAACCTCAACGTCAGTCAACTGCACTGCTTGTTCCTGCTGTTCCATAACAAAGTCGCTGCGGGGCTGCCGGTCGCGCTAACCAAGGACCAGCGGTACATCCGGGCCCGCCAACTGGTGCGTTGGGCATACCAGTATATTGTGATCAACGATTACCTTCCCACCGTGTGTGACCCGGTGGTGGTCGCCGACGTGGCCGCCAATGGGGTGCGCTACTATGCGCCCGATAACGACATGCTGTTCATGCCGTTGGAGTTCTCCGTCGCGGCATTCCGCTTCGGGCACTCCATGATTCGCCCGCAGTACCAGGTCAACACAGCCACCCTGCTCACCCTGACGCAAATTCTCAGTGTCGGGAAACTTCTCGACGGAGGCACTCCGCCCAAACTTCTCGGCTCGAACATCATCGCCTGGCACAACTTTGCCAATATCGCCGGCCACCCGGCCCCGCAGATGGCGCGCAAAATCGACCCCCTGATCGCTGCAGGTCTCGCCAACCTGCCGGTATTTCTCCAAGGATCCTCGATTCTGGTGGGCCCGCTGCTGCAGCATCTCGCGCGCCGGAACCTCCTGCGTGGTTTCCTGCTCTCGATTCCCACGGGGCAGGCCGTGGCTGACGGAATGCAGACCCAGGCGTTGACGCCTGCGGAATTGCAAGGCGCGCCGGGTCCGATCCAGGACGCGGTTATCGGCGGCGGTTTCGACACCGCTACCCCCCTCTGGTACTACATCCTCCGTGAGGCGGAAGTGCAACAAAACGGCAACCGCCTGGGTTCAGTCGGTAGCCGCATTGTGGCCGAGACATTGAGCGCCTTGGCTCGTCGCGACGGCGCCAGTTACCTCAACAACCCACAGGATTCGGCGGTCAAGCCCAACGGCATTGAGGTTGGCGGCGGGACGGTCATCGCTACCATCGCTGATCTGATCAAATTCGCCGGCGCTCCGATCTAACGCCGCGCTGAAGAGCCCATCTCCCCGGTGTCCGCGGCTGTGCGACAAAGCCGAGCCGCGGACGCTACCCACTCCGCCGCCCCCGCGCAGCCTTCATCCGCGCCCGCGCCGCCTGCGC
Organism: Bryobacteraceae bacterium; assembly: GCA_035505095.1. GTDB lineage: Bacteria > Acidobacteriota > Terriglobia > Bryobacterales > Bryobacteraceae > JOPF133. The sequence goes on along the minus strand of DATJRE010000238.1, from coordinate 6,930 downwards.
CTGGAGTCCCGCCCCAGCGCCGCGATCTGGGCGCCATCCGGCAGCCACAGTTCCACCCGGCCCGAACGCCCCAGCACCGGCTGCAGATAGCCCGCGACGCCTCAACGGTTGGTGCATGCTCCAAGCAACGGCTAAGCCCCTGAGACCACCCCACGGCATGGCACTCTCAAATCCGTAGGGTTCTTTCCGGAGAGCGGGCGATCTCCGCGGCCGTTTCGCCCTCAGAGCGCCGCTTCGGTGAGCTGGCTGGTGCGGTCCAGGAGGGCGTCGCGTTCCCATTCGTCGTATTCCCGCAACCGCTCCTGCTGACTGAGCCGAATATGTTCTCCCATCAGGCGCATGGCCGCCACCGGGTCTCTTCGGACCACCGCAGCCAACACCTCGCTGTGGTAGATATGAATCTCCGCCAGCAACTCCGCGCTATGGCCCTTGCGGCGCATCGCGAAAATATTGAGGAGCACTCTCGTGTCTGCGAAAGCCTTCAGAATGAATCGGTTGGCGGCAGTTCGCACCAGCGTCGTGTGAAAGCTCAGGTCCACCTGCACGAAGCGCTGCATCTGTTCGGCGGATAAGCCGGGTTCCCCGGAAGCTACCAATTCGTCCCGCAACGCCAAAACATCCGCCACCAGCCGCTGGAGGTTTTCCAGATCCTGCGGCCGCAGCGTGCATTCGGCCGCTTTGCCGATGGCGTAAACTTCCAGGGCTTCGCGCAACTCGTACAGTTCGCCAATATCTCTTTTGGAAAACTCCGCCACGATGCTGCCGCGGTTGGGAATCTGGCGCAGGAACCCTTCTGCCGCCAAGCGGCGAATTGCCTCCCGCAACGGCGTGCGGCTGATCCCTAACTGCTTGGCCAATAAGGCCTCCGGAAGCGGCGTTCCAGCCGGCAAAGCGCCTGAGAGGATGCGCCTCAGGAGGTGGAAATAGGCCTTGTCTTGCCTGGATTGGATGGGCTCCTCTACATCACCTTTTAACGCCATCTTCAACCAGTATACACATTGCTTTTTTGGTTGACTGTTAGTATACATCCGGTGTACAATCCACCTGATTCAGGTTAGTACGGGTTTGTATCGGGTCTTGATTTAGCCAAGCTCGCTAAGGGAGAAGCCATGTCTAAGAGGAAGTCCCACTGGTTCGGGGCACTATGCCTGGTCGCTTTGCTGTCATTCAGCGCGTTCGCACAATCGGACGTCGCTTCCATTTCCGGTTTCGTCAGAGACGCATCGGGCGCCGTGGTGCCCGGGGCTAAGGTAGTTATCAAAAACGAAGGTGTGGAGTTCGAACGAACCCTCACCACTAATAATGAAGGGTACTATTACGTGGCCGCCCTGCCGCCCGGCTTATATACCGTAACAGCCGAGCACGCCGGATTCCAATCGTTTGAATTGCTGCACAAGAAGCTCGATCCCAGTATTCCCGCTACCGTCGACATCGTCTTGGCCGTGGGGCAGTCCACGCAATCCGTGACGGTCACGGCGGCTACGGCAGCCGTCCAAACCGAAAGCGCCACGGTGGGCGAACTGGTGGAACACCAGACCGTCGACCTGACCGAATTGGACGGGCGCAATCCCGCCCTCCTGGCGCAACTGATGCCTGGGGTTATCGCCAACAACCTGGCGGGCAACAGTTTCGGCATGACTACCGGCAACTTCAACGTCAACGGCAGCCAGACCTACAACACGCAAACCTACTTCGACGGCGCCGTCGGCATCCGTACCCGCGCCAATTCCTCCAGGAGCATTGGAGTAGCCGACCTGGACAGCACCCAGGAAGTCCAGGTGCTGACCTCCAACTTCAGCGCCGAATACGGACGGGAATCCGGCGGCGAGGTCCGCATCATCAGCAAAAGCGGCACCAACCAGTTCCACGGCGACCTTTACGAATACTTCCGCAACGCAAGGCTGGAGGCCGACACCTGGAGCCGCAACGATACCGGCTACACGGCGCCTTCACCCCTCCGTTACAACCAGTTCGGCGGGTACATCGGCGGCCCGATCCTGATTCCGGGAACCCGGTTCAATAAGAGCCGGACGCACATGTTCTTCACCTTTGGCGAAGAGGCCTTGCGTCAGCGCACCGACACACTGGATACCGCGCAGGTTCCCGACGCGCTCATGCGTACGGGCAATTTCAGCGAGTTTCTGGCGCCGAGCATCTACTACAACACGGCCCACATCCTCACCGATCCCAATGGGAACCCTTACCCCGGCAACATTATTCCGAGCAGCGTTCTCAGCCCCAACGGCATGGCTCTGATTAACGCCCTGCCGAATCCGACCCCTGGCTTCCTCAACTCCAGCAACCAGAACTTCTTCATCGATTACCCCAGCACTCCCACGAACCAGCGCAAGGACACCTACGGGGGCGATTGGAACATCAACGAAAAGATGCAGTTTCGTTTCCGCGGGCAGGTCTATAGCGACCACGTCGTCAGTTGGTCGGATACGTATGTGGACCAGCCCCAGAATAATCCCAACAAGCGTGGATCGATCGATTATGTCTATACGATCTCGCCCACCTGGGTGAACGAGGTTCTCCTGAGCGCCAGCGGAGATCACGTCACCACCTCAATCGAATCTGGCGTGCAGGGCAGCTTCGACCGGAGCAGGTTCGGCATCGACTACCCGTACCTGCTCCCCGTGGGCAAGGACGACCCGAACAAGATTCCATCCACGGGTTACCAGAACTCCAGCAACTGGCTGACCCTGAACGGCACCCCGTACCCCTCGCACTCCGCCGGTCCCGTCTGGGTGGCTTCGGACAACTTGACCCACGTTTACAAGAACCACACCTTCAAAATGGGTTACTACTACGAAAAATCGGGTGAGAACGATGACGACCAGATCGTGATCGGCTCGACGCCGGGCGGCACCAACAATCAGGACGGCCTGTTCACATTCGCCAATAGCACTCCCGGCGGAACCGGACTCGACTTCGCCAATGAGGCCATCGGCAAATTCTACACTTACGCCGAGGTGGGGCAGCGCTCCTTCACTCCCTACCGGACCTACTCCAACGAATTCTACGGTCAGGATTCCTGGAAAGTAACCTCCAAGCTGCATCTGGATATTGGCGCGCGCTGGAACATCGTGTCGCCGTATTACAGCCTGTGGGGAAACATCGCGTACTTCGACCCGGCGGCTTACAACCCGGCCAATGCGGTGCAGATCAGCCCGGTGACCGGCGACCTCGTGGGGACTCCCACTATCGCGCAGCAGTATAACGGAATGGTCATTCCGGGAACCGGGTGGCCTTCGGCTGCGGCGGGGCGCGTTGGGGCCGAGAACGCCGGTATATACAACTCCCTCTTCAACGGAGGGAGCAACAAGTACACCGAATGGCACTATAAAGACATCGCGCCGCGCTTTGGTTTGGCTTATGCCTTCACACCGAAGACGGTCTTCCGGGGCGGGTTCGGCCGCTTCTACGACCACGTCGGCGTCAGCGATGGTAACTTCCCCGGCGGAACGGCTCCCTTGCAGATTCAGGAGTCGGTATCCAATGGAAACGTGGACAATCCGGGCGGCACCTCCATCACGGAGTTCCCGACTTACGCTTTCTCCTCCGATCAGAAAAACCCCACGCCGTACTCCATGCAGTGGAACGCGACGGTGCAGCGCGACATCGGTTTCAACACGCTGCTTACGGTCGCATACGTAGGAAAACGCGGCGTACATCTCACCGAAGAAAGGAACCTCAACCAGCTTAACGTGGGCACATGTCCTCTGGCAGTATGCCCCACGCTGAACGGCGTCGCGGAGAACGAAGACTACCTGGTGCCTTTCAAGGGTTATAGCCAGATTATCGAGAATGTCGACCTGGCGGAATCGCTGTTCAACAGTATGCAGGTCCAGATTACGCACCGGTTTACCAACGGGCTGAACTTCAACTTCTCGTACACCCTCAGCAAATCCCTCGATAACGCCAGCGGATATGAAGGCGTTCTGCCCAATGCGTGGGATAACTCCTACATGTGGGGTCCTTCAACCTTCGACCACCGCAATGTGTTTGTGGGGACGGCGGTGTATGCGTTGCCGATCTTCAAGACCGGCAATGGTATGGCTCACAAACTCCTCGGCGGCTGGTCTCTCGACGGAGTTTACACTTACACGAGCGGCTCGGATTTCTCTATCGGGACGGGCACGGATTATGCTGGCGTCGGCGTCGGCGGCGGAACTCAGTATTGGGTGCAGAACGGGCCTATCCAATACACCGATCAATACTCGCAGGGCGGCACGGCAGCCGATCCCAACTTCTTCTTCAAACCCACCAACGCTTCCGGGACGGCGGAGTTCACTCCTCCACCCGCCGGGACCATCAACTCCCAGCGCGTCCGCGACGCCTACTACGGCCCGGCCTACTGGGACATCAACTCGGCGCTCTTCAAGGATTTCCGGGTGAACGAGAGGATGAAGTTCACGCTCCGCTGGGAGCAATACAACACCCTCAACCATCCCAACTGGAGTGGCCCGAACACCACGCCGACCTCGGCGGCTTTCGGTAAGATCACCTCCAAGTCGGGCAATCGCGACCAGCAAATCGCTCTGAAGTTTATCTTCTAAATCGCGTCAGCAAAACAGCAGGGGCGGACACCATGTCCGCCCCTTTTCCTTTTTAGGGGGATCTCGCGACGAGCGTTGATGGCTGCGGTTTCGACTTCCGCGGCAGCACCAGCGCAACAGATGGGCGAACGACTTAGGCGTAGCATCAACAGGAACCGCTAAAGTGGCGCCCAGCCATCGCGAACCACAACCCCTTTTCCATTCGGCCCCCAGAATCGGTACCGGCTGCCGGCCGCCTGGAAGGGGGCACTCCTACCGGAGTTATACTGGCGGGACAGTGAAGAAGACCGGTACGCAACCGAGATCGCGGGAGGTACGGCAAGCCGCCAAGCTGCCCGTGCCGGCCGGAGGGAAGCCCCGCGCCTGGCGGCGGCATGGGTGGCGGCTGCTGGTTATTTGGAGCCTCCTTTGGATCGCCTACTCCAATTCTTTCCAGGCCGGCCTGGTGTTCGACAGTTCCGCGGTCATCGGGCAGGATCCCCGTATCCGCCAGGCGACGCCCGCCAACATCTCCTCCATTCTAACCGGAGGGTATCTCTACGGCAGCACCATCGCGGGACTGTATCGGCCGTTCACCACTCTCTCCTATTTGCTGAATTACGGCGTGTTCGGCAATGGTCCGCGTCCACCGGCTTATCATTGGGGCAATCTGGCGCTGCACGCCGTCAACGTTACACTGGTGTACGCGCTCGGCGTCACGGTACTCGGAGAGACTGCGCCGGCATGGGCATTGGCCGCACTCTGGGGATTGCATCCGCTGCTCACCGAATCCGTTACGAACATTGTGGGGCGGGCCGACCTGCTGGCCGCCTTCGGGGTTTTGGCGGGCTTGTTGTGCTATGTGAGATCCGCTTCGGCAGCGGGGCGGCGGAGGTTGGCATGGCTGGCAGGCATGGCGGCCGCCCAGGCGATCGGACTGTTTTCGAAGGAAAGCGCGGTGGTCTTGCCGGGCCTCATGCTGGTATACGACCTGACCTGGATTGACCGCACCACGTGGCGCCGCCGCGCTCCGGCCTACGCCGCGCTGGCACTGCCGTTCGCGGCCTTTTTCTATCTGCGCGCCCAGGCACACCTGCACATGGCCGTCCCCTTCACCGACAATCCGCTGGCCGATGCCGGCTTCTGGACAGCGCGGCTCACGGCCTTCAAAGTAATTGGCAAATTCCTCTGGCTGTTTCTCTGGCCGGCCCGGCTATCGGCGGATTATTCCTACAACGCGGTGCCCTTGTTCGGTTGGCGGCCCTGGACCTGGGAAGACGCCAAGGCGCTCATCGGCCTGGCGGTTTGTCTGGGCGCTGCGCTTGTGGCGGTGATTCTGGCTGTGCGCGGCCGCCGTGCGCAGAAGCCGGCGCTCTTCTTCCTGGTTTTCTTCTTTGTTGCCATTTCGCCCACATCCAATCTGATCGTCTTCGTCGGCAGCATCATGGCCGAGCGGTTTCTCTACTTGCCTTCGGTGGGCCTGGCGGGATGCGTGGTCGCAGCCGTCTATTATGCGCTTGGCCGGCAGACGCCGCTCCGGCGGCCGCCAACGGCGCGAGTTGCCGGTGCCGCGCTATGCCTGGTGTGCCTGGCTTTCGCCGCGCGAACCTACGCACGCAACCAGGATTGGAAGGATGAACTGAGCCTTTGGACCAGTGCCGTGACTGTCTCTCCCGCGAGCGCCAAGGCACACTACAACCTGGCCAACACGTTGGAGATTTTGCCCGGCCGGCTGCCGGAAGCGATTGCCGAGTACCGGGCCGCGCTGCGGATTGACCCCAATCCTGCGGATGTGCACTATAACCTGGCAAACGCGCTCTCGGCCATCCCGGGCCAGCTGCCGGAGGCGGTCGCTGAATACCAGGCGGCCCTGCGGGTGGAACCCGATCGCGTCGAAGCGCACAATAACCTGGCAAACGCATTGGCGCGCTTGCCTGGCCGTCTGCCGGAGGCGATCGCCGAGTATCGAACGGCGCTCCGGATTCGACCCGCCAGCGCCGAAGTTCACCATAACCTGGCGAACGCGCTGCTCCGCCTGCCCGGCGGACTATCGGAAGCGATTGACGAATACCAAGCGTCTCTGCGGATCGACCCCGATCATGCAGATACGCACCTCCATCTCGCAAATGCACTGGCGCGCTTGCCTGGCCGTCTGCCGGAGGCGATTGCCGAGTATCGGGCCGCGCTGCGCCTTGAACCCGATTCCGAAGCCGCCCGTATTGGCCTGGCGAACGCGCTATCGGCCATCCCCGGCGGACTACCCGAGGCGGTTGCCGAATATGAGGAGGCGGTGCGGATCCGGCCCGATGACGCCGACGCCCACTATGACTTAGGGACGGCACTGGCACGCACACCTGGCCGGTTGCCGGAGGCCATTGCGGAATTTGAG
>DATJRE010000237.1:0-24307 GCA_035505095.1 Bryobacteraceae bacterium | reverse complement strand
GACTTTCAGGTGGAAGGCCCGGATTGGCTCGACGGCACGCGCTTCGATATCACCGCCAAACTGCCGGCCGGAGCGTCCGAGAAGGAGATTCCGGAGATGCTGCAATCGCTGCTGGCCAGCCGTCTCCATCTGAGCCTGCATCGCGAAACCAAGGCGCACGCCATCTATGCACTGGTGGTGGCCAAGGGAGGGCCGCGGCTCAAACCGGCCGAGAACCAGGTGGCCGGAAGCGGCGCTCCGCATGCCACCAGCACTATGCAAATGGATGCCTCCGGTATGCACTTGAAGGCCACGGCCACGCTGGCCTCTCTGGGGGAAATGATTGCGCGGTTCTCCGAGCGGCCGGTGGTGGATATGACCAGGATCCAGGGGCTGTATGACTTCGACCTGGTGTTCTCGCCGGAAACGCTGCGCGGCGTGCCCGCGGGTGGGCCGGGTGGTCCAGGTGGTCCTCCCGCGGGGGTCTCCGAGGGTTCCATGCCTGGCGCATTGGATGGCCCCGGATCGATCTTCGACTCGGTGGATCGCTACGGCCTCAAACTGGAAGCCCGCAAGGCGCCCATGGAAATCCTGGTGGTCGATGGCATCGAGAAAACCCCCACGGAGAACTGAAGGAGAACTGAATATGTTACGGGCGATGGCGTTGTTATTGGCCGGGCTGCTCTGCGTGCCAGCCCCCCGGGCGCTGGCGGCGAGCGGCCGGGTGACCGTGGATGTGTACATGGATTCCGATAACGCCCTGTTTGAATGGATCTACGGCGCCAAGGCGGTCGTTTCGGGGATCTATGCGCGCATCGGCATCGACCTGGTCTGGCATAGCGGGTTGCCGCGGACGACCCAGGCCGGGCTGCCCAGCGATGTCCGGCCGGCCTTTGGCATCGGCTGGGACGAAGCGCCGGAATCGATGGCCGCGTCGGCCCTGGCGGCCGCGCATCCCTACGGCTCCACAGGCGTGGCGATCACGCTTTACGAAGACCGGCTCTGCGAATATCTCCGGGAGCATAAGGACATGGAGGAGATTGTGCTGGGTTATGTCCTGGCGCACGAGCTGGCGCACGTGATGCAGGGCATCGACCGCCACTCCGCTTCCGGGATTCTGAAGGCCCGCTGGACAAGCGAAGACTGTGACCTGATGCGCGCCGGCAAACTCACCTTCACGCCCGAGGATGTGGAACTCATCCGCGAAGGCTTGAAATGGCGTCCGGCAAGCAAAGCTGCGACGCTGGTGGGGTGAGGGGGCGTCAGACCGGCCGGCCCTCGACCCGCGGGGCCGACGTCAACGCCACGGCTTCGACCCGTGGATGCGCCGTCACGCCGGGCGGCACTCGACCGGCGGGCGGCCGTACCGCGAAACGACCTGATCCGGCGGCAGCGCAAGCAGCCGCGACGCTGGCCGGTGGATGCGCCGTCACACCGGCCGGCATTCAACCACGAAATACGCTGGCTGGCGGCCGGCGGCCACAATCTCCAGGCCGCTTTGGCGGGCCAGGTCGCGGAACTCGCCCACGGTGCGGTCTTTGCCGCCCACCAGCAGCATCGAGATGGACAGGGTGGGCAGTGTGCCATCGGGGCCGACGCTCTTCAGCACCACCACGCGGCCGGCGGGGCGCGCGGCTTCGGCGCAGCGGCGGAGCAGGGCGGCGGCTTCGCGGTCGTCCCAGTCGTTCAGCACGCCACGCAGCAGGTACAGATCGGCGCCCGCGGGCAACGGATCGAAGAAGCTCTGGGCGGCGGGGGTGACTCGGTCCGCTACGCCGGCCGAGCGGAAGGTTTCGGCGGCGCGCGCCACGGTGCGCGGCAGGTCCACCAGGGTGCCGTGAAGCTGCGGATGGGCCAGTAGGAGAGCGGCCAGCATGGCGCCGGTTCCACCGCCCACATCCACCACGGTCCGCACCGCCTGACAGCCGCCGGTGATGGCGAAATCGGGGCTGAAATTGCCGTGGCCGGCCGGTCCGATGAGGGCATCGAAGCTGGCGGCGATATCCGCATGCGCCTCCAGATCCTCCCAGAACGGCCGGCCGAAAACTTCGTGGTAGGCGGGCTTGCCGGTGCGCACGTAGGTGGGCAGGGTGCTCCAGGCGTACGCCATGCGGCCGCCAATGCCGTTGAGATTCAGCCCCAGCAGCAGGGCCGGATCGAGCAGGCCGCGGGCGGCTTCATTGAGGGCAAACTTGCCCGGCTCGGGCTGCGCGAAAACGCCTTTGCCCGCCAGGTGGCCCATCACGTGGCTCAAAACATCGGGGTCGCACCCGGCGGCGCGGGCCAGCGCAGCGGTGTCGGTGGTCCCGGCGGCCATATGTTCGGCGATCCCCAGGGTCGCCACCACGTGGAGACACCACGGCGTGCAGAGATCGCACAGCGCCCACAGATTGAGGGGTGGTTCGCCCACCTTCAGTTCATGTTCATGCCGCACATGCCCGGGTTCATGCACTTCCCGCTGGGGCATTCTCCGATTTCGGCGCGCTGGCCGCCGGAGTGGGCGGCGAATGTGGAAAGCTCCTGCTTCAGGTGTTTCTGGCCGCAGGAGGGGCATTCCACACCGGGAACCTCGGCCTGGCGGCGCACCAGTTTTTCAAATTTCGTTCCGCAATCTTCGCAGCGATATTCGTAAATCGGCATATCCTCTATTCCACCATGAAATTGCAGATCTGGTCCATCACCCCGCGCACTTCGGCGGTGCGGGAGTTGTAATTGTTGACCAGGATCGAAAAGGCCAGCCACCGGCCATGGGGCCTTTCGATGTAACCGGAAAGCGCGCTGACGTGCGAAAGCGAGCCGGTCTTGGCGTGGATCTTTCCAGCGGCCGCCGCGCCGCTGCCGAAGCGGTTGGCCAGGGTGCCATCCTGGCCGCCCACGGGGAGCAGCGAAATCCAGTTCTCGCGCTGCGGCGAAGCGTACATGAAGCGCAGCAGCTTCACCACCGCGGCGGGCGAGACCACGTTCAACCGCGCCAGGCCGGAACCATCGTGGAAGCTGTAGGAATCGGCGCCGATTCCGGCTTCGGCCAGGAAGCTTTTCAGCTCGTCCAGGCCGGCTTCGAAGCTGCCCACGTTGCGGCGCGCCTTGCCCACTGCCCGCAAGGCCATTTCGGCGTGCAGGTTCTGGCTCACCTTGGCGGTGATGCGCAGGTCTTCGAGAAGCGGCGCCGAGACGCGGCGGGCCAGCTCGAAACCGTCGGCTTGCCCTTCGCCGCCGCCGGCCGCCGCCGGAGCGGAGTGCAGCCCCGCGGGCAACTCGTCGGGGAACAGGTGGCGCGCCACGGCATCGCCCTCCACCGTGATGCCGCGTTCTTCCAACGCCGCGCGAAGCGCCATGGCGGCATAGCGGGCGGGGTCCTGAATGCCCAGCCGCAGGTCCTGGCCCTGGTTGCCCACCGGCAGCGTGCCCCAGAGTTGCCCATCCAGGCTATCGGGCAGGCGGTCGAAGGTCACATGGCGCTCGGAACCGGGCGGGCCGGTGCGCACGCGGTTGCCGATGCGGTAGTACTCCAGGGACGGATTCAAGGTGAGCCAGGCCAGATCGCCGGCCCGCGCGCCCGGATGCACGCTGAGCACCAGGGTGTTGTCGTTGATGGTGAGCGCGCTGACCGGCGCGCCATCGTCGGAGATGGGATCTTCGATGGCCCAGCCGGTGGCATACGGCTCCCAAACGTACCAGGTGTCGTCGCCCACAATAGACCCGGCGATGCGCTTGACGCCGCGGGCGGCCACCTGATCGGCAAGCTCCGCAATGGCCGCCAGCGGATCTCCGGTAACGGGGCCCTTCTGGTAGGGGATGGCGCGGGCGGAAAGGTTGGGGTCGCCGCCGCCCACCAGGCAGAGGTCACCCGTAATGCGCCCTTCGGCATCCGGCGCGGCGGTGGAAACGATGCGGGTGACGAAGGTGTAATCCGGACCCAGGCGGGTGAGCGCCATGGCCGCGGTAAACAGCTTGGTGTTGGAGGCGGGGACGAAGTACCTTTCGGGATTGCGCTGGTAGAGCGTCTTGCCGGTATCGAGATCGACCACCTGGATGCCCCAATAGGCCAGCCGTGCGGCGGGCGAGCTTTCGATGGCGCGATCGATTTTCTCCGCCAGGCCGGCCGCCGGCAGCGGGCAGGCCAGCCAGCAGGCCAGCCCCGCGGCAAGCGCGGTCGTCTTCATCGTCCGGTCACCTTGGCCTCCAGCCAGATCATCGGGAGCAGCAGCATCACCAGGCAGGTGCCGAGCAGCGGCAGACCGACCACCACGCCCACGCCCGCGCTCGCGACCTGGGCCACGTATCCGAGCGTGGCGGGAGCCAGCAATCCGCCCAAGACGGCCAGGGAGAAGATGCCGCTGAAGAATCCGGGGTGGTAATAAGGAAAGCGGCGGCCGATGGCTTCGGCCAGCAAGGGATAGATGGAAACGAATCCGGCGCCCAGGAAGAACACCGCGGAGGCGGCTCCGAAACCCGACTGGGTGAAGTAGAGAATCAGGCAGCCGAAAATGGCGCAGGCCACGCTGCCCAGCAGCAGGCGTCCGTGGCGCACGTGCGGCAGAATGGCCACCGCGCCCAAACGCCCCGCCATCAGGAAGAGCCAGTAGAGCGCCAGTATGATGAGCGCCGCTTTGGGGCTCAGACCTACCCGGCGGATGAGGAACAACGGAAGCCAGCCGGCGATGGACCACTCGTTGCCGAACTGGAAGAAGAGGACCAGGGCGAACAGGATGGCGCCCGGACTGCGGAAATCCTTGAGCGCCTGCCGCAAACCGGGCTGGCTGGGCGGCGGGCGCATATCGCAGGAGCGGCGGGCGTAGATGACGGCGAAGAACGCCGGCACGGCCGCCATCACCGCCAGGATCACCGGGACGGTGTAGGCGTAGAAGGTGCCGGCGACCAGCAGCGTGGCGGTGAGGCAGCCCAGGCCATACCAGATGCCGCCGCGGATGACCGTGCCGGCGGCATCGAAACGGTAGTTTCCCGAGATGGCCTGAAACAGGGCCATGTTGAAGAGGCCGGCGCCGATTCCCAGCACGAACAGGCCGCCCACGCGCCACCACTCCGAAGCCGGCGGCGAAACGAAGGCCAGGTAGGCCAGCGCCAGGCAGGAGAGCGAGCAGGAGAAGACCAAGGGGAAGACCGAGCTGAGCCGGGCCATCAACCGGCGCGCCAGGACCGCCGCGGTGACGATGCCCAGCGCCAGGCTGAGGAAGTAATTGCCCACGGCGACAAAATCGGCGGGGTCGCGGTGATAGCCCCAGGCCGGCAGAATCGCCCCCAGCAAACTCAGCAGGAACCCGGAGAGCAGGAAGCCCGCCAAGGTGTGCCCGCTCGCCGGCGAAGGCGGCCGTGGATCGGCGCTGGCGCTGGTGGGAGCGGGGGTCACACGTCGATTGTAGCTGAGGTGGGGAAGGTGGGAGCACCGGAGCGCAGGGAGCACAGGACGCGGGGTCGCGGAGGCGGAGGCGGGAGGGAAAAGACCGGTGGGTCAACCAGAAACTCGCCTGCGAGGACTGCCCTGACGCGGGGCGCCTTCCGCGTCAAAACGCCGCCGCTATCTGCCAAACTGGACCGATGGACACATTGCACGCGCCGCGGCATTTCCGGGCCGGTCTGTTCAGCATCGGGCTGGAGGCTTACTGGGCGCAATTCGAGGGCCTCAAAGAGAAGCTCACGGGGTACAACCAGCGGGTGGCGGAACGGCTCCAGGCCAGCGGGGCGGAGGTGGTCAACCTGGGGTTGATCGACACGCCGGAGAAGGCCGCCGCGGCCGGGCACACGTTTCGGGCGGCGGATGTCGATCTGATTTTCCTGCACGTCTCCACGTATGCGCTGTCCTCTACGGTGCTGCCCGTGGTGCGGCGCGCCAGGGTTCCGGTAATCCTGCTGAACCTGGCGCCCGGTGCGGCCATCGACTACGCTGCCTTCAACGCCCTGGGCGACCGCGGCCGCATGACCGGCGAATGGCTGAGCTGGTGCCAGGCCTGCCCGGTTCCGGAAATTGCCAACGTGCTCCGCCGCTGCCGCATTCCGTTTTTCCCGGTGACCGGCACGCTTCCCGACGCGGCGGTGTGGAACGAGATCGCCGAATGGGTGCAGGCCGGCCGCGTGGCCTACGCCATGGAACATAACCGGCTGGGGCTGATGGGTCATTATTATGGCGGCATGTTGGACATCTACTCCGACCTCACCCGGCACTGCACCAGTTTCGGGGGCCACATGGAGCTGTTGGAGGTGGACGAACTGGCGGCCCTGCGCCGCGACGTGCCGGAACCGGCCATCGAAGAGCGCGTGCGGCGGTTCTCCACCACGTTCGACGTGCAAGCCGATTGCCCACCGGCGGAGCTGCGCCGCGCCGCGCGCACTTCCCTGGCGCTGGACTGGCTGGTGGAGCGGCACGCGCTCGGGTCGATGGCCTACTACTACCGTGGGTCCGGAATTGCGGAAAACGAAGACGCCATCGGCTCGATCATTCCGGGCGCCAGCCTGCTGACGGCGCGCGGCATTCCGGTGGCCGGCGAATACGAGGTGAAGAACGCGCAGGCCATGAAGATTATGGACCTGTTCGGCGCCGGCGGATCGTTCACCGAATATTACGCTACCGACTTCCAGGACGATGTGGTGCTGATGGGCCACGACGGCCCCGGCCATTGCGCCATCGCCGAAGGCAAAATCAAGTTGCGTCCGCTAGGCGTCTATCACGGCAAGGTGGGCGCGGGGTTGTCGGTGGAAATGTCGGTGAAGCACGGGCCGGTGACGCTGCTTTCGGTGGTGGAGACGGACGCCGGGATGAAGCTGCTGGTGGCCCAGGGCGAGTCCGTGGCGGGGCCGATTCTGGAGATCGGCAACACCAACAGCCGCTACCGTTTTGCCGCGGGCGCGCGGCGGTTCATGGAAAGCTGGAACGCGGAGGGTCCGGCGCACCATTGCGCGGTGGGCGTGGGGCACATTGCAGGCAAGATTCGCAAGCTGGGGTGCCTGCTGGGCATGGAAGTGACGGAGGCCGGTTCGTAAGCCCATGTGCGAATCGGCATCCGCTCGTCTCGAGGCCGGCGATCGGGTGCGCGGAACGATTTTCTGGAGCGGCTGCGCGATCAACTGCATCTCGGGATTATCCCTGCCCGGCGGCGCGTGCCGGTGGTGGCGCTGAAGCCCCGCTAACCAGAAATATGGTCCCCGGATGACCATTGCCAGCGCTCGAAAAGGTCTTGCCCGGAACCCTGATGAGAGTGTATGCTGAACTTTCCTCTGCATCAGCTCTATCCTGCTCCCAGTAGAGCAAGCGTGCCCGACAATCTCCATGGGAGATCATATGCTTGCATGGCATTTTGCCTCACGCCAATCCGGCGGATGCCGGTTGAGAACGGGTCCACATTTGCCGAAAGGAGCTTGGGACTTATGAGCTTTACAACTATGACTAACTGGTTAACGTCGCCCCTCAGAAAGCTGTTCGCGTGCGCGCTGTTGTTGTGGTTCACCACGTGGCTGGCGCCGCTCCAGGCGCAGCAGATTCTGGGCGCCATTACCGGCACGGTGAAAGATGCCAGCGGCGCGGCGGTGCCCGATGCCACCGTGAAGGCCGTGAATGCCGCCACCGGCCTCACGGTGACCGAGCAGACCCAGGCCAACGGATCGTACCAGATTGCGAATCTTCCGGCCGGTACCTATCAGCTCAGCATTACCAAGCAGGGGTTTCAGACCGAAACCCACACCCAGGTACTGGTAAATTCAGACCGCACCACCACCATTGATGGCAACCTGCAAGTGGGCGCGGTGGCCACCACCGTGGAAGTCAATTCGGTTTCGCTGATGAACCAGGTGGATACCACCAACGGCTACGTGGTCAACCAGGCGGCCCTGGAGCAGACCCCGCTGGCCACCGGCAGTTTCACCCAACTGGCCATTCTGAGTCCCGGCGTGCATGCCGATTTCGTGAGCGGCGGCGGCGCCAACACGGGGTTGGGCAACCAGGCGATTTTCTCCAACGGCCAGCGCGACACCAGCAACAGTTTTTCGCTGAACGGCATCAGCACGGACAATCTGTTCAACGGCAACTCGGCCAGCCAGGTGGGCGAGAATCGCTTCGTCCTGAACACCGGCGAAAGTTTCGGCTCGGGCGGAGCGATCCAAAGCGTCTCGGTGTACAACGCTATCGGGCAGGCGCTACCCACGCCGCCGGTGGAAGCGCTGCAGGAGATCGACGTCAACTCGTCCATGTACGACGTGTCGCAGGGCGCCCACAGCGGCGCGCACGTCAGCATGATTACCAAGTCGGGGACCAACGAGATTCACGGCATCGTCTACGAAAAATTCCAGAACAGCGACATGAATGCGGCGCCGTTTTTCTACAATGCGTCGCCGGCCGTCACCACCAAAGTGCCCTACCTGAACCGCAACCAGTTCGGCGGCACCATTGGCGGTCCGATTATAAAGGATAAGCTTTTCTACTTCGGCTCTTACCAGGGCATTCGGGTGGTGGACGCCGCCGAATCCAGCAAAGGCGTAACGGTGCCGCTGAACCTCACCAACGACCGCAGCGCGCAGGGCATCATCAACACCGTCCAGGCCAGCTACGGATCCACCATCACCGCCGGCCAGATCAGCGCACCGGCCCTAGCCATGCTGCAGGCGCAATTGCCCAACGGCCAGTATCTGATCCCCACCCCCCAGGTGACCAACGCCACAACCGCCAAGCAACTGGGGTACGACGCGTTCCTGCAGGGGCCCAATTCCACCGCCAACGTGGACCAGGCGATTGGGGCCATCGACTACAGCATCAGCGACCGGGACCGCCTTTCGGGCAAATACTACTACCAGAACAACCCCATCGACAGCCCGTTTGGCGCGGTGGGCGCGCTGCTCGGCTTTCCCCAACAGATGGCCGCCGGCAGCCAGGTGGTGTCGCTGAACAACACCGTGATTTTGTCTCCGAATATCACCTGGACGCAGCGCGTGGGGTTCGACCGCCTGCGGGCCTACGCCCACACCAGCCAGGCGTTCGGTCCCAGCCAGTTCGGCATCAATCTGCTCGGCTCGCAAGGATTCCCGCAGATTGAGATCTCGAGCGACGATCCGACTCTGGCCAGCGCCTTGGAATTCGGCCCCAGCGTCAGTTTCGGCAACGCGGGGATGTTCCAGAACCAGGGCGAGCTGGGAACCACCCTCAACTGGGTGAAAGGGCGGCACACGCTCTCCTTCGGCGCGGAGTACGACGGAACGCAGCTCAACATCGTCAACAACAACACGGATACCGACACCATCGACTTCAAGACGTTCCTGACCTTCGTCGAAGGGACGGTCAAAACCGGCACATCCTCATTGGCGTTCAACGGGTCGGCCAGCCGCTACTATCGCTCCGAAAGCCCGAGCTGGTTCGTGAACGACAATTACAAGCTGCGCAGTAACCTGAATGTCACGCTGGGGCTGCGGTGGGACTACGAGGGGCCGCTCACCGAAAAATATGGCAAGCTGACCGGGTTCAACCCCAGCGCGTATTCCTATAACCTGTCCACCGATACCATCACCAACTCGGGATTCGAGGTTGCCAATGGCTCCGGCGATTCCCTGCTGACCCAGCACCAGTATGGCTTCGCGCCCAGGATCGGTATCGCATGGTCGCCGCGCCCCAAGTGGACCGTGCGCGCGGGCGTCGGCCTCTATTACGACCGCGGCGAATTCTTCACCGAATTTTCTCCCAGCGCCGGCGCGGGCTTCAATGGACCCTTCGGCGTGACGCTGGCGCAGCCCTTCGTGGCCGAGACCGCGGCAGCTACCGGCGCCACCTTCGCCAATCCTTTTGGCACCACCCCGCCGGCCGCACCGGCAGGCACCGCCGCCGGCTTCAACGCGCTGCTGCCCAACATCTCGCAGACCGAATCGGGCAAGTTTCCGGCCGGCAATCTCTACGGACCGGACCTGTTCGGTGGTTACGCGATCAATAACAAGCTGCCTTACACCGAGAACTGGTCCTTCAACGTGCAGTACCAGGCGTCCAGCAACTGGCTGCTCAGCGTGGGTTATGTGGGCAACCACGGGGTGCACGAGGTCTTGCCGATCGCCTTCAACCAGCCGAACATCGCCACCCCGCAGAACCCCGTAAACGGGCAGATTTATTCTTATGGCCTGAACGAGATCGCCAGCGAAACCGTCTCCACCTCGGAATACGCCGGCAACGCGCCCATCCGCGTGCCCTATGTCGGTTACGACATGAACTCGGTGCTTTATGAGGCCGAGGGCATCTCGATGTATAACTCGCTGCAGCTTCAGGCGGTCAAACGCTTTGCGAGCGGTTTGCAATTCACCGCCTCTTACACCTGGTCGCACTCACTCGACGAGCAGAGCGGGCTGGGGCTGTTCTTCACGGGAAACAATCCGCTGTATCCGAAGAACAATTACGCCTCCTCGGATTTCGACCAGACGCACGTCTTCCTGATCAATTACAGTTACACGATTCCCAGCCTCACCCACAGCAAATCGCTGGGCAGGCTGGTGAACGGATGGACCATCGCCGGCCAGACCGTGGCGCAGAGCGGCGAGCCCTATAGCGTGTACGACTACAGCGGCTCGGTGGGGAGCCTGTATTATGGCACCGATGACGAGCTGAACAACCCCATCGTTCCGCTGAAGCCCGGGGTTTCGGCGAACCAGGCCAAGCTGCAGGGCACCCTGGGCGTGAATGCCGGCCAGCCGGTGTTGAATGCCAACGATTTTTCGCCGGCGTTTCTGGCTCCGGGGCAAGACGGCGTGCCGCCCTGCGACGCATCCGGCTGCGATAACTACGAGTCGGCGTACGGCTACTCGGGACGCAACATGTTCCGCGCGCCGTTCCAGGTGCGCTTCGATGCGTCCCTGCGCAAGGATATTCCCATCAACGACCGGGTCAAAATGTACCTGAATCTGGACGCCTTCAACCTGTTCAACCATCCGGATTTCGACGCGCCCAACAACGACGTGACCTTCTTTGCCGGCTACGAGCCGCCGCCGGTGTTCCCGCCGGAAGGCAGCCTGGGGATCATCCAGCACACCATCGGCAGCCCGCGCTTCCTGCAGTTGCAATTGCACCTGGCGTTCTGAGGGGGGCGCCCGGGCGGCCGCGCTTTCCGGCGCCCGGACGCTTCCGCACCGGCTGGCGGGCCCAGGCGATTCGACCGAGAATGGAAGCAGGGCGGCATGGTCGAACTCTGGAGTCTGGGTGGTCTCTCGCTATGGCAGCTACTTCGCCGGACCGCTCGCGAGACTTGGCAAGACGGCGTATTTGGCCAAGGCGGCCGGATGGCGTTCTACCAGTTTTTGGCCATTTTCCCAGCGCTTCTGGTGCTGCTCGCCGTCGCCGCGCGGGTGCCCCACGCCGGCGGTTCGCTGAAGCGCCTGCTCCAGGGTCTCTCAGGGCAGGTGCTTCCCTCTCAAGGGGCGCGTCTCCTCGCAAACATCCTCAACGAACTCACCGGGCGCGCGGCTTCTGGCTTCCACTTCGTGGCGGTGTGCGCCGGTGCGTTATGGGCCGGCTGCAACGCAACCTGGGCCATGGTCTACGGCCTCAACCGCGCCTATGAAGTGGAAGAGCGCCGGCCGCGGTGGCAATTGGCTCTGACGATCGGCGGACTGACCCTATCGCTGGCGCTCACGAGCTGCATTGCTTTATTCCTGATCTTCGCCGGAACCGATGTCGAGTCTCACTTCCACACCGGAGCTGCCGTCTTCCTCAGCGTGGAATGGCTGGTTGTGCTGCTTTCACTCTGCTTCTCGTTTGCGCTGCTTTACCGCTTCGCGCCCAACCTGCGCGATCACGAATGGCGCTGGAGTACACCGGGCGCAGTCTGCGCGCTCATCCTTTGGCTTGGCGCCACCTTCGCGGCCCGCCTCTATTTCGACCGGGTGGATGATTATTCGCGCGCTTATGGCCAGTTGAACGGTGTGGTCATGCTGCTGTTGTGGCTTTATGTCACCAACGGAGCCATTCTGATCGGTGGCGAGATGAATTCCGAGATCCAAAAAGCCGCGAGGCGGCCGGCTGGTCCCACGGAAAGAAGCGGTCCCGGCTAGAGGTCCGCCAGTGATGTTTTCTGAGGCCCCGGACCGGCCGGGCATCCCCGCCGGTCACTGGGCTATACTGAGCGTGCAGTGCCGCTCGATTCCCAGGGGGTTGCCCAATTCGAGACATTCTTCGGCCCGGCTCCGGTGGCTATCCTGGCTCACCAGGGTGGCATCATCCGCTATCTCAACGCGCCCTGCCTGGCTCTGCTGGGGGCCTCGGAAGCTTCCCAGGTCCTTGGCAAGACCATGCTGGAGCTGATCCATCCCGATCTTCGGCCGGAGGTCGAAGAGCGCATCCGGCGTCTGAACGAGTCCCACCATCCCTCTCCGCCGCTGGATGAGGTGCTGGTCCGGCTGGATGGCCAGACGGTAGAGGTGGAAGTGACCGCCTGGGTGCATGGCTCCCAAGCCGGCGCGCCCATCGTGGTGCTGTTCAACGACGTCACGATGCGCCGCCGCGCCGAGAAGGCCACCCACGCAAGCCAGCAGAGTTTTCGCCAGCTCTTCGACGAAGCTCCGGTGGCCTATCACGAAATCGACAGCCAGGGAATCGTCCGCCGCGTCAATCGGGCCGAATGCGAATTACTGGGCTACCAGCCCGAGGAATTGATCGGCAGGAGCGTCTCGGACATGGTGCCGCCGGATCAGCGCGAGTTGAGCCGCCGCCGGGTGGCCGAGAAGCTCACCGGCAAAGAACGGCTGGTGCCCTTCGAGCGTCCCTACAGCCGCCGCGATGGATCCATCCTGCTGTTTGAAATCCACGAAAGGCTGATCCGCGATGAGCAGGGCCAACCGGTCGGCATGCGCACCGCCATGCTCAACGTTACCGAAAAGCGCAAGGCCGAAGAGCGGCTCAAGGCCTTCTCGGCCGAGTTGCAGTACAAGAACCAGGAACTGGACCGCGCTTTGGGCGAGGCCCGCCAGGCCGCCGAACTGAAAAGCCAGTTTCTGGCCAACATGAGCCATGAGATTCGCACGCCGCTCAACGGCATCATCGGCATGACCGGGCTGCTGCTGGGCACCGAACTGGACTCCGGCCAGCGGGAATGCGCCGAAACCGTGCGCAGCTCCGGCGAAGCGCTTCTCAGCGTGATCAACGACATCCTGGATTTCTCCAAGATCGAGGCGGGCAAGCTGGGGATCGAGACGTTTCCGCTGGACCTGCGCAGCCTGGCCGAAGAGGTCAACGAGATGCTGGCCGCCCGCGCCGAGGAACAGAATCTGGACCTGGTGCTGGAGTATCCGTCCGCCGTCCCGCGCCGTTTTTTGGGCGATGGCGGGCGCATCCGCCAGGTGCTTACCAACCTGGTGGCCAACGCCATCAAGTTCACGCCCGCCGGCAGCGTGGTGGTCAGCGTGAAGTGCCAGGGGCGGACCGGCGCCACGGCCCGCCTGCGCATCGCCGTGGAGGATACCGGGGTGGGGATTCCGCCCGATAAGATCGGCCGCCTGTTCGAGAAATTCAGCCAGGTGGATGGCTCGGCCACCCGCAAGTATGGCGGCACGGGGCTGGGGCTGGCCATCTCCAAACAACTGGTGGAGCTGATGGGCGGCACGGTGGGGGTGGAGAGCTGCGAAGGCCGCGGCTCCACTTTCTGGTTCACCCTTCCGCTGGCCCTGGATGCCGACCCCCACGCGCCGCCTCCGCCGCCCGACGACCTGCGCGGGCTGCGCGTGCTGCTGGTGGACGATAACGAAATCAACCTGCGGGTGCTGCGCGAGCAGGTGGGCAACTGGGGCATGCAGCACGAAAGCCTTGCGGCGCCGCAGAAGGCGGTGGATGCCATGCGCGAGGCGCAGCGCAGCGGGCGCCCCTTCGATTTCGTGCTGCTGGACTACCAGATGCCGGGGATGGACGGGGCCATGCTGGCGCGGGCCATCCGGGCAGAGCCGGCGTTTGCCAATACCCGGCTGATTCTGCTGACCTCGGTGGGCCATCTTAGCGAGCTGAAGCAGATCGAGGGCATCGGGGTGGATGCCTCGCTGGTGAAGCCCGTGCGCGAGTCGCAACTGCTCAACGCCCTGCTGCTCAGCCGGCCCAAGGCCTGGGCGGAGCCCGCCGCTCCGCCGCCGGAGACGGTGGGGAGTCCGCTGCGGCCGGAGCGGGTGCTGCTGGTGGAGGACAATCCGGTGAACCAGCGCGTGGCGATCCTGATGTTAAAGCGCCTGGGGCTGGACCCCGACCGCGCGGACAACGGCCGAGAGGCGGTGGAAAGGTTCCGCCAGGCGCCCTACGACCTGGTGCTCATGGATTGCCACATGCCGGAGATGGATGGCTACGAAGCGGCCCGCGCCATTCGCCTGCTGGAAGGCGGGGGGCGGCGCGCCGTGATCATTGCCATGACCGCCGAAGCCCTGGACGGGGCGCGGGAACGCTGCTGCGCCGCCGGCATGGACGACTATATCTCGAAACCGGTGAAAATGGAGACGCTCTCCGCGACCTTGCGCAAGTGGGTTTCCGAGTAGCCATGGGAGGAAACTCATTGACCCGTAGACAAGCTCTCCGGAGCGTAGCCGCAGCCGGCGCCGGCTCTCTGCTGCGTGCGCCATCCGCCTCCGGCGAGGATGCCGGTGTGCAGATCGCCGGCCGGCCCGTGGAGGTAAGCCTCACCGCCGTCAGCCAGTGGACCGTGCGGATCGCCATTCAGGCGCTCTCGGGCGGCCAGCCGCAGCCCATTCCGTCCGATGGCGCGCTGGTGAAGGAGGATTGGGGACCGCCCGCCGTGCGCCTGCGCAGCCTGCCGGCGCCGCGGACGGTCAAGTGCGGCGGCCTCACGGTGCGGCTTTCCGGCGGAGCCGCGGCCGCCCAGGCGCTCGCCATTCGCGTGGAAGCCAAGGGCGGCCGCGTGGTGCAGGAGTTGGCGGTGGACGCCCAGACAGGCGCACTGAGCTTCCAGTTGGGGAACGGGCCGGTGTTCGGTCTGGGCCAGGGCGGTCCGCAATTTGACCGGCGCGGCAGCCTGGACCGCATGGGCAGCGGCCAGGGCGGCTACCACCTGGCCACCCACGGCGCCAAGGTGCCGGTGCAGTTGGCGATCGGCACCGGGGGCTGGGCGCTGTTTCTGCACCACCCGCTGGGCGCCTTCGACCTGACGGGCGCGGCCGGGCGCGTCGAAACCACGCCCGAGGCGGCGTTGCCCATTGACGTGTTCGTGATCGGCGCCACGGAGCCGGCCGCGGTGATGGCGGAGTATGCCCGCCTGACCGGCTATCCGGAGATGGCGCCGCTGTGGTCGTTCGGATACCAGCAATCCCACCGCACCCTGGGGACGCCGGAAGAGATTGCCGGGGAAGCCCGCACGTTTCGCGAGAAGAAGCTGCCCTGCGACGCCATGATTTACCTGGGGACGGATTTCTGCCCCAACGGGTGGAACACCCACAATGGCGAGTTCGCCTGGAACCCGCGCCCGTTTCCCGATCCTCCCGCGGCCATCCGGCAGTTGCACGATGAGCATTTTAAGGTGGTGCTGCACGTGGTGCTGGAAGGGCGCCGGCTGACCGGGTCGGTCCGCGACACCTGCACCGCCGCCCCGCTGCCCAGCGGGCGCACGCCTGACGGCCATTGGCCGGCCGATCGCCAGGTGAGCTGCTATTGGCCGGTACACAAGCCGCTATTCGACCTGGGCGTGGATGGCTGGTGGCCCGACCAGGGCGATGGCCTGGACGCATCGTCCCGCCTGGCGCGCAACCGCATGTACGCCGAGGGATCGGAGATGTACCGCCCCAACCAGCGGGTCTACGCGCTGCACCGCAACGGATACGCCGGCATGCAGAGGTTCGCGTCCTTCCTGTGGTCGGGGGACGTGCAATCCCGGTGGGAGACCCTCAAGACGCATGTGGCCGTGGGGATCAACACCGGGCTGAGCGGGATTCCCTACTGGGGAACCGATATCGGGGGATTCGTTCCCACGGCCGAGTACACCGGCGAATTGTACGCCCGCTGGTTCCAGTTCGCCGCCTTCACGCCGCTGTTCCGGTCCCACGGGCGCGATTGGCGGCTGCACCTGCCGTGGGGTTGGACGGTGGGCGAGATCGGGGTGCCCGAAACCCCCAGCTACCATCCCGATGGGAACGTTCTGCACAACCCGGAGATTGAGCCCATCTGCAAGAAATACCTGGAGTTGCGTTACCAGTTGATGCCTTACGTGTACTCCGCGGTAAAGGAGACCTGCGAAACCGGCTTACCCATTATGCGGGCGCTCTGGCTGCACCATCCCGAAGATCCCCAAGCCGTGGCGCGGGGCGACGAGTACCTCTTCGGGCGCGACCTGCTGGTGGCCCCGGTGGTGGAGAAGGGCGCCACCACACGGGCGGTGTATCTTCCGCGCGGCGTCTGGTACGACTTCTGGACGCACGAGCGCATAGAGGGAGGGCGGGAGATTGTGCGGCCGGTCGATTTGGCGACCATCCCGGTTTACGTGCGCGCCGGTGCGGTGATCCCCATGGGGCCTGTCCGCCAGTACACCGGCGAAACGGTGGAGGGGCCGCTGGTTCTGCGGGTCCACCCGGGCGCGGAGGGCGGCGGCTGGCTATATGAAGATGATGGCGAAACCCTGGATTACCACAAAGGCGAGTTCCTGCGTGTGAACATGGCCTGGGACGACCGCCGGCGGCGGCTGAGCCTGCGCCTGGCGAGCGGATCCCGGATGCTGCCTCCAGCCAAGAGGCAACTGCGGATCCAGGTTGCCGGCGAAGCGCGTTCGCGGGAGGCGGTTTTCGAGGGCCACCCCCTTCAGGTGGCGCTCTGACCCGCCAGGCGCTCTCCAGGAGGGCGGAACACACTAAAGCGCCCCCGCGGAAGACGGCCGCAAGCCATTGATTCCGTTGCGACGCTCATGGACGCAGCTCCGATAGTGGTTTCGGAGCCGCGCCCGTAAAGCAAGCCAAATTGTCCCTGCGGCCTGGGGCCTTGGGGCATCGGAACCCATGAAACTCTCGGGTATCCACCCGAGTTTTCGACGGAGCAGACGGACGCCCTTCCGCGGCCACAAACCGCCGGGTTCAGGTGCAAGCAGGCCGGATCTACCGGCGGGAGGTGAACTCGGCGCGCTCTTCCCGCAGGCGCTCCAGGTCGAGGTCTTCGGCGCACGACAGATCCAGCACGTGCACGCGCTGCCCCTCCTTCAGTTCCTGCAGACGGATCTCGCGGCCGTTGCGGAAGCGCACTGCATCGCGGTAGCTGTGCGCCGCCGCGGTGATCTGGGTGAAGGTGACCTCCTCGACTGGGCCGACCGCGAATTCGTGCTGCAGCCGCGTGGAGATATCCTGCAAACGCAGTTTGGCTCCTGGCGGAATGCAGACGGCGCAAACCGGTTTACCCTTGGTGGGGTTGAGAAACTCCTGAACGGCACGCCAGAACCCCCGCTTGGCGGTGGGCGTGGGCGCCGTGGAAATTTTCAAATCGTCTGGTGAGGCCAGCCCTAGAGATCCCGTGGGAAACCGGTGTGCCACCAGATCCTCACCCTCTTGCGCCAGCCGGTTTGGAACTGCCATCAACGAATAGTCACACATTTCTTATGATCCTCCTTAAATTTACGGATTCTCCGGGACTAAATGCCCTGACCTGAGGTCTTCGCCCCCATCTATGGACATAAGAGCGCTCCAACAGATAGGGTATTTACCCGTGTCGCCCTCTTGGTGAAGGACGTGGTTACGCAGGAGGGGCTGCTCGAGGCTCCCGCTGCGTGGGGCGAGGGCACGGACCGCACCCTGGCCCACCCAGTTTACGTTTCCCGTTACGTTCGTTCCCTTGATATCTGCCGCTGGGAATCGCATACAGCTTGGGGCAATTGTACCCCAGTAAGGCAGACCGATTCCGGGTGGTTCCAAACGCTCCGCGGCGCTAAGAAGAGCGGTGCTTGGGTTCGCCGAGACGGCCTTGAGTGGCGCGATAGTAGTTCTGCCGCCAATCGGTAAGTGGTTTGATTGCAACATATAAGATCGTGCGGTGAAATCGTCGCCTGAGTTGCGCCCCTACCTTGAGTTTCTGTTGCGGGCGTCCAGTTGACAAGCCGCGAAAGCACGACGCCGTACGGTTGCCGCGGCAGCTTTGTACGGCGCCACACTTTTCCCAGGGAGGGGTGAATTTAGGCGCTGCGCTGACTTACAGAAAAGTCCCCTGACTTAGAAAAACCGGCGGGGCCCAGAATCCCGGTCTCCCATCCCGGCCGGATTGGGAGGCGCGGCTGCGCCAGTTCTGGAATAATGGAGGTTAACGAATGATAATCCAAGCGGACGGATCCGCCTGCCGCGCATGGCCACCAGGAGCTATTGCAGAGGGAGAAGTCCGTTCCGAAGAGCGCTTTTGCCTGACATTCCGGCAGTTTGTAACCTGTAACCACGGCAGTACGCCTATCCAGTCGGAGCCAAGGCGATTGATGCGTGCCGGCACTCGCGGTGAGGCATGCTGGTAGAGTTCGATCTGATCCGGCGCGCCCAGGCAGGCGATGGCGCGGCGTTTAACGAAATCGTTTTGGCGTACCGGAAGCGGATTTTGGGGACGATCACCCGGTTGATCGCCCGTCCGGAGGATGTCGAGGATGTCGCTCAGGAAGTTTTTTTGCGGCTTTACTTTTCGCTCGACCAACTGCGGACGGCGGAGGTCTTTGAACCCTGGCTTTACCGCCTGACGGTGAACGCGGCTTACGATTATCTGCGTAAACAGCGGCGCCGCCAGGAGTTCCGCATGTCGGACCTGTCCGAACAACAGGTCATGATGGCCGACGCTATGGCGGGCGGCAAGGCCGAACTGGAAGATCAGCACCAGAAGAAGATCCGGGAATCGGTGGATTCGCTCCTCGGGGCGGTTTCCGAGGCCGACCGGATTCTGCTGATGTTGAAAGAAGTAGAAGGACTTTCGTTGAAGGAGCTTGAAAAGATTTACAAGGTCAACGAAAATGCTCTTAAGGTACGATTGTTCAGGGCCCGGCAACGGGTTCTGAAGGCTTTTGGGAAACGAGAAGGATCCGGCGACAGCCGGTAGAGGTCGAAAAGGTTCGATATGGCTCCAATGCGCGGAGATGAAGAAAAGCTGGATGCTCTGTTCCGGGCGTACCGGAAGGCCTGCCCCCCTCCGGAGGTAAGCACTAACTTCATGCCCGATCTGTGGCAACGGATTGAGGCTCGCCAGGGTTTTCTGTTCTCTTTCCGGCGGCTCGCCAGTGCCCTGGTTCCCGCGGCAGTAGCGCTGTCGATTGCGCTGGGATTCTATGCCTATACTCCCCGGCATATTGCCAGTTACAACACCCAAACCTACATTGAGGCCTTGGCGGAAGCCAACCCGGTGGATGCGCCCGAGATTGTCGGTCCGGTGAAGTTAGACCTTTCCGACCCGGGCCGGTGAGCGGTTCCAAATGGTCAAATCCAGATCGTCCGCGATACTCTCGGTGGCTCTTGTGTTTCTGAGTGGGGCCTTGGTTGGCGCCGTCGCCAACCGTTTGTACATGGTCAGCACGGTTTCGAGCAATTACACCACCCTGCCCCCCCGTCCGCCGGACCGAAACCCGGAGGACGTGCGGAAGCACCGGATCGCGGAGATGCGGACCGAGGTCAAGCTGGACGACCAGCAGGTAAGAGAGTTACAGCAGATCTACGACCACACTCTGGACCAGTTCAAGGAAATCCACAAGCGTTTGGACGCCGAAAGCCGGACGGTGCAGGATCAGCAGATCGCCGCTGTCAAGGCCATCCTGCGGCCCGACCAGGTGCCTCTGTACGACCAGCTCCGCGCCAAGCACGACGCCGAGCGCAAAGCCCGCCACAAAGACGACAAGACCGATCGGAAGTAGCTCCGGGCAGTTTTCCGGCTGAGGTGAAGCTGCGCGCGCGGGGTAATTCCGCAAGCACCCCGGCGGCAGCCTTTTTCGCGTAAGGAAACAGCCGCCGCAAGCGGAGACACGGCGCTTCGAGCGCATACCACGAAAGCAACGCAGCTCCCACCGATAGACCAGCGGCCAAAACAGCGAAGACCACTCCATCCAGGACCGGAAAAAGGCCGCTGGCGTTGGCCCCGCCGAAAAGGTGCGGAAGCCAGGCAACCACCACTGAGTAATGGGAAGGGGCGCCGAGAGCGAAACTGGGCGCAATCAGGGAAAAGATAAAAGGGTGGAAGACGTAGAGGGCGTAGCTGATTTTCCCCAGAAAGCGCAGCGGCCCGGCTGACATGGCGGCGGACAGCCGCTGGGACCCGAGAGTGAAGACCAGTACACATCCGTAGAATGCCGCCGTGACGGCGTAGCCTAAGGTCTGGGGAATCAACCCGTATTGGCTCCATCCAGGCTCGAGAAAGAAGAGTGCGATCCAAAGGGCCGTGGCGGCCGGCAATACCAGGCGCGCCAGACGGAGGAGGGTTCGCAGCCCGGCGGGGGCCCGCACGGTAAGGGCCAGGAAGGCTCCCAGGGCCAACCCATCCGTGCGGCAGGGGGTCAGCACATAGATCGCCGATTCAGAGGCTCCCCAGATCGCCATATTGAAGCGGAGAACCACCGCGGCCATCATCAGGAGCAAAGATGTCGCGATCAGCGCCCGATGGGACAGCCGGTAGACCAGAAAGGGCCAAACCAGGTAGAAGTGCTCTTCCACCGCCAGGGTCCAAAAGTGGCCGCCAAACAGAAAGCCTTTCCAGGCAACCAGCACATCCACCATGTAGGTACAGAACCAGGGCCAGTAATGGCGGGCGAGAGAGTAATGCAGCGAGTCCCAGTCGGCAGGCGCGGACTTCGGAGCAACGATTGGCGCAACCCAAAAAATGATGGCGAGGGCTACGTAATACAGAGGAAAGATGCGGATGGTCCGGCGGGCGTAGAAGTTGCGAAAGTACCCGGCTCCTCCCTTGGCGTCGAACAGGATGCCGGTGATCAGAAAGCCCGAGAGGACAAAGAACAGGTCGACGCCGGTCCAACCGGCGAACAGGACCGCTTTGAGCCAGCGCAGGGCAGGGCTGGTCACGGAAAACCGTTCCGAGAGATGCGAAACCATTACGATCAGGATGGCAACGCCCCGAACGCCATCGAGCGCCGGTATCCGGGCGGACGGATGCGCGGGTGTCTCTAGGGCTGGTGCATCCGCATGGCTGGCGGATTGGTCCGGGGTTGCAAGTTGAAGATCTCTTCCGGGCATGAAAAGTAGGGCAGGCCGGTCCCATTTTTATGCTCGAACGCGGCTGGTGGCGCCGCAAGTTGAATAAGGATATTAGGGACTTATTTTCGGAAGATAGGCTGCCCGGGCAGCGGGGATTTCACCGCAACACGTTTGGCCACCTGCAGCGCGCCCGGCGTAGGATCGAGAAACCAGCCGAAACCGGAATGCCACGGGCTTTCCGGGGTCGAGAGTGCCGTCACCCGGAGCAGACGGCCCGGGCGGTACCGAACCGTCCCGAGCCGCACTACCGTCAAAGCGGGCTGCCGTTCGGCGGCGCTTAGCAGGATGCGGCCGTCGAGCGCCCGATCCCATTCAGTTTTCGATAGCGGCGGCGGCCATCGCCATGAAGCTGTTGATCTCGTCGGCGACGTCGCCTCCGCCGTTGGTGCGCTGCATGAAGATGATGCCGACCAGATCTTTGGCCGGGTCCACCCACCCGTAAGTGCGATAGGCGCCGCCTTTCACGAAGCTGCCGATCGAGTTGTAGCGGAAAGTGCCGAGCGTCTCGCGCACCACTTCGAAGCCGAAACCGTGGCCCACGCCGGGAGCGAAGCCCGCCTTCATGGAGCCGGTCTGCGACGTGGTCATAGCCTCCACCGCCGCCGCCGACAGGATCCGCCGCCCGTTGAGCGTTCCTTTGTTGAGCATCATCTGGTGAAACCGCGCCATGTCGGCGGCGGTGCTGAACAGGCCGCCCTCGGGCGCCGGAAACTTCGGCGGCGGCATCGACACCCGCTTCAGCCCGCTGGCTTCGTAGGTGTAGACCGACGCCACGCGGTTGGCCTTGTCGGGCGGCACGAAGAAGAAGGTGTCCTGCATTTCGAGCGGGCGGAAAATCCGTTCGGCCAGAAAGCGGTCGTAAGACTCCCCGGTGACCACCTCGATGATGCGGCCAAGCGCGGCGATCCCGATGTTGCTGTAGTTCCATGCCGTCCCCGGCTCAAACAGCAGGGTAGCCCGGGAAACGGCGGCGACTCTTTCGGCCAGCGTGTTGGGCGGGGCCGCGCCCGTGGAAACCGTGCCGGGCAGCCCCGAGGTGTGGGTCATCAGGTCGAGGATGTTGACCGGACGGGACGGTGTGACCGAGGAGCAATTGTAGCCGGCCAGGGTGCCGCAGGGATTCAGCTTGAGGCCCTTGAACTCCGGCAGATACTTTTCGGCGGGATCGATCAGCGAGATGCGCCCCTCATCCACCAGAATCATGATGCCGGCGCAGGTGACCGGCTTGGTGACCGACGCCAGGCGGAAGATGGTGTCGGTGCGCATGGGGGTCTTGCTTTCGAGATCCTGATACCCGACCGCTTCGAGACTGGCGACGTGTCCATGCCGGGCGACCAGGGTGACCACGCCGGCGGTCTTGCCGGCGACCACAAACTCGTTCATGCGGACGGGAATGCGTGCCAGGCGCGCGGCGTCCATACCGGCCGCTTGCGGATCGGTCTTGTCGGTTACGAAGGTTCCCGCGGCCAATGCGGCCAGGGAGCAGCCAAGGAGGGCGGAGATGCCTGTCTTCATAATTCCACCAGGATATCCATTGTGGCACCGCACGCGGCTCCGCGGTTGGGCCACGCAGAAGGCGGCGGCGAAGCCGGCCTTCCCTCCGCCGGCTACCGCGTGCCGCGCGCCGATTCGCGGAGGATATAGCGGTACGCCATGCCGAGCAGGTCGCGGAGCACCCCCGGCGGAATGCGCCGTAAGCGCACCAACACGGCGGGATAGCCCTGGTAATGATCGGTGACGTAGTAAACTTCCGGATCGGCGGCGAGCAGTTCGGCGCGCTGCTCGAAATCGGTGCGCACCACCAGCGAATCCGGCTCGGCCGACTTATGCGACGACATACACACAAACGCCTTGCCGTGAACCTTGAGCGCCGGCTTGCCGTACATGGTTCCCTCCGTCACATGGGGGAGCTGGATCCCCAGCTTTCGTACTGTATCGAACGAGCTTTCGTCGCCCATCGGTGACCACCCCCGCGGCCGGCGCGAGGACCATCATAACCCGGAATGCCGCCGTCCCGTTCGTCCGTTCCGCCACCGCGGGATTCGCGGAGAAGCCAGCGCGATGCACCGGCGGGCGCCGCGTGGCCGGAGGAACGCGACAGGCCTCTAAGAGTATCGGTTCGCGCAGAATCCAACCCCGAAAATTGTTACCGTAGCAGTACAGAAGCTTTCAGCCCGGACTAAATTCTCAAGGGGAAGTCCATGAAACCGATGACAATAGAAAAACCTTTCCTTAGCGATGTGCAGGAGTTGCGGTCGAGAGCGCGGGCCTGTATCGACGACGGCGCGGTCACGCCGGCTTACCACGGCGATGTGAAGCAGGCCATCGAGATCCTCCAGTCCGTCCTGGCCACGGAGATCGTTTGCGTGCTGCGCTACACCATGAACGCCGTGGCGGCCGCGGGGATCTCCAGCGAGAGCGTGAAAGAGGAATTCGACCAGCACGCCCAGGAAGAGCAGGGGCACGCACGCAAGGTAGCCGAACGGATCAACCAGCTTGGGGGTCGGCCGAACTTCAATCCGGAGGGATTAGCTTCGCGGGCCGCGTCACAGTACGTGGAAGGCGCCAACCTGGTGGAAATGATCAAGGAGAACCTGATCGCGGAACGCATCGCCTGCGAGCACTATCGCGAGCTGATCCGCTTCTTCGGGGAAAACGATCCGACCTCCCGGGTGATGATGGAAAGCATTCTGGCGAACGAAGAGGAGCATGCCAACGACATGCACGACCTGCTGGTGGCCCACGAAGGCCATCCGAACCTTCGGCAAGATTGAAAGTGGCTGCTGATTGCGGCTCTCCGGCCCGCCAGGCGCGGGAATAAGGCGCCGATGCGTGCCCAACCGGTGCGAGGCGTAGCGCAAGAAGGTCTCGCCGCCGGCCTTGATGGGCCTCATAGACCGCGCCCCTGCCGCTTACGCCGACCACGCAGACGACGCGGTGGCGCGCGATGGTGTGGGGTAGTGGACGAGCCGCAGCGCCGGTCCCAACCGTGATCGAGAAATTACAGCCCAGGCCCGGCGCTTGGAAAATACTGCGGCGGGATGGGCGTTGTGCTGCGAACAGGCGGGATGCGCCCGGCAGCGCGCGCCACAACTGGAGTTGCGGCTGACAGGATACAGTGGGAAGATACACTGGAAAGCACATGGCAATTGATGCGGAAATACTTCAAGCTGCG
>DATJRE010000236.1:0-3736 GCA_035505095.1 Bryobacteraceae bacterium | reverse complement strand
CGCCAGACCAACTGGGTATAGTGGCCGCATTTGCCGTTGCAGGTGTTGGTCCGATAGTTGTAGGCGGAGGCTTCCGCGGCCCAGTCGGCCACCACATCCAGCGGACTGGCGTCGCGGCCGCGCGCCTCGAACAGATTCTCGCCATAGGGCGAGCGGGTCTGATGCTCGAATCGGCCGCTGGCCAGCAAGTGGTCGGCCCATTTCTGCGCCACGGCCGAAAGCTTGCGCGACCACGCCAGGGGCGGGACCGGTATCTGCGCGCGGACCAGATTGTGGGCTGCCAGCATTTCGGTCTCGAATTCGCCCGCCTGGGGCGTTTGGGCGGCAGCCAGCGCCAGGAGGAACGCCGCGGGGATGGGATTCCGAATGCCGGCCAAGAGGGACGTCCTTTTTATTGATCCTTTTTGCTGGGGTCGCCCGGGATGGGCACGTCGGGCGTCTCCGCGTTGAAGGTGAGGGGTATATCGATGAGGGCGGCCTTTTCGCCGGTCTCGTCCTTGACGCGAATGGTGTAGTGGCGCGGAGGCGCGTCGAACACGGCATTGCCCTGCGCCGATTCGGCCGGCTTCACCGACCGCAGATAGCCGATCCAATCCGGCACGCCATCGCCGTTTTCCAGCTCCGGGTAGACTTTGCCGTTATCGTCCTCCACCTGGAAGGCGGCCACGTTGGCGGTCTGGGAGCCACCATTGCTGACGCTGATCTTCACCAGGAAGAAGCGGTTTTGGGGGATCCGCGGCGCGGGGCCGTCACCGATCTGGGTGAGGTATTCGGTCTCGAACACGCTGTAGGTGAGGCTGCCCAGCAACACCTTTTCGCCCATCGGATAGGTGCGTACCGGGAAGCCGGTGGGCTGCGATTTGCAACCGCCCAGCAGGAGAACGGCGGCGGTGAGAGAAGCGATCCGAAGGCGGAACCGAAGGAGCATGATCAGGAACCATTGTCCTCATGCCTTCGGGCGAGTGTCAACACCGGGGTAGGCAGTGGCGAGGGGCGTGGGGCTTTTTCGGGGAGGGCCTTCCGGGGCGGGGGCTCTTTGGGTCCCGGGGCGCGGCGGCGGTGGGCGATGGCGTTGGCGCGGTAGCGGGCGTTGGGGCGGAGGGACTTGGAGTGGCGGCGCTTGGTGGGCCCTTGCGCGGCGGAGTCCGAGGCTCTAGCGGGGCTGGCGTTCCTGCAACATGCGCTCGAACTTCTTACGCTGCTCTTCGTTGAGCAACTGTTCCACACGCGCCTTGCTGTCACTGAGCACCGTGCGGTAGTAGAGCCAGAAGTCGTTCAGCACCGATTGGATCTGTTCGGACTGCGCCGGGGTCAGGTCAAGCTCTTTTTGCAAGTGCTCGAAGTAGAGGGCCTTGCCGGCGGGGGTATCGAAGGCCGGCTGGTGCAGCAGGTTATGCACCCCTAAATTCATGGCGACCGCGCCGGCCGCCACGCCGCACAGAAACACCAGCGTCAAGGTGATTCCGACGGCCAGCTTGGGACTCCAGGAGGAAGGGGCCGCTTTGAGCATCAAATCAGTGCTGCTCATAGGCCGTCATGGTTACCAGCATGTTGTCACGGCCCGGTCCGGAATCGAAGCTCGGCGAATTTTGTTCGGCCATCACGGTCTCCGGGGAAGGCCCCGGAACGTACTCGGTCTCGCGGGTCACCAGATAGCTGCCCAGTACGGCCAGCATCACCAGCGAGGCGAACACCAGCCGCCGCCCGAATACGAAATCCAAACTGAACAGGCTGGCAAACGACGGCCTGACCACCTGTTCTTCGACGCGGCGAACCACCCCCGCATAGAATCCCGGCGATGGCTGCCATTCCTCTTCGGGCCGAAGGGAGACGAAGAGCCGCGAGACTTCGCGCATCTCGCTCATCTCCTCCCGGCAGTCTTCACAAGCGTTCAGATGAGCCTCGATAGCGCGTCGATCGGCCGGCTCCAGCGTGCCGGCCAGATACTCTTCGAGGTTCTCCACCACAACCGCGTGCATATGTTCTTCCCTTACAAGAGTAAATACTACGCCTGAACCAGCCCCGTACGGGTCTATTGCCAAGATGGCCCGCCCGCTTCCAGGGAACCCATTGTTTTCAAACTACTTAAGACATTGCGGCCACAAGGGCGCACTCAACCGGGCACCAGTCCGGGAGCGCGATCCAACCGTTGCGCCGCTTTTACCAGTTTCTGCCGGGCACGGAACAGCTTCACCTTGATGGTGTTCTCGTTCATCCCGGTCTTGGCCGCCAGTTCCTCTACCGAATAGCCTTCCACTTCTTTGAGCATCAGGAGCGAGCGTTCCTCGTCGGAAACCCGCGTGAGCAGCTTCAAAACGTAATCCCGGCTGGCCAGCGAGGCATCCGCAGGCGCCTGCCGGTCGATATTGGGCTCGGTATTTTCGACCCGGCGGACCTCATCCTCGCTCAGGTCGCTTTCGTATACCAGTTTGCGGACCTTGCGCTTGCGCAGGTAGTCAAAGCACTCATTGACCGTAATTTTGTAGATCCAGGTGATCAGGGAGCTGCGGAAATCGAAATTCTTGAGGGACAGGTAAACCTTGGCAAATACTTGCTGTGCAATATCTTCCACATCGTTGCGCTGGCGCACGATGCCGTGGATGATGGAAAACACCTTAGACTGGTATCTTTCCACAATTTCGCGAAACGCGGCTTCCTCGCCGGCCTGCGCCCGTCGGACCAAGGCCCCTTCCGGGGTGCTTTCGTAATCCACTCTAGATTTCGCCGCAAGCTTGCTGCCGAACCCGGGAAGTGGCAAAGCCCCCGTCAGTGTTCCCATACACCGTTTCCGACGCACCGAGCCGGAATCGGGTTTCAGCACAAACCGCTCCTGTTTGAACGATAACACGCGGCAGGACTGGAAAAATCCCGCGACCGGAGCGGCCCTGGCTCATCTAAACACGCAGAGTGGTGGAATGTGGCCCCGGTTGTATACTGAGAGGGCGCAGTCCGCGCCAAATCAGGAGCAAACCAGCATGGTTCAGTTAACGGAAAAAGCGGTTGGTAAGGTAAAAGAGATCATGAGCAGCCAGGAACCGGCGCCCGTCGGCCTGCGCATCGCCGTGGTGGGGGGAGGGTGTTCCGGCTTCAGCTATTCGATGGCGTTTGAAAATCAGCCGAACATGCTCGATAAAACCTATAATTACAGTGGCTTGAAGGTGTTCATCGACCAGGCCAGCCTGCTCTACCTGGATGGCGCCGAGGTCGATTACGTGGAGACCCTGGAAGGCGCTGGGTTTAAGTTCAACAACCCGCACGTGAAGTCCACCTGCGGCTGCGGCAGTTCGTTCCAGGTTTAAATTCCCCTGTGAGTACGGGCGGGCGTTGCGGCGCCCGCCTGCCTACCGAGTAAACTTCCTTCCCTAAGGTGTCTCGCCCGGCCTCATTGGCGGCGCGAGCCGGTTGCCGGCGTGCCGTTTCCCTTCCATAGTCAGCCTGTAAATTACTGTAAATTATATAGTTGGCACAGGGTTCCAGGCCGCTCGTCTGCGCGTCACGGCCGGATCGGGCCAGGTGGGCGGCAGCGGGTATATTCGGCCCGTATGGGCGTGATTGCCACACTTGCAGGCTATTGGTGGCGGAGGGAGGCGACGGGGTCGACGCGGGAGGCCTTCCAGGCAGGGAAGACGCAGGCGATGGCGGCAGCAGCCAGGGTGAGGAGGGGGACTACGGCAAAGGTGACGGGGTCGAGGACACGGACGCCGTAGATCAGGGTGGCGGCCAGGCGGGCGACGGC